>NZ_BAABFP010000007.1:0-212198 GCF_039541115.1 Angustibacter luteus
GTCAGCGCCGTACCAGCCGGCACCCCGGTGTTCGACGCCCCCGGCTTACCCGCCGGCACGGCGGTCGCGCTGGTCGTGCTGGCTGACGGGGTGCTGGTGGTCGAGGTGGTGGCCGTGCTCGTGGGGGACGTCGTGGGGGACGTGCTGGTGCTCGGGCTCGTGGGGGACGTCGTGGGGGACGTCGTGGGGGACGTGGTCGGGGACGTGGTCGGGGACGTCGTGGCCGTGCTCGTGGGCGACGAGCTGGTCGTCGGCGTGGGCTGCGGAGCGGGGTGGACGACGGTCACCAGGCGGCGCACGCTCAGGGAGGTGACCCGGACGCCGTTCGCCCGGGACAGCGCCGAGGTGTAGAAGGCGAGACCGGACGCCCCCGTGGCCGTCAGGCGCGCAGCGCTCTGGTCGGTCCCGGTCGCCTGCCAGGCGGGAGTGGCCGAGCCGAGCTTCCACAGCTTGCTGGCCAGGCTGACCGGGGAGGTGCCGGACACGCGGGCGCGCAGCACGTAGTACGTGCCGGCCCTGGCTCGGGTCGCGAGCGTGACCGTGCGACCGACCGTGGTCAGCTGGTCCCGGCTGTTGGCCCGTGAGGTCTGGAGCTGGAGCACGCCGCCCTGGGCGACCCGGACCCGCTGGATGTAGGTGATGGTGCCGTGCTGCCGGGAGGTGATGCCCACCCAGGTGCCGTTCCCCCTGGTGGGCAGGGAGGTGACCTTGAAGACGACGGTGGTCTCGCTGTCCCGCTCGTGGGTCCCGCTGAGGTAGGCCCGACGAGTTGATCCGGTGCGGACGACGACGCCGCCGGTGGCGCCGCCCACGGAGAAGTCGTGCTTGCCCTGCAGGACCCAGGCTCCGCCGGTCGTGGCCGAGCCCCAGCTGCTGCGCCGAACGCGGGAGAAGGTGTCCGATGCGACCGTGCTGGACAGCTCCAGCGTCGTCGAGGACGCGAGCTCGGCCTGCGGCAGCGGCAGCGCAGGGGCCGCCGCCTCGCCGGACCCCACGGTCCCGACCAGCAGGGCCCCGACGACGCTGACCCCGGCCACGGCGGGGGCGAGCCGGGCGAGCGCGGACGCCAGGCGCCCCCCGGGCCGCGGCAGGCGCACGACGTGCGCGACCACGGTGACGGTCGGCGCTGCTGAATCACGAGTGGGGCGCGTGCTCTCGGCCATAGCAGGGCAACGGTCTAGTCACCCCCACCCTGTAGTCGGATGATCTTGAGTTCACCCAGGCGGCCCAGCACGCAAACAGCGCGATGCCCGACCGGTGACTAGTCACCGGCCGGGCATCGGCATTGCTGTGGGTGGGTCAGGCGCGGGCGCCTCGCTTGCGCGTGGCGGCCACCAGGAACGCACCGCCGGCGGTCAGGCCGACACCAGCGGCCAGCCAGATGGCGACGTCCGTACCCGTGTACGCGAGCGCCGGGCTGTCGGCGTTCGAGCTCTGCACGGTCGGCGCCGTCGAGGACGACGGAAGCACGCTCACCGTGGCGGACGGTGTCGGTGCCGGGTAGTCGTTGTCTGCCGCGTTGGCCACTGCGGGCCCGCCGAGGACGGCCACACCGCAGAGCACCGCTGCGGCGGCGGAACGACGAAGCGTGCTGCGCATGATCTGAACCCCTTGACTCAAGCGTGGACAACAACCCAGTGGAACAAGGACAACGCTACATGGCGTAGTGCTCCACCCGCAGGCATACCCCCGAAGAGGGCCAAAGAATGACGCTGCGTAGTGGAAGGTTCGCCGGACGCGCTACGGCACGCGCTGCCCGGCGACCTTCACCACGGTGGGTGAGGACGTCACGGGCGGCACCACGGTGGTCATCCCCTGGCCGCCGCCGAGCGACACGGTCAGGGTCCGGTGCTCACCGCGCGGGATCGTCATGGTCACGCGCAGGACGTTCCACCCACGCTCCGTGCCCGCGCCGAACGCCACGGGCTTGCCGTCGAGCTGGGCGCCGCGGACCGACACGGTCGGGGGCAGGTGCACCTGGACGACGACCTGGTGGGTCGTCGGGTCGGCGCCCGGCAGATGGTTCTGGGCGTAGCCGGCGACCGTCGCAGGTGCCTCGTTGCGCACCGACACGTCCAGCGCGCGACCGGGCGCGAGGTCGATGGACACCCGATCCCAGTAGTCGAGCTTCGAGGCGTCCGTGTTCACGAGCGAGACCCGGGCCGTGCTGCCGTCGGGCTTGCCGAGGCCGCCGTCCGCGCCCAGGTTCGACAGGGCCTGCTGGACGGACCCGACGGGGCTCCAGGCCATGAGCTGACCCTGCGAGGTGGCGTCCCGCAACGCCTGCACGAGCTTGACGCCGTCCACGTTGCTGGTGGTGAGCTTGCCGAAGACCGACTTCAGGACGTCCTGCACGTAGGCGTTGCGCACCGTGGTGTCCGGGATCGTGCGGTAGATGTCGGCGCCGAACAGGTCCGCGGCGTTCTGCGAGGTGATCTGCGGACCTCGGGCCACCTTGACCGGGCCGGTGACCTCGAGCAGCCGGGCCAGGGCACGGGGGGTGATGCTCACGATGGTGCTGCTGGTCGGTGCGCTCTGGCCCCCGCTCTGGCTCGTGTAGCGCCGGAAGCTCGCGGCGAGCAGGGGGGCCGCCCGGGTGAAGTCGGGGGACAGGTTGCTGTTGCGGACGTCGCGCAGCTGGGGTCCGTAGAGCGCGACCAGGTCGCGCGGCAGCTCGTCGGTCGGCGTCTTGTAGGGGATGACGTCGTCGTTCACGTCGGTGCGCACCAGGTCCAGACGGCCGCGGTCGGCCTTGATGACCGCCAGGGCGCCGATGATGCCGCCGGTCCCGCGGGCCTCGGACGGGTTCTGGACGCCGACCAGGATGCCGCTCGGGTCGTCCGCGCCGAGCACCTGCGCGGCGACGACCAGACCGTCCGCCGCCGTGGCGACCGAGGAGTTCACCAGGTCGACGGCGTTGCGCGCCTTCTCGATCGGGCCGCGCAGCGGTTCGGCGACGCCCTGCAGGTTGATCTCGTCGACGGCTTGGGCCGAGTGTGCGGCCGGAAGCTTCGCGCGCTCGACGTCGGCGCGGAGCACCGCCAGCCGGTCCGAGTCGATGCTGCCGTCGGGGCGGCGCGCGCGGTCCTGCAGGGTGCCGACCACGCCGAGCAGGGGGTCGACGGTGCCATCCACCGTGTCGTGCAGCGCGAAGACCGTGCGGCGGACCGCCTTCAGGTCGTCCCCGTAGTACGGCGCGGCCTGCGGCACCAGCCACTGCGGCCCGGCCAGCGCCTTCGTCGCAATGGTCAGGTGTCGGGACAACGAGACGATGCCGTCGCCGGCACCCGAGATGTCCTCCGCCTTCAGTGCGGCCTTGACCCGGTCGCCGTCCGCCTGCGCCGACCGCAGCGCCAGGCCGGCCACGATCCCCTCGAGGACGAGCAGGACGACGAGCGCGAGCAGCAGACCGAGGACGATCTTGATCGCCAGACGCGCCCAGGAGCGCCCGCGGGTGGCGAGGTCGTCGTCGGCATCGACGGCCTCGAGATCAGTGGCCTGCACCGTCGAAGGCTAACTGCCGCCCTGCTCGCGCCGTGGCGGTTTGCCGGAACCTCCACGGTTGACCGGTCCGAGCACGACGCGGGCCACGTGCTCGCGGTAGCGGCGCGGCGAGTAGCGGCGGGCGGCCTCGGCGACGTCGTCCGGCATCTGGGCCAGGACCTGCGGCCAGTCCCCGACCAGCTCGGCGAGGGCGTCGGCGAGGGCCTGTGGGTCGGCGGGCGGGACGCTGCGGGTGGCCTTCAGCCCCTCGACCGCCTCGAGCAGCCCGCTGGTCGCCGAGGCGACGACCGGCCGTCCGGCGAGCACCCCCTCGACCGCGGTGTTGCCGAACGGCTCGTCCAGGCGGGACGGGACGACGAGGACGTCGGCGCCGGCCAGCAGGGTCCAGACGTCGGAGCTGAAGCCGTGGAAGGTGACGCGGTCCGTCAGGGCGAGCCGGGCCACCTGCTCGCCCAGCTGCTGCTCGTACCACTCGTACCCGGGGAAGACCGCACCGACGATGCCCAGACGGGCCCGGTGCCCGGACTGGTTGAGCAGCCCGACCGCGGCCACGGCCACGTCCACGCCCTTGCGCTCGGACAGCCGCCCGACGTACAGCACGCGCAGCTCGTCCGTGACGTCCGCCCGCAGGGGCGTGACGTCCGCCGGGCCGGGGATGCCGTTGTAGACGACCTCGCTGGTGCGCTCGAGGCGGCCGAAGGTATCGGCCAGGACGTCGGCGCTGAACTGGCTGTTGACCACGAGGCGGTGCGCGAGCAGCAGCGGGGCGACCAGCGCCCGGCGGACCACGGGCCGCGCCGACCGCTCCGCCTCGTGCACGTGGCAGACCACGTCGGCCCGCACCAGGCGCGCCAGCACGAGCCAGAGCGGAGCCGTGATCGTGCTGACGTAGACGACGTCCGGCCGGACCCGGCGCAGCAGCCGCATCCCCGCCGGCACGGCGGCCGCGGTGGCCGCGAGCAGCCGCAGCAGCCCGGTGGGTGACAGGTAGGCCTTGCGCAGCACCGGCGTCGGGGTGAACACGACCTCGACGCCGAGCTCGCCCAGCAGCTCGGTCAGCGGGCCGGGGGTCGGCAGGGTGACCACGACGCGAGCGCCCTGCTCGAGCAGGCCACGCACGGTCTCGACCATGACGCGGTCCGAGCCGTACAGGTCCGCGCCGGGGTGCGTGACCAGCACTGTCGTCCCCATGCCCACCTCTGGTCGCCACCCCGAGCTCGTCCGCCGGTCGGGTCGATCCTTCCATGCGGGTGGGTGGCCCGGGGGGCGGATGCGGGGTTTGTCAGCGGTCCCGCATAGGCTGAGGGACTCATGAGCCTGAGCTCGATCCTCCCGCCGTTGCTGGCCGACGCCGCGCTGGCGCAGGCCCGCGACCTCGCCCGCTCCGGCGGCGTCCGCACGCTCGACCTGTCCGCGCCGGCCGGGGCCTGGCCGCTGGTCGCCAGCGCGCTGGCCTCGTCGGACCCGACCGCGGCCGGCCGCCCGCTGCTCGTGGTCACCGCGACCACCCGTGAGGCGGAGGACCTCGCCTCGGCGCTGTCCTGCTTCCTGCCCGGTGACCGGGTCGTGGACTTCCCGTCGTGGGAGACGCTGCCGCACGAGCGGCTGAGCCCGCGCAGCGACACGGTCGGGCGCCGGCTCGCCGTGCTGCGCCGGCTGGCGCACCCGGACCCGTCCGACCCCACCGCCGGCCCCGTATCCGTCGTGGTCGCCCCGGTCCGCGCGGTGCTGCAGCCCATCGTGGCCGGCCTCGGCGACCTGGAGCCGGTGCGGCTGGCGACGGGTGACACGGCCGACCTCGAGGACGTGGCCCGAGCCCTCGCCGGCGCCGCCTACGCCCGCACCGACCTGGTGGAGCGGCGCGGTGAGTTCGCCCTGCGCGGCGGCATCCTGGACGTCTTCCCGCCGACCGAGCAGCACCCGTTGCGGGTCGAGTTCTGGGGCGACACGGTCGAGGAGATCCGCTACTTCGCGGTCGCCGACCAGCGCAGCCTGGAGATCGCCGAGCACGGGCTGTGGGCGCCCCCCTGCCGCGAGCTGCTGCTCACCGACGCCGTCCGCGAACGGGCCCGCGCGCTCGTGCCGCAGCTGCCGGGCGTCGCCGACCTGCTGGCGAAGGTGTCCGAGGGCATCGCGGTGGAGGGCATGGAGTCGCTCACCCCCGCCCTGGTGGACCGCATGGAACTGCTCGTCGACGTGCTGCCCGAGGGGGCGATGGTGCTGGTCTGCGACCCCGAGCGCGTCCGCGCGCGGGCCCACGACCTGGTCGCCACGAGCGTCGAGTTCCTGGACGCGAGCTGGGCCAACGCGTCGGCCGGCAACGTCACCCCGATCGACCTGGAGGCGGTGCTCGGCACGGCGTCCTTCCGCGAGCTCGCCGACGTCCGCGAGCACGCGCTCGCGGTGGACGTCCCGTGGTGGACCGTCGGGCCCTTCGCGGTCGACTCCGAGACGGCCAGCGGTGGGGACCACGTCCGGTCGGACGACGGCGGGTCGGTTGGCGGGGCGCTCGCGCTCAGCCTGGATGCGCACGACGTGGACTCCTACCGCGGCGACACGGTCCGCGCGCTGGACGACCTGGCGTCCTGGACGTCGTCCGGCTGGCGCGTCGTGGTGGTCAGCGAGGGCGGCGGCCTGGCCCAGCGCGTCGTCGAGGTGCTCGGCGAGCGCGAGGTGCCGTCCCGGCTGACGGCGTCGCTGGACGACCAGGAGCCCGCCGCCGGCATGGTGGAGGTGACGACCGGTCGGCTGGCCCGCGGCTTCGTGGCCCCGGGGGTCAAGCTCGTGCTGGTCACCGAGACGGACCTGACCGGGACGGCGGGCCAGTCCACCAAGGACATGCGCCGGATGCCGTCGCGCCGGCGCAACGTCGTCGACCCGCTGCAGCTGCGGCCGGGCGACCACGTCGTGCACGAGCAGCACGGCGTCGGCCGGTTCGTCGAGATGATGCAGCGCACCGTGGCGGACTCGACCCGCGAGTACCTGGTGATCGAGTACGCGTCGAGCAAGCGGGGCCAGCCGGCGGACCGGCTGTTCGTGCCGAGCGACTCCCTCGACCAGGTGACCAAGTACGTCGGCGGCGAGGCGCCCACGCTCAACAAGCTGGGCGGCGGCGACTGGGCGAAGACCAAGGGTCGCGCGCGCAAGGCGGTCAAGCAGATCGCGGGCGAGCTGATCCGGCTGTACTCGGCCCGGATGGCCTCGCCCGGCTACGCCTTCGGCGCGGACACGCCGTGGCAGCGCGAGCTCGAGGACGCCTTCGCCTACGTCGAGACCCCGGACCAGCTGGTCACCATCGACGAGGTCAAGGCGGACATGGAGCGCTCGGTCCCGATGGACCGGCTGATCTGCGGCGACGTGGGCTACGGCAAGACCGAGATCGCGGTGCGTGCGGCGTTCAAGGCGGTGCAGGACGGCAAGCAGGTCGCGATCCTGGTGCCGACCACCCTGCTGGTGCAGCAGCACTTCAACACCTTCTCCGAGCGCTACGCCAACTTCCCGGTCGTGGTGAAGGCGCTGTCCCGCTTCCAGTCCGACAAGGAGGCCGCGGCCGTCAAGGACGGCATCCGCGACGGCAGCGTCGACGTGGTCATCGGCACCCACCGCCTGCTGACCACCGACTTCCGGTTCAAGGACCTCGGCCTCATCGTGGTCGACGAGGAGCAGCGCTTCGGCGTCGAGCACAAGGAGCAGCTGAAGGCGATGCGCACGGCGGTGGACGTGCTCGCCATGAGCGCCACGCCGATCCCGCGCACGCTCGAGATGGCCGTCACCGGGATCCGCGAGATGTCCACTCTCGCAACGCCTCCGGAGGAGCGCCACCCGGTGCTCACCTTCGTCGGGGGCTACGACGAGAAGCAGATCGGTGCGGCGATCCGGCGCGAGCTGCTGCGCGACGGCCAGGTGTTCTACATCCACAACCGGGTCAGCTCGATCGAGAAGGCCGCCAGCCGGCTGCGCGAGCTGGTCCCCGAGGCGCGGATCGCCACCGCGCACGGCCAGATGGGCGAGCACAAGCTCGAGCAGGTGGTCGTCGACTTCTGGGAGAAGAAGTTCGACGTGCTGGTCTGCACGACGATCGTCGAGACCGGCCTGGACATCAGCAACGCCAACACGTTGATCCTCGAGCGGGCGGAGAACTTCGGCCTGTCCCAGCTGCACCAGCTGCGCGGCCGGGTCGGCCGCGGCCGCGAGCGGGCCTACGCCTACTTCCTGTACCCGCCCGAGAAGCCGCTCACCGAGACGGCGCTGGACCGGCTGCAGACGATCGCCCAGCACACCGACCTGGGCTCCGGCATGCAGGTGGCGATGAAGGACCTCGAGATCCGCGGGGCCGGCAACCTGCTGGGCGGCGAGCAGTCCGGGCACATCGCGGGGGTCGGCTTCGACCTGTACGTGCGCCTGGTCGGCGAGGCCGTCGCCGAGTACCGCGGCGACGGCGAGCAGGCCCCGGCCGAGATGAAGGTCGAGCTGCCGGTCGACGCGCACCTGCCGCACGAGTACGTGCCGGGGGAGCGGCTGCGGCTGGAGGCCTACAAGAAGCTGGCCGAGGCCGACACCGAGCAGGCCGTCGAGGCGGTCAAGGACGAGCTGGTCGACCGGTACGGCACCCCGCCGCAGCCGGTGCAGAACCTGCTGGACGTCGCGCGGCTGCGGGTGCACGCCCGGCGGGCCGGGCTCACGGACGTGGCGGTGCAGGGCAACCACATCCGCTTCGCCCCGGTGGAGCTGCGCGAGAGCCAGCAGCTGCGGCTGACCCGGCTCTACCCGGGCTCGCTGGTCCGGCCGGCGGTGCGCGCGATGATGGTGCCGAAGCCGACCACGGCGCGGATCGGCGGTCGCCCGCTGCGCGACGAGGAGGTGCTGCGCTGGGCCCGCGACGTGGTCGACGCCGTGCTGCTGGACTCGGTCGGCGCCGCCGCCTCAGCGAGCGGCGGCTGAGCCCCACCGTCCGACATGTGGACGGCGGCCGTGCGAGCAGGTGCTCGGCCGCTCCGGTTGCCTACGCTCGTGCCGTGCCTGACCACCGCCGCGACGCCGAGCTCGCTCGCGGGCTGGCGGACGAGGCGGGGCGGCTGCTCCTGGACGTCCGGGAGCAGGGGCTCACCGGACGCGAGCTGGCGGCGGACGGCGACGCGCGCTCGCACGAGCACCTGCTGGGCCGGCTGCAGCAGGAGCGCCCAGGCGACGCGGTGCTCAGCGAGGAGGGTGAGGACGACGCAGCCCGGCTGAGCAGCGAGCGGGTCTGGATCGTCGACCCGCTGGACGGCACCCGCGAGTTCGCCGAGGCCGGCCGCACCGACTGGGCCGTGCACGTCGCACTCTGGCAGCGCGACGAGCTGGTGGCCGGGGCGGTCGCGCTGCCCGCACGCGGCGTCACGTTCGGCACCGACGTACCGGCCCGACGTCCGACCGGGCTCCCCGCACCGATCCGGCTGGCGGTCAGCCGCAGCCGCCCACCGGCGTTCGTCGGCGCCCTCGCCGAGCGGATCGGCGCCGAGCTCGTCCCGATGGGCAGCGCCGGGGTGAAGGCCACGGCCGTCCTGGACGACGCCGCAGACGCCTACGTGCACGCCGGCGGTCAGTACGAGTGGGACTCGGCCGCGCCCGTCGCGGTGTGCCGTTCGTCCGGTCTGTGGACGTCGCGGCTGGACGGCAGTGCCTTGAGGTACAACCGACGTGATCCTCTGCTGCCGGACCTGCTGGTCTGCCGGCCCGAGATCGCGGAGCTCCTGCTCACCGAGCTCCGCGCCTACCTGCCCGAGGTGGACTGACCGTGGACGACGCGACGAGGTACCAGCTGACCCAGCTGCAGACCCTCGAGGCCGAGGCGATCTTCATCTTCCGCGAGGTGGTGGCCGAGCTCGAGCGGCCGGTGCTCCTGTTCTCCGGCGGCAAGGACTCCATCGTCATGCTCCGGCTGGCCGAGAAGGCGTTCTACCCGGCCCGCATCCCGTTCCCGGTGATGCACGTCGACACCGGCCACAACTTCGCCGAGGTGCTGGCCTTCCGTGACCACCGGGTCGACCAGCTCGGCGTCCCCATGATCGTGGCCAGCGTGCAGGAGGCCATCGACAACGGCTCGGTCGTCCAGCCGCCGGACGGCACCCGCAACCGGATCCAGACCCCGGTGCTGCTGGAGGCGCTGGAGAAGCACCGGTTCACCGCGATCTTCGGTGGGGCCCGCCGCGACGAGGACAAGGCCCGCGCCAAGGAGCGGATCTTCTCGTTCCGCGACGACTTCGGTCAGTGGGACCCGAAGAACCAGCGTCCCGAGCTGTGGAGCCTCTACAACGGTCGGATCCACGCCGGCGAGAGCATCCGGGTCTTCCCACTGTCCAACTGGACCGAGCTCGACATCTGGCAGTACATCGCCCGCGAGGGCCTGGAGCTGCCGTCCATCTACTACGCGCACGAGCGCGAGGTGTTCGAGCGCGCGGGGATGCTGTTCGGCGTCCACGAGGTCTGCCAGCCCAAGGCCGGCGAGCCGGTCCGCGTCGAGCGGGTGCGCTACCGGACGGTCGGCGACGCCAGCCTGACCGCCGCGGTGCTCAGCGACGCCGCCACGGTCGAGGAGGTCGTGGCCGAGGTGGCGGCGACCCGGGTCACCGAGCGCGGCGCGACCCGCGGCGACGACAAGTTCAGCGAGGCCGCCATGGAGGACCGCAAGCGGGAGGGCTACTTCTGATGGACATCCTGCGCTTCGCCACGGCGGGCTCGGTGGACGACGGCAAGTCGACGCTGATCGGCCGGCTGCTCTACGACACCAAGACCGTGTTCGAGGACCAGATCGAGTCGGTCGAGCGGGCCAGCCGCGAGCGCGGCGACGAGCACACCAACCTGGCGCTGCTCACCGACGGCCTGCGGGCCGAGCGCGAGCAGGGCATCACGATCGACGTCGCCTACCGGTACTTCGCCACCCCCAAGCGCACGTTCATCATCGCGGACACCCCCGGGCACATCCAGTACACCCGCAACATGGTCACCGGCGCCTCGACCGCCGACCTGGCGCTGGTGCTGGTGGACGCCCGCAAGGGCATCCTCGAGCAGAGCCGCCGACACGCGTTCCTGGCCACGCTGCTCGAGGTGCCGCACCTGGTGCTGTGCATCAACAAGATGGACCTGGTCGACTACTCGCAGGAGGTGTACGACCGGATCCACGACGAGTTCCGCGCGTTCGCCACCAAGCTGCGCATCCCCGACCTGACGGTCGTCCCGGTGTCCGCGCTCAAGGGCGACAACGTGGTGACCCGCTCGCCGAACATGCCCTGGTACGAGGGCTCCAGCCTGCTGCACCACCTGGAGAACGTGCACGTGGCCAGCGACCGGAACCTGATCGACGTCCGGTTCCCGGTGCAGTACGTGATCCGCCCGCAGTCGGACGCCTGGCACGACTACCGCGGGTACGCCGGGCAGGTCGCCGGCGGGGTGATCAAGAAGGGCGACGAGGTGATGGTGCTGCCGTCCGGCTTCACCACCCGGATCGCCTCCGTGGCCACCGCGGACGGCGAGGTCGACGAGGCCTACCCGCCGATGTCGGTGACGATCCGGCTCGAGGACGAGATCGACGTCTCGCGCGGGGACATGATCTGCCGGCCGCGCAACGCGCCCGTGGCGGCGCAGAACCTGGACGCGATGGTCTGCTGGATGGACGAGTCGGCCTCGCTGCAGGTCGGCCGCAAGTACGCGATCAAGCACACCACCCGGACCGCGCGGGCCGTCGTCCGCGACCTGCAGTACCGGCTCGACGTGAACACGCTGCACCGGGACGAGAGCGCGGACTCGTTGTCGCTCAACGAGGTCGGCCGGGTGCGGCTGCGCACCACCGCCCCGCTGATGACCGACGAGTACTCGCGCAACCGGACGACGGGTGGGTTCGTGCTGGTCGACGAGGCCACGAACCGGACCGTCGCGGCCGGCATGATCACCTCGGCCGGCTGACCCGGCTGCTCAGCTCAGCCAGCCACCGGCGCGCAGGTGCGCCAGGACGACGTCCAGCGCCTGCTGCTCGGTGAGCCGGGAGGTGTCGACGACGACGTCCGCGTCGTCCGGCTCCTCGTAGGGGTCGCTGATCCCGGTGAACTGCGGCACCAGGCCGGCCCGGGCGCGAGCGTAGAGCCCCTTGACGTCACGCTCCTCGCAGACCTCCAGGGGCGTCGCCACGTGCACCAGCAGGAAGTCGCCGACCTGCTCCACCCGCTGCCGCACCTCCTGCCGGGTGGCCGCGTACGGCGCGATGGGTGCGCAGACCGCGACCCCGCCGTGCTCGGCGACCAGGCTCGCGACGAAGCCGATCCGGCGCACGTTCGTCTCGCGGGCCGCCTTGTCGAACCCCAGGTCGGCCGACAGCAGCCGGCGGACCTCGTCGCCGTCCAGCACGCTGGTCGTGCGCTCGGTGCGGTCGCGGACGTGGTCGGCCAGCGCCGCGGCCAGCGTGGACTTGCCCGACCCGGACAGCCCGGTGAACATCACCACCAGCCCGCGCCGGGACGGCGGCGGTCGCCAGCGCTCCAGGTGGGTCGCGACGTCGGCCGCCACCAGCGTGGTCGGCAGCGGGTCTGCCCGGTCGAGCCGGCCGAGGACCTCGCGCCAGCGGGCGTCGCCCGCGCCGAGCACCTCCGTGCGTGCCGCGCCGAACGCCCGGCCGACGGCATCGGCCAGCGCCCGGTCGCTGGCCGGGTCGCGGAACGCGAAGGGCACCTCGGCGAGCCGGGTCGCCGAACCGGTGGGGAGTCCGGCGCGGACCGCCTCCCGCAGGGTCCGCGACGGCATCCCGTCGGGGGTGGCGCCGCCGGTCGGCACGAGCACCAGCGCGACGTCAGGTGCCGGCTCGTCGGCGAGGAAGGGTCGTCCGGCTAGCACGGCCTGGACGGCGGGGACGGCAGGGACGGCGGGGACGGCGGGGCCGGACGCCGGGTGCTCGGTCCGGATGGCGGCGGCCAGCGCTCGCACGCGGCCACGGATCCCGCCCGGTTCGCCGCGGACGTCGTCCAGCGCCGCGACCGGGATGCCCTGCCGGTCGGCCAGCAGCACCTGACCGGCCCGGACCGCGGCGGTGGCCTGCGGGTCGGGCAGCGCGAGCCCGACCTGGTGCTCGGCACCGCCGGCCCCCTCGTCAGGGTCGGCCAGCGTGCCGCCGAGCCGGCGGAACGGCAGCCGCACGCCGAGCAGGACGAGGGCGAGGTCGGCGAGCTCGAGGTCGGTGGGGGACAGCACGGGAGCGTCCTTCGGGTGGTTCACGAGCCTCCTGCCGTTCGGTGCGCTCGATCGCTGCGACGGCCAATTCCATCGTCCGGGGTCGGGTGGCGTCCAGTCCCGGGCTCCGAGGTCTTAGGCTGTGGGCGCGGCACGGGCAGGTCGGGGCACAGCCTCGCGGCCCGTCAGGCATCAGGGCAGCGAAGGGACAGCGGTGTTCGACACCAGAAGCGTCGTGGGGCGGAGCGGGCTACGAGCCGCGGTGGTGGCCGTGGCGTTGGGGCTCGCGGTGTCCGCGTGCACCCCGGCCAAGGCCGGCGCCGCCGCGATCGTGGGGGACCGGCGGATCACCAGCCAGCAGGTGAACGACTCCAGCCAGGGCATCCGCGAGGGCAACCCGCAGCTGGCTCAGGGCGACGGCCTGGAGCGCACGGTGCTGTACTACCTGGTGATCTCGCCGTGGGTGCTGTCCGCGGCGCAGGCCACCGGCAACGGGGTCAGCAACCAGGAGGCCGCCAAGCTGCTGCCGAAGACGACCACCCCGGACCCGGGTTCGATCCTGGTGCTGCGCACCTTCACCGCCCTGCAGAAGATGCAGCAGGCCGGCGCCAGCGAGGCACTGGCCCAGGTGCAGAAGGACATCGGCGCCGCCGACCCCAAGCTGAGCCCCCGCTACGGCACCTTCGACGTCCAGCAGATGTCCATCGTGGACGCCCCGCCGAACTGGGTGGTCCCGAAGTCCGAGCCGACCGAGTCCACGAACCCCGGTCAGCCCTGACCAGCCCACTGCAGGAGGACCAGCTGGCGGGCGGCCAGCTCGTGCTGCTGGTCGCCTCACCGCGGGTCGCGCCCGGCCTGCTCAGCCGGGGCGGTTGGCAGGCGCTCGACGCCGCCGACCTGGTGCTCTGCGCCGACCCGGCGGACGCGCTGCCCGAGGCCGTCGCCGAGGCCGGGATCGACGTCCGGGTGGAGGAGTCGCCGGACGTCGCCTCCCGGGCCCGCGCGCTCGTGCAGCGGGCGGCGACCGCGACCCTGGTCTGGCTCGGCTCGCCGGACGCCGACCCCGGCCTGACCGACGCACTGGCCATGGAGCTCTCCCGGGTCGCGGCCACCGGCGACCCGCCGACCGTGGAGATCCTGGTCGCCAGCCACGACGTGCCGGGCTCCCGGCTGCTCGACCTGGTCGCCGTGATGGACCGGCTGCGCTCACCCGGCGGCTGCCCGTGGGACGCCGAGCAGACCCCGACCTCGCTGGTGCCGTACCTGATCGAGGAGGCCTACGAGGCGGTCGAGGCGCTGGAGTCCGGCGACCCGGCGGCCGTGCGCGAGGAGCTCGGCGACGTCCTGCTGCAGGTGGTCTTCCACGCCCGGATGGCGCAGGAGGGCGAGCAGCCCTTCGACGTGGACGACGTGGCCGCCGGCATCGTCGCCAAGCTGGTCCGCCGGCACCCGCACGTCTTCGCCCCCGATGCCGGGTCGGGCGGCACGTCGGCGTCCGACGTCCAGCAGAACTGGGATCGGCTCAAGGCGGCCGAGAAGGGCCGCGAGAGCGTCCTGGACGGCATCCCCGCCGCGCTGCCCGCGCTGGCCCGCGCCGAGAAGGTGCTCGGCCGGATCGAACGGGACGGCGGCGGCGCCGTCCCCGAACCGGTTGGCGACGCCCTCGCCGACGCCCTGCTCACCCTCGTCGCCCAGGCGAGGGTCGACGGCCGCGACCCCGAGGCCGTCCTGCGCGCCGCGGTGCGCGAGCTGGAGCAGCGGCACCGCGACCACCCCGACCACCCCGACCGTGAGGTCCGCGGATGAGCCCGGCGCCGGTGCCCGAACGCTTCTGGCAGACCGCCCGGACGGCGCTGGACGTGCTGCTCGAGCACGACCCGGTCCGGGCCACGACGCTCGGTGACCACCGGTTCGACCGGCGGCTGCCCGACCTGTCACCCGATGGCGTGCAGGCGACGCTCGGTGACCTCGCGGACGCCACCGGCGCGCTGGACGACATCGACGACGCCGAGCTGGGCCCGCAGGACCGGACCGACCTGGAGCTGCTGCGCGGCCGGCTCACCGCCCGCACCTGGAGCCTCGGCGACCTGGCCGAGCAGACCTGGGACCCGCTGCTGTCCCTGCCCGGGCCGGCGATCTACTCGCTGGTGGCCCGCGACACCGGCGTCCCCGAGGACCGGGTCCGGGCGCTGGCCGCCCGGCTGGCGGCGATCCCGGAGTACCTGCACACCGTCCGTGACCAGCTCGGGCAGCTGCCGCGGGTGCACGTCGAGACGGCCGTCCTGCAGGCCCGCGGCGCGCTGTCGCTGCTCGGCGAGCCGGTGGACGCGCTGCTGGCCCGCGCGCCGGTCGTCGACCTGGACGCGCTGCGCACGGCGGCCGCGGACGCCCTCGAGGAGCACGCCGGCTGGCTGGCCGACCAGCTGCCCGAGTCCGACCGCGACCCCCGACTCGGGGACCGCGCCTACGCGGCCCGGCTCTGGTACGCGCTGGACACCTCGACCGGACCGGACGCCCTGCTGGACCGCGCGGAGAGCGACCTGATGGCCGTCGAAGAGCGGATCGCCGAGGTGGCGGCCCAGCTGGCCCCGCAGCTCGGGGTCGACGCGGACCCGGCCGGCCGGGTCCGCGCGGTGCTGGACGCCCTGGCCGCCGGCGCGCCGGTGACCGATGCCGACGTGCTGGACCGCTGCCGGGCGCACCTGAGCGACCTCACCGCACTCGTCCGCGAGCACGAGCTCGTCACCGTGCCCGACGACCCGGTCGAGATCATCGAGATGCCGGAGGTGAACCGCGGCGTCGCGGTCGCCTACTGCGACCCGCCCGGCCCGCTCGAGCCCGACCTGGCCACGGGTGGCCCGGCGCCCACGTTCTTCGCCGTCGCCCCCACCCCGGACGGCTGGTCCGCCGAGCGCGTCGCGTCCTTCTACCGCGAGTACAACGACCACATGCTGCGGAACCTGTCGGTGCACGAGGCCATGCCCGGCCACGTCCTCCAGCTCGCGCACGCCCGGCGCTTCCGCGGTTCGACGGCCGCGCGCGCGGCCCTGACCAGCGGCACGTTCGTCGAGGGCTGGGCGGTCTACGCCGAGGGTCTGGTCGCGGACCTCGTCGAGCAGCTGGAGCCCGGCTCGGTCGGCGCGCTCGCGCTGCGCATGCAGCAGCTGAAGATGCTGCTGCGCTGCACCATCAACGCGATCCTCGACGTGCGGGTGCACACCCGCGGCATGACCGAGGCCGAGGCGATGGCGCTGATGACCACCCGCGGCCACCAGGAGGACGGCGAGGCGGCCGGCAAGTGGCGCCGGGCCCTGCTGACCAGCGCCCAGCTCTCGACGTACTACGTCGGTCACGTCGAGGTGTCCGCGCTGGCGGCGGACCTGCGCGCCGCGCGCCCGCAGTCCCGGACCCGCGTCGTGCACGACGCGCTGCTCGCCCACGGGTCGCCGTCCCCGCGGCTGCTGCGGTCCCTGCTCGAACTCGGCTGAACGGCTGCGGGCGGCGTCCCGGTTGTGCCAGGGTGAGCGCGCAGGAACCCGATCAGAGGGGCCAGCCATGCTGCGTCGTCCCGTGGTGGTCGTCACGCTCGTGATCGCGGTCGCCGCGATGCTCGCGGTACCCGGCGCCACGGTGCAGGCCGCATCCCCGACCGTGCACTTCACCGCGGCCGGCGACTACGCGACCACGGCGAACACGAGCCTGGTGCTGGACGGCATCCACGCGAACGCCCCCGACCTCAACCTCGCGCTCGGCGACCTGTCCTACGGCGCCGTCGGCAACGAGCAGGCGTTCTGCGACCTCGTCACCGGCAAGGTCGGGTCGGGCTTCCCGTTCGAGCTGATCTCCGGCAACCACGAGAGCAACGGGTTGAACGGCAACATCAACGACTTCTCCGCCTGCCTGCCCAACCAGCTGCCCGGGGTGACCGGAACCTACGGCCGGCAGTGGTACGTGGACTACCCGCGGTCGAACCCGACGGTGCGGTTCGTGATGATCTCGGCCGGGCTGGGCTTCTCGGACGGCAACTGGGACTACAGCGTGGGGTCGCCGCGCTACCAGTGGACGGCGGCGGCCGTGGACGGCGCGCGAGCGAGCGGCATCCCCTGGGTGGTCGTCGGCATGCACAAGCCCTGCGTCTCGGTCGGCGAGTACGGCTGCGAGGCGTCGGTGCAACCGATCATCTCGATGCTGCTGCAGAAGAAGGTCGACCTGATCCTGTCCGGTCACGAGCACCTGTACCAGCGGTCCAAGCAGCTGGCGCTCGGCGCCGGCTGCCCGTCGCTCACCCTGAACGCCTACAACGCCAGCTGCGTGGTCGACTCCGACGACCAGCTGGTCAAGGGCGCCGGGACGGTGCTGGCGACCGTCGGCACCGGTGGGACGCCGCTGCGGGACGTCGACCCGGCCGACACCGAGGCCGCCTACTTCGCGCAGTTCCAGGGCGCGAACACCGCCGCGAGCTACGGCTTCCTCGACGTGGTCGCGGACGGCGACCAGCTCACCGCCCGGTTCGCCCCGGTGACGGGCGCGTTCAGCGACCTGTTCACCATCACCCGCTCGACCACCCCGGTGAACAGCCCGCCCACGGCCTCGGTCGCGACCCCGGTCTGCAGCGCGCTGACGTGCACGTTCGACGGCACCGGATCCAGCGACCCCGACGGCACGATCTCGGCCTGGGACTGGACCTTCGGCGACGGCACCACCGACACCGGAGCCACCCGCGGGCACACGTTCGCGACCGCCGGCACGTACCCGGTCACGTTGCGGGTCACGGACGACGACGGCGCCACCGCGACGGCCAGCACCTCCGTCACGGTGTCCGCGTCCCCGCCGCCGTACGCGTCCGACGGCTTCACCCGAACGGTGGCCAGCGGCTGGGGCAAGGCCGAGACCGGGGGGAACTGGACGGCCGGCTCGTCCGGCCAGGCCTCCGTCAGCGGTGGAGTCGGCAAGCTGCTGATGGCGACGCCCGGGGCGGGCCCGTACGCCTACCTCGGTTCGGCCAACGCGCTGAACACCGACCTGACCACCTCCCTGTCGATGGACAAGAACGGGACCGGCAGCGGGACGGCGTTGTGGTTCCGGGCCCGGCACGTCCCGTCGGGCGCGGAGTACCGGCTGCGCTTGCGCTGGCTGACCGGCAACGTGCTCTCGATGAACCTGTCCCGCTTCGACACCGCCGAGACCGTGCTGGGCTCGACCGTGTCACTGCCGGGTGGGGTCACGGCCGGGGAGCCGCTCAAGCTGCGCTGGCAGGTGCTGGGAACGGCTCCGACGACGCTGCGGGCGAAGCTGTGGCGGGCGGCCGATCCCGAGCCAGCCGCCTGGACGGTGTCGGCGACGGACTCCACCGCGGCTCTGCAGGCCGCCGGGTACCTCGGGCTGTACACGTACTTCTCGAGCTCGTCCACCAACGCACCGGTCGTGCTGAGCATCGACGACTTCCGGGCCGTCAGCCCCTGATCGGGCGTCGGGCGGTCGAGTCCGCGCGCCAGGTGACACGATGCCGGGATGGCTGACCTGGTGCTGCACGGCGGCGTGGTGTTCGACGGCGAGAAGGTCCTGCCCGGCGCGACCGCCGTTGCGGTGCG
Organism: Angustibacter luteus; assembly: GCF_039541115.1. Taxonomy (NCBI): domain Bacteria; kingdom Bacillati; phylum Actinomycetota; class Actinomycetes; order Kineosporiales; family Kineosporiaceae; genus Angustibacter; species Angustibacter luteus. The sequence goes on from NZ_BAABFP010000007.1 coordinate 18,291, forward strand.
GGACGGCCGGGTGCTCGCCGTCGGCTCGGACGACGAGGTTCGCGCCGCCGTCGGCGACGCGACCGAGGTGGTCGACCTGGCCGGCCGGCTGGTGCTGCCGGGCTTCACGGACGCGCACGTGCACCCGGTCCAGGGCGGCGTCGAGCGGCTCGGCTGCGACCTGACCGGCGCCACCGGGGCAGCCGACACCCTCGACCGGGTCCGCCGGTTCGCCGACGCCCACCCCGAGCTGGACTGGATCGTCGGCGGCGGCTGGCTCAAGGAGTACTTCGCCGCCGGTCTGCCCACCGCTGCGGCCCTCGACCAGGCGGTGCCGGACCGCCCGGTCATGCTCCGTGACAACAGCCACCACGCGGTGTGGGTGAACTCCGAGGCGTTGCGCCGGGCCGGCGTGGCGCCGTCCCAGCTGCCGGACCCCGGCCACGTCGGCACGCTGCACGAGGAGGAGATGGACCTCGTCGCCGCGCACGTCCCGGACGAGACCCTCGACGAGCAGGTCGCCGGGCTGCTGGAGGCACAGCGGTACCTGCACGGCCTCGGCGTGACCGGCTGGCAGGACGCGATCGTCGGGGCCTACGCCGGCCACCCCGACCCGACCGCGGCGTACCTGGCGGTGGCCGCCCGCGGACTGCTCACCGCCCGCGTCACCGGGGCCCTGTGGTTCCCCCGCGGCACCACCGCGGAGCGGCTGCCGGACGTCGTCGCCGACCTCGTGCGCCGCCGGTCCGACGTGGCCGCCGCCGTGCCGGACGGCCGGTTCCGCGCCGGGACCGTGAAGGTCATGCAGGACGGCGTGGTGGAGAGCCGCACGGCTGGCCTGGTCGAGCCGTACGTCGAGCTGCCCGGCTGCGCCTGCGAGCCCCGCAGCGGCCTGTCGTACGTGGACCCGCAGGTGCTGCGCGACGCAGCGGTGCTGCTGTCCCGCAACGGTTTCCAGCTGCACGTGCACGCGATCGGCGACCGCGCCGTCCGGGAGTCCCTGGACGCGCTGGAGGCCGCGCTGGCTGACCCGGACGCCGTCCCCGACCTGCGCCACCACGTCGCGCACCTGCAGGTCGTCGACCCGGTCGACGTCCCACGGTTCGCGGCGCTCGGCGTGACCGCGAACTGCCAGGCGCTGTGGGCCTGCCACGAGGCCGCCATGGACGACCTGAACATCCCGATCCTCGGCCCGGTGCGCTCGTCCTGGCAGTACCCGTTCGCCAGCCTGGTGCGGACCGGCGCGGCGCTCGCGATGGGCTCGGACTGGCCCGTCTCGACGCCGGACCCGCTGGCCGCGATCGAGGTCGCGGTCACCCGCCGTGAGCCGGGCGGCGACCGCCCGGCGCTGCTGCCCGACGAGGCGCTGGACGTCGTGACCGCGCTGTCGGCGTACACGCTCGGCTCGGCTCGGGTCACCCACCGGGACGACGGCGGGAGGGTCGCCGCCGGTGCGCTGGCCGACCTGGTGGTGCTGGACCGCGACGTCACCGCCGTGCCGCCCGACGAGATCTCCGGCGTGCAGGTCGACCTCACCCTGGTCGACGGTCGCCTGGTCTGGGAGCGGTCGTGAGCGCGCTCGTGGACGCCCAGCACGCCCGGGCGCGCGAGGTGCTCGGGTCCGAGGCCCTGGCCTACTACGAGTCCGGCGCGGGGGCCGAGCTGACGAGGCGCGAGGCCGAGGCCGCCTGGAGCCACTACCGGCTGCGGCCGCGGGTGCTGACCGACGTGGCCGCGGTCGACCTGTCGCTGGACCTGCTGGGCACGCACCTGGCGACGCCGCTGCTGGTGGCGCCGACCGCCTACCACCGGCTGGCCCACCCGGACGGCGAGGTCGCGACGGCTCGCGGCGCCGCGGCCGCCGGCGCCCTGCTGACGCTCTCGGCACGGGCCAGCCAGCCGCTGGAGTCCGTGGCGCAGGCGGCCGCCGGGCCGTGGTGGTTCCAGGTCTACGCGACGCGCGACCCCGCAGTGCACCGCGGGCTGGCCGTGCGGGCCCGGGACGCCGGCGCCACCGCGCTGGTGCTCACCGGTGACACGCCCTTCGTCGGGCGCAAGCCGCTGTCGGACTCCCTCGGCATCCCCGGCATCGAGGACATGGTGGCGGTGAACTCGGGCGCCCACCTGCGCCCGGACGCCGCGACCGACGCCGCCGACCAGTGGCCGTCGGCGACCACGGACCTGGTCGCCGAGCTCGCGGCACTGACCGGGCTGCCGGTGCTGGTCAAGGGGGTGCTCCGCGGCGACGAGGCGGCGCGCTGCGTCGACGCGGGGGCCGCCGGGATCGTGGTGTCCACCCACGGCGGTCGCCAGCTCGACCGGGTGGTGCCGAGCGCGGTCGCGCTGCCCGAGGTGGTGGCCGCGGTCGGCGACCGGGTGCCGGTGCTGGTCGACGGCGGGCTGCGCAGCGGCCTGGACGTGCTGACCGCCCTGGCGCTGGGAGCCCGGGCGGTGCTGCTCGGGCGGCCGGTGCTCTGGGCGCTGGCGGCCGGTGGAGCGGCTGGGGTCCGCGAGCTGCTGGACACGCTGACCGACGACCTCGCGCACGTGATGGCGCTGGCCGGCGCACCCACCCTGGACGCCGTCACCGCCGACCTGGTCACCCGCATCGAGCGGCCCGTCGAGCGGCCTGTCTAGCGGACGACGGACGGCGACCAGGCCCCCGCGACGAGCCGGGTCGGTGCACCGGAGCCGTCGGCGGGAACGGCCCACACGTCGGTCACCGCCTGCCGGGAGTCCGCCCGCAGCAGGCCGTAGGTCACGGTCGCGTCGTCCAGCCACTCGAGCTGGTCGTCGACGCTGCGGGGCTCGGCCAGCCGGGTCTCCACCCCGGTGGCCAGGTCGTAGCTGACCAGCCGCCACTGACCCTGCGGCAGGCCCAGCCGCTTCTTGTAGGCGACCCGGGTGCCGTCGGGCGACAGCGCCGGGCACTCGGCGTCCGACCGGATGGTGGTGAGCGTTCGGTGGGCCAGGCTGCCGCGGGCCAGCCAGGTCCGCCCGCCCCAGGCCACGGTCGCGTAGAACGTGTCGTCGTCCGCGGCGAACGTCACCCCCCAGATGTTGCGGTCCTTCGGGGCGATCTCGTGGCCCCGGTGTCGCAGCGTGAACCGCTCGAGGTCGCCGTAGGACGCCCCGCCGACCCGGGTGACCAGGGTCTGGGTCGAGAAGGTGGTCGAGGCGTACGAGTGCCCGGACACGAACGCCGTCGTCGCGGCCAGCGAGCCGTCCGTGGACAGCCGCGCCCGGCTCGCGATCCCGTTGAGCTCCAACGGTTGCAGGGCGTGCAGGTCGGCGTCCAGGACCCGGGCGGTGTAGGTCAGCGTCACCCCGCGGTCCTGGGCGAGGCAGAGCACCCGGTGCGCCGTCGCGTCGACCCGCTCGCAGCTGGTGGCGGTGACCGCGCGCGGGCCTGCCGGGTCGGCCAGCGCGACCATCGACACCTTGCCGTACGAGCTGTCGTGCACGGTGCTGCGGAACACCAGGTGCGGGCCGGCCGCGATGGCGGCGGCCCGCGGGCCGTCGGCGGTGGCGGTGGCGCTCCGCCGGGACTGCGCGTCCAGGTCGGAACGGGCGTCGGCCAGGTACCACCCCGTGCCGGCGACGGCGAGCACGGCGACGGCGCCGAGGGCCACCAGCCGGCCCCTCACGGCGTGGCCACCGGGGCGGCGCCCCCGCGGTCCAGCCGCAGCACCAGCCGGCCCAGCGCCAGCAGCGCGACGAGCAGCGCCGCTGCGACGACGAGCAGGGCCGGCGTGCGGCCCAGGGTGAACCAGAGCAGGCCGAACAGCAGGGACGAGGCGAACCGGGCGAGCGCCTGCACCGTCTGGGCCGTGGCGATCCCGCTGGCCCGGACGTCGGGGTGCGTCAGCCGTCCGGACAGCGCCGCCAGGATGCCGTCGGTCGCCGCGTAGTAGGTCCCGAGCAGCAGCAGGCAGAGCAGGGTGGTCGCGCCACCGACCGGCCCGGCGGCGGCCAGGTAGGACGCCAGCAGCGCCACGTGCCCGAGCAGGAAGACCTTGGCCCGCCCGACCCGGTCGCCCAGCCGGCCCAGGGGGATCGCCAGGGCCAGGTACGCCAGGTTCGTGCCGACGTACAGCAGCGGGAACCAGGCCGTGGCGAGGTCGTCGCGCTGCTGCAGCGACAGGTAGAGGAACCCGTCACCGACGGTCAGCAGGCCGAGCACCGCCGCGGCGAGCAGCAGCCGGGCCAGCCGCGGGTCCCGCAGCAGCCGCAGCGAGGGGCGGGGAGCGGGCGTGGGGGTGCTCGCTGGGCCCCTCGCTCGGGATCGCCGCGGTCTCAGGTCGGGCACCGCGAGCACCAGCACCGCGAGACCCACGACCGCGAAGGCGAACGAGACCACGAACACGGAGTGGTAGGAGTCCGGCAGCTGCCAGAGCACGACGAACGCCAGCAGGGGACCGATCGCGGCGCCCACGGTGTCCAGCGCACGGTGCGTGCCGAACGCCCGACCGAGCGTGGCGTCGTCCGAGGCGGCCATGATCATCGCGTCCCGCGGGGCCGTGCGCAGACCCTTGCCGAGCCGGTCCACGGTGACCACGGCGGTCACCGCCGCGAACCCGCTCACCGCGAGCAGCGCCAGCCGGGTCAGCGCGGACAGCCCGTACCCGCCGACCGCCACCCACTTCGGGTGGTCCCCGCGGTCGGCCAGCCAGCCGCCGAGGATCCGGACGACGGCACTGGCCCCCTGGTAGACGCCGTCCACGAACCCGTAGGCGAGCGGGCTCAGGCCGAGGGCGCCGGTCAGGTAGAGCGGCAGCACGGCGGCCACGGACTCCGAGGACACGTCGGTCAGCAGGCTCACCAGGCCGAGCAGCAGCACCGTGCCGGCGACCCGGCCGGATCCACCGGCGGGGCCTTCGGTCTTCCGCCCCTCGCGCAGACTCAGGTACATCGCCGGTTCCTCGTCGTGGTGCCGTCTCGTGAGGGTACGACGGCGCCGGGCCACCCGTCCGGGGAACGGACGCCCTGACCGCCCCACCCCGGCGTGGGGGCTCGGGCCGATCCGGCCTGGGCACTAGGCTCGGTGCCGACGTCCGTCTTCCCCCGAACGACCGAGGAGCTGTGCCGTGGCGAGCATCGAAGCAGTCGGAGCCCGCGAGATCCTGGACTCGCGAGGCAACCCGACCGTCGAGGTCGAGGTCGCCCTCGACGACGGCACCATCGCCCGCGCGGCCGTCCCGTCCGGCGCCTCCACCGGCGCCTTCGAGGCCGCCGAGCGGCGTGACGAGGACGCCGGCCGCTACGGCGGCAAGGGCGTGCAGAAGGCCGTGCTGGCCGTGCTGGACGACCTCGGCCCCGCGCTGCTCGGCTTCGACGCGTCCGAGCAGCGGCTGGTCGACCAGGCGATGATCGACCTGGACGGCACCGACAACAAGTCCAAGCTGGGCGCGAACGCGATCCTCGGGGTGTCGCTGGCCGTGGCGCGGGCCGCGGCCGACTCCTCCGGGCTGCCGCTGTTCCGCTACGTCGGCGGGCCGAACGCGCACGTGCTGCCGGTGCCGATGATGAACATCATCAACGGCGGCGCGCACGCCGACAGCGGCGTGGACGTGCAGGAGTTCATGATCGCCCCGATCGGCGCCGAGACCTTCGGCGAGGCGCTGCGCTGGGGCGCCGAGACCTACCACTCGCTCAAGAGCGTGCTGAAGAAGCAGGGCCTGGCCACCGGCCTCGGCGACGAGGGCGGCTTCGCGCCGGACCTGCCGCAGACGACCGCGGCGCTGGACCTGATCGGCACCGCGATCGAGCAGGCCGGCTTCACCCTGGGCACGGACATCGCCCTCGCGCTGGACGTCGCGGCCACCGAGTTCTACCGGGACGGCTCGTACCACTTCGAGCGCGCCGAGCGCTCCGCGGAGTGGATGACCGGCTTCTACGAGGGCCTGCTCAGCGACTACAAGCTGGTCTCGATCGAGGACCCGCTGTCCGAGGACGACTGGGCCGGCTGGGCGCACCTCACCCGGGCGATCGGCGACCGCGTGCAGATCGTCGGGGACGACCTGTTCGTCACCAACCCCACGCGGCTGCAGCGCGGCATCGACGACGACAGCGCCAACGCGCTGCTCGTCAAGGTCAACCAGATCGGCTCGCTCACCGAGACGCTGGACGCCGTGGACCTGGCCCACCGCAACGGGTTCCGCTGCATGATGAGCCACCGCTCGGGCGAGACCGAGGACACGACGATCGCCGACCTGGCCGTCGCCACCAACTGCGGCCAGATCAAGACCGGCGCACCGGCCCGCTCCGAGCGGGTCGCCAAGTACAACCAGCTGCTCCGCATCGAGGAGGAGCTGGACGACGCCGCCCGCTACGCCGGCCGGCAGGCCTTCCCCCGGTTCGGGGGCTGACCGACCGATGGCAGCAGGTCGTCGTCCGGGCAGCCCGGGCACCACGCGCGCCGGTGCCCGGCCCGGCACCGGCGAACGCAGCGGGGGACGCACCGGCGTCCGCCCGGCCCCGGCGGTCTCGGCCCGCCGGCGGCCGGTGGCCACCGCGCCCCGGCCGAGCCGCACGCTGCGGCTCGTCGTCCTGGGCGGTGTACTGGCCGTGCTCGCGGTGCTGCTCGCGCCGGCGCTGCGGTCCTACCTCGCCCAGCAGCAGCAGATCGACACGCTGCGCTCGAGCGTGGCCGAGCAGCAGGCCCAGGTCGGTGACCTGCAGAAGGAGCGGGCCGCCTGGAACGACCCGGCGTACGTGAAGGCGCAGGCCCGGGACCGGCTGAAGTTCGTCATGCCCGGCGAGAAGGCGTACACCGTGATCGACCCGCGGCCCGCGACAGACCCGGCGAAGGCCTCACCGGTCAAGGCCGCCGCCAAGACGGCGCGCAGCGACCGCTCCTGGTTCGACGACGTGTGGCGCTCGGCGCAGATCGCCGGCGGGCAGTCCCAGACCCAGCCATGACCGAGGTACGGGCCGCCGACCTGGCGGCCGTCGAGGCCCAGCTCGGCCGTCGTCCGCGCGGAGTCGTGGCCGTCGCGCACCGCTGCCCGTGCGGGAACCCGGACGCGGTCGAGACCGCGCCCCGGCTGGACGACGGCACGCCGTTCCCCACCACGTTCTACCTGACCTGCCCGCGGTTGACCGGGGCGATCAGCACGCTCGAGTCGTCCGGCCTGATGGCTGAGATGACCGCCCGGCTGGACGACGACCCCGAGCTCGCCGCCCGCTACCGGGCCGCGCACGAGGACTACCTGCGCCGGCGCGCCCTGCTCGGCGACGTCCCCGAGATCGCGGGCACCAGCGCGGGCGGGATGCCGACCCGGGTCAAGTGCCTGCACGTGCTCGTCGGGCACGCGCTGGCGGCTGGACCAGGGGTCAACCCGTTCGGCGACGAGGCGCTGGAGGCGTTGCCGCAGTGGTGGTCTCGCGGGTCGTGCACGGCTGGCGACCCACCAGATGGCTCGATCGAGGGGGAGACATGACGCGGGTGGCGGCGTTCGACTGCGGCACCAACTCGTTGCGGCTGCTGGTCGCGGACGTCGACCCGGGCGCGGGCTCGTTGACCGAGGTGGAGCGGGAGATGCGCATCGTCCGGCTCGGGCAGGGCGTGGACCGCACCGGCCAGTTCGCCCCCGAGGCGCTCGAACGCACGCTGGCGGTGACGGCGGAGTACGCGACCCGGTGCCGTGAGCTGGGCGTCGAGCGGCTGCGGTTCGTGGCGACGTCCGCGACCCGGGACGCGAGCAACCGCGCGGAGTTCATCGACGGCGTCCGCGAGCTGCTCGGCGTCGAGCCCGAGGTGGTGCCCGGTTCGGAGGAGGCGCAGCTGTCGTTCGAGGGGGCGACCTTCGAGCTGCTCGCCGACGCGGTGCCGGGGCCGTTCCTGGTGGTGGACATCGGCGGTGGCTCCACCGAGCTGGTACGCGGCGAGACGGGCGTCGAGGCCGCGCTGTCCGTCGACGTGGGGTGCGTCCGGCTGACCGAGCGGCACCTGCACACCGACCCGCCGACGTCCACCGAGGTCGAGGCGGCTCGGGCCGACGTCCGGGCCGCGCTGGACCGAGTGGCCGAGGTCGTGGCGCTGCCAGGGATCCGGACGGTCGTGGGGCTGGCCGGCTCGGTCACCACGGTGACCGCCGAGGTGCTCGGACTGAACCGCTACGACCCCGAGCGGATCCACCGCGCGAAGATGCCGGTGGACGCCGTGCGCGAGGCCTGCGACCGGCTGCTCCACCAGACCCGCGAGCAGCGCGCGGCCCGGCCGTACCTGCACCCCGGCCGGGTGGACGTCATCGGCGCCGGTGCGCTGGTCTGGCGCGAGGTGATCGACCGGGTGGTGGCCGAGTCCGGCGTCACCCACGTGCAGGCCAGCGAGCGCGACATCCTGGACGGCATCGCCTTCTCGCTCGCCTGACCCGCACGTTCCGCCACCCGTACCCCTCGCTTCCGCCACCCAGCCCGCTTTCCGCCACCCGCCCCGGTTTCGACGTCCGGAAACCGGCCTGAGTGGCGGAAACGTCGCCAGGATGGGCGGGTGACGACCTCGCGCGACCCGCACCCGGTGACCGGGCGGGAGTTCGCCTCGCCCGTCCCGCCCGGCACCGGCTGGCCGGGCGATCCGGCGACCGCACGCACGCCTCGGGCGGCGCAGTCGGCGGACGTCGTCCGGCTGGCCGGGTCGGCCCGGGACGTCGGCACGCTCGACGCCCGGATCAGCGTGTGCCGGGCCTGCCCGCGCCTCGTCGAGTGGCGCGAGGACGTGGCCCGGGACGGCCGCCGGGCCGCGTTCGCCGACCAGCCGTACTGGGGCCGGCCCGGTCCCGGCTTCGGCGACCCCGCCCCGCGGCTGCTGGTGGTCGGGCTGGCGCCGGCTGCGAACGGAACCAACCGCACCGGCCGGATGTTCACCGGTGACCGCAGCGGCGACTGGATCTACGCGGCGCTGCACCGGGCCGGCTACGCGAAGGTGCCGTGGTCGCGGCACGCCGGCGACGGGCAGCAGCTGGACGGCGCGCGCATCGTCGCTGCGGTGCGCTGCGCACCGCCGGGCAACAAACCGACCGGCGAGGAGCGGGCCACCTGTGCGCCGTGGTTGGACGCCGACGTCCGGCTCGCGCTGCCGACCCTGCGCGCGGTGCTGGCGCTCGGCGCGATCGGCTTCGAGGCGTTCCTGGCGGCGGCCCGGCGGACCGGCTGGGCGGTGGCGCGGCCGGCGCCGCGGTTCGGCCACGGCGTGCAGGTGCCGCTGGTCACCCCGGACGGGCGCGTCGTCCCGCTGCTCGCCAGCTACCACGTGAGCCAGCAGAACACCTTCACCGGCCGGCTCACCGAACCGATGCTGGACGACGTCCTGGCCCGGGTGCGGACGCTGACCGGGTAGCCAGGGCAGGATGAGCCCATGAGCCTGCTCGCCGTCACCGTGCTCGGGCACGACCGTCCCGGCATCGTCGCCGACACCACCGCCGCGCTGGCCGAGCTCGGGGGCAACCTCGAGGACTCGACCATGACGTTGCTGCGCGGCCACTTCGCGATGCTGCTGCTGGTGCGCACCGGCGCGGGCGCGCCCGCCGTCCGGGACGCCCTGGCGGGGCTGTCCGCCGACGGACGGCTCACCGTCGACGTCCGGGACGTGCCCGACCTCGAGCTGCACGCCGCGAGGGCGGCCGGGCGGCCGTACGTGCTCAGCGTGCACGGCGCGGACCGGCCCGGCATCGTCGGCGCGCTGACCGGGGTGGTGGCCGGGGCCCGGGGGAACGTCACCGACCTGACCACGAGGCTGTCGGGTGACCTGTACGTGCTCGTCGCCGAGGTCACGCTGCCCGCCGACGTGGACGTCGAGCTCGTCCAGTCCGCGCTGCGCAGCACCGCCGACGAGCTCGGGGTGGACGTGTCGCTGCGGCCGCTCGAGACCGACGAGCTGTGAGCGAGGCCTCGGCCGGGTGGCGCCTACCGGCGCTGCCCCCCGGTGCGGTGCGGGACGTCGTCCGGGCTCCCGGGCGGGTGCTGGCCGAGCCGGGCACGGACGTCGACCCCGCCGACCCTGAGGTCGTGCAGCTCGCCGCCGACCTGCTGGCCACCCAGGCCGTCTCGCCCGGGTGCGTCGGGCTGGCCGCCCAGCAGGTCGGGGTGGCCTGGCGGGTGTTCAGCGTGGACGTGTCCGGCCACCCCAAGACCCGGACCTGCCACGGGGCGTTCGTCCTGTGCAACGCGGTGGTGCTGGAGGGGAGCCGGTGGGAGCGCGGTCGGGAGGGCTGCCTGTCGGTGCCGGACCTGACCGGCGACGTGAAGCGGGCCCGGCGCCTTGTGGTGCGGGGGTTGCTGCCGGTCACCGGCGAGGTCGTCACGGTGACCACCGACGCGTTCGAGGCGGTGGCGCTGCAGCACGAGATCGACCACACGGACGGTGCCCTGTTCCTCGACCGGGTGGCCGGCGCGCACGCCCTGCACCCGCGGCAGAACTACCGGTAGTTCTGGCAGGCTGGCCCTCGCCCCCGTAGCCCAACCGGCAGAGGCAGGCGCCTTAAAAGCGTTCCAGTACGGGTTCGAACCCCGTCGGGGGCACCTCGCAGAAATTGGCCCCCGTTCTCGCCGGACTTTCGGGAACTTCCCAGGCTCGCGGGGCATTATGTGCATGACGGCCCGTGTCACGGGACGCCGCGATGGTCCGGCTGCGGACCGAGGAGGACGACGATGAGCAACCCGGTGTTCGAACGGATGAAGGACGACCGCGGCTACGCGACGTTCGGTCCGTCCGGCGCGACCAAGACGGGCTCGACGACCGCATCGGTGCCGCCGGCGTACTCGACCCCGTCCGCCGACGAGCTGCAGACCATGTACTCCTCGCCGGCCGCCACCACGGTCGACACCGGCCGCATGACCTACGACGACGTCGTGGTGAAGACCGCGATCGTGTTCGTCGCGGTGCTGGTCGGTGCCGCGGTCGGCTGGCAGGCGCCGGTCCTGATGTGGCCGGGTCTGATCGGTGGCCTCGTCCTCGGCCTGGTGAACTCGTTCAAGAAGAGCCCGAGCCCGGCGCTGATCATCGCCTACGGCCTGTTCGAGGGCGCGTTTCTCGGCGGGATCAGCATGTACTTCAACGAGGCCTACCCGGGCATCGTGGGGCAGGCCGTGCTGGCCACCCTCGGCGTGTTCGCGGTGGTGCTCGTCGGGTTCCGCAGCGGGAAGCTGCGCACGTCCCCGAAGCTGAACAAGATCTTCTTCGTCGCCATCGGCGGGTACATCGTCTTCGGTCTCGTGAACCTGATGTTCTCGGCCTTCGGCGGCGGCTCCGACCTGCGCAGCGGCGGCCTCGGCCTGGCGATCGGCGCCTTCGCCGTCATCCTGGCGTCCTACTCGCTGGTCATGGACTTCGAGTTCATCCGGGCCGGCGTCGAGCAGGGTGCCCCGGCGAAGTTCGCCTGGTACGGCGCCTTCGGTCTCATCGTCACGCTGGTCTGGCTCTACATCGAGATCCTGCGGATCCTCGCCATCCTGCGCGGGGACTGACCCACCGAGTTGCCTGGCGGCCCGTCACGAACGAGTGACGGGCCGTTGGTGCGTCCGAGGCGTCGGCCCGGGTGCGGCGACTCGTGGCAGGCTCACCCCCGTGACTGACTCGGACGCGGACCCGCGGCGGGGGCTGGGCCGGGACCTGGAGCGTGAGCTGGGCCGGGTCGACGGACGGCTGCGCGCGATGCCGCTGGACCGGCTGGAGCGTCCGTCGTCGTCCGGGCCGACCCCGGCCGAGCTGGTCCACGCGGCCGCCCAGACCCTCGCGGACCTGGCCGCCGACGGGGTGGGCCGCCCGCGCCGTCCGCTCCCCGAGCTGGCACCGCACGGGTTGGCCGACCAGCTCGTCGTCACCGTGAACGACGTCCTCGACGAGGGCCGGGAGCCCGAGCTGCGCCAAGCGGTCGACGTCCTGGTCGCCCTGCGCCGCGCCCTCTGACCCGCCCCAACCACGCACGATTCGCGCTAGACGTGGCAATACGGCCCGCAGAACCACACCTAGCGCGAATGGTGCGGGCTAGGTGCGCAGGTGGGCGACGCTGGTCCAGCCGGGATCGAGCTGGACGCCGACCTCGACCTCACCCTGGTCCCAGCCCACCACGCCGGCCCGGACCTGCTCGGCCGCCGGCGTCGTCCCGTCGACGTACAGGTGCAGGATGCGCACGCCGTCGTGCGACTGGTGCGCCACGACGCGACCGCTCTCGCCGAGCAGCACGGTCAGGTGGTCCTCGAGGTCGCGGAGTGCGACGAGCGAGGCTGGCCCGGGCAGGCCCTGCTCGGTGTGGTCCCCGAACGGCACCACCACCGGCACGTAGGTGTCCAGGTGCGGCGCGGTGGACGCCCGCAGCGGTACCTGCGCGCTGGCCAGGATGGCCCCGCCGTCCGGGGTCGTCCCGTTGAGCATGACCCAGTGCGGCTCGCCGTCCGGGCCGGTGTTCTGCGCCTGCACGTCCGCGACGACCGCGCGGAGCGCGACCAGGGGCACCGGGTCCAGGGCGGGCAGCTCGCTGGCGGCGATCTGGCCGACCCACGTCTCCACGTCCGCCTCGCCGAGCACCGCGTCCAGCAGCAGGAAGGTCGCGGTGCGCTGCGCGTCCTCCGGCAGCTCGGGAAACCGCGGGTGGTGCACAACGACGTCGATCTGCGTGCCGCTGACCCGCACGTCGGCGGACGCCGAGCCCGCGTCCAGGTCGACCTCCCCGATGCGCAGCACGACGTCCTGGACGTCGGGGGCCGGCAGCCGCACGTCCGAGTACGCCCACACGGGGTCGGCGGCCGGCGCGGCCATCCGCCAGCGCCGCGACAGCGGCCGCAGGTCAGGGTTGCCCTCGCTGGTCACCACCAGGACGTGCGAGCTGTCCGATCCGGGGCCGAGCTCCCAGGCCAGTCCCGGGTCGATGGCGTCCACCCGCTCGCTGAGCGCGCCGACCATCGCGTCCGGGTCCCGGCCTGCGATGGCCTCCGCGGTCAGCGCCGCCCCGCTCTCGGTCCACCACTGCCAGAAGGCCGCGATGGCGCTGTGCTCGTCGCGGCCGCCGTCCGGCTGCTTGCGCCGCAGGAAGCTCATGGCGCCGCGATCAGCTCAGGCGCTCGTAGACGATCGCCATGCCCTGACCGCCGCCGACGCACATCGTCTCCAGCCCGAGGGTCTTGTCCCGGGACTGCAGGCCGTTGAGCAGTGTCGTGGTGATCCGCGCGCCGGTGGCGCCGAAGGGGTGGCCGAGCGCGATGGCGCCGCCGTGCACGTTGAGCTTGTCCAGGTCGATGCCGAGGTCGGCCGCGCTCGGCAGCACCTGGGCGGCGAAGGCCTCGTTGATCTCGACGAGGTCGATGTCGTCGATGGTCAGCCCAGCGCGGGACAGCGCCTGGCGGGACGCCTCGACCGGACCGAGGCCCATGATCTCGGGGGACAGCGCCGTGACCCCGGTGGACAGCACCCGGGCGATCGGCTCGAGCCCGAGCTCGCGGGCCCGGACGTCGCTCATCACCACGAGCGCGGCCGCGCCGTCGTTGAGCGGGCAGCAGTTGCCGGCCGTGATGGTGCCCTGCTCGCGGAAGACCGGCTGCAGCCCGGACACGCCCTCGACCGTGACGCCCGCGCGCGGGCCGTCGTCCGCCGAGACGACCGTGCCGCGCGGCGTGGTCACGGGGGTGATCTCGCGGGCGAAGAACCCGTCGGCGATGGCCTTCTCGGCGCGGTTCTGGCTCTCCACGCCCCAGGCGTCCTGCTCGGCGCGGCTGACCCCGCGCCAGGTCGCGACGTTCTCGGCGGTCTGACCCATCGACAGGTAGACGTCCGGGAGCAGGCCCTGCTCGCGCGGGTCGCTCCAGGTGGCGTTGGACGTCGCGGTGGCGATGCTGCGAGCCTCGGCCTCGGCGAAGGCGGGGTTCTTGGTGTCGGCCTCGCCGCCGCCCGCACCGGCGAACTTCTTGTAGCGGCTCACGCACTCGACCCCGGCGCTGATGAACGTGTGTCCCTCGCCCGCCTTGATCGCGTGGAACGCCATCCGGGTGGTCTGCACGCTCGAGGCGCAGAACCGGTTCACGGTGGAGCCGGGCAGGCCGTCCAGGCCGGCCAGCACGGCGACGACGCGGGCCATGTTGAAGCCCTGCTCGTCGGACGGCTCGGCGCACCCGAGGTAGAGGTCGTCGATGGTCGCCGGGTCGAGGGCCGGGATCTTGTCGAGCACCGCCCGGACGATCGTCGCGGACAGGTCGTCGGGTCGCACGTCCTTCAGCGACCCCTTGAACGCGCGGCCGATCGGGCTGCGGGCGGTCGAGACGATGACGGCCTCGGTCATGACGGGCTCCTGCTCAGTCGTCGGGGCGCTCGTCGTCGAGCGCGCGATCGGAGTCGGCCGGGCTGCCGTGGGCGGCACCGCCGACCATCGATGCTACTCGGCGGTAGGCGGATCGGTCGCGGTGACGTTGGTCTCCTCGGTGGGGACGACGGGCTCCTGGCGACGGCGCAGCAGCACCGCCCAGCGGCCGCGCGGGCCGCGTTGCTGGCCGCCGACCTGGGTGGCGCTGACCTCGGTGCCCGGGTCCGCTGCCGCGGCGACCGCGGCGACGGCGATCGGGCCGACACCCTCGCCGCGCCGGGCGTCCGGTGGGCGCTCGGCACCGCCGTCCGGCCACAGACCCAGTGCCGCGCAGGCTGACGGCAGCACGGCGGCGGCGGCCGCCGCGTAGCCCGCGGACGACGGGTGGAACCGGTCGGCGCTGAACATCTCGTGCGGGACCCGGCGGAACTCCTCGCCGAGCAGGTCGCCCAGCGACACGCTGCGCGCGCCCGCCTCGACGGCGGCGACCGTCTGCGCGGCGGCGAGGTCCCGGCTCAGCCGGCGCGCGATCAGGCGCAGCGGCTGCGGGACGGGCTCGATGGTGCCGAGGTCGGGGCACGTGCCGACGACGACCTCGCCGCCGACCGCGCGCAGCCGCTCCACCGCCTTGGCCAGGTCCCGGACGGCGGCGGCGGGCTTGATCCGGTGCGTGACGTCGTTCGCCCCGACCATGATGATCGCGATGTCCGGGGCGGGTACCTGCTCGAGCAGGCGGTCGAGCTGCCCGCTGAGGTCCCCGGACACGGCACCGACCTGGGCCACCGTCGTCAGCCGGACCGCCTTGCCGGCCACTGCCGACAGGCCGCGGGCCACCACGGCGCCGGGCGTCTGCTCCGGCAGGTCGGCACCCAGGCCGGCCGCCGAGGAGTCACCGAGGACGACGAGCTCGACCGGGTCGCCCACGCCGGCGCCGTACACGCCGTCCGCCTTGGGTCCCTCGGCGCCGAACGGCGTACCGATGCTGCGTCGGGCCAGCTTCATCTCGGTGGCCATGAGCGCCACCCCGACGCCGCCGAGCACCGTCAGCCCACCGCCGCCGTAGGCGGCGGCCGCCGCCACCTTGCGCGCGCGTCGAGCCCGACCCATGCGGTTGCCCTCCCGTTCGCTCGCCTACCCCTGCACGGTACCTGGAACGCCTGCGGCACACCGGAGTCATCCCCAGGTGGTGGGCGCGCCCGGCTCAGTCGACCTGGTGCGCGGTCAGGAAGTCGCCGACGTAGGCCCGGGCGCCCGCGCTGACGTGCTTGCCGTGGGTGAACGCCGCCACCGAGAAGTCCAGCTCGGTGAGGCGCTGCGCTGTCCGCTGGCTCATTCGGAAGTCGGTGCAGAAGAACGGGATCGACCAGCCGATGCCCCGCCAGTTGAACAACGCGTCACCGGTGACCAGCACGCCCGTCGGCTCGTGCAGGAACGAGACGTGGCCGGGGGAGTGACCCGGGGTGTGCACGACCCGCAGGCCTCCGGCGACCGGCAGCAGCTGGTCGTCGTGGAGCTCGTCGGTGACCGGGACCGGCTCGAACGCCGGCTTGCCCGTTTTCATGATCCGCCGCAGGAAACGCCCCATCCGCAGGGACTGGTCCAGCGGGGGCGCGATCCCGGTGCGGACTGCCTCGGCGTCGTCCGTGTGCACGCTCACCGGGCTGTCGGTGCGCCGGGCCATCTCGGCCACGCCACCCGCGTGGTCGGTGTGCGCGTGGGTCAGCAGGATCCGGGTGACGTCATCGGACGCGATGCCGATGCGGGCGAGGGCGGCCGACATCGTCCTGGGTGAGCGCTTCATGCCGCAGTCGACGAGCGTGACCTGCCCGTCGTCGTCCCGGAACGCGAATCCGTTCACCAGGTCGCTGATCAGGCGCAGCCGCCACACGTTCGGGGCGAGCTGTACCGCGGGGTCCGATGCCATGGGGCGACCCTATGGCCGCACCCCGACACCTCGTCCCTACCTGACCCTGCCACCTCCGACACCGGTCCCCCAAGGTTGTCGCGGCGCAACGCAGCTACGAAAGGAATGGAGTAGCGGCACGCAGTCCCAAACCTCGTGGGGTGGGCGTCGTTGTCACTGCGGGCCGTTACTCCAATAGGTGCGTAGTGGCGTTGCGCCGCGACCACCCGCGGGTGCGCGTCCGGGATCTGAGACGATGCCGGGGTGAAGTACGCAGAGCACATCGCCGACCTCGTGGGCGACACGCCCCTCGTCAAGCTCACCTCGGTCACCGACGGCATCGCCGCCACGGTGCTGGCCAAGGTCGAGTACATGAACCCGGGCGGGAGCGTGAAGGACCGGATCGCCCTGCGGATGATCGAGGCGGCCGAGGAGTCGGGCGCGCTCAAGCCGGGCGGGACCATCGTCGAGCCGACGAGCGGCAACACCGGCGTCGGGCTCGCGCTGATCGCCCAGCGCAAGGGGTACCACTGCATCTTCGTCTGCCCCGACAAGGTCAGCGAGGACAAGCGCAACGTCCTCAAGGCGTACGGCGCGGACGTCGTCGTGTGCCCGACCGCCGTCCCGCCGGACCACCCGGACAGCTACTACCAGACCAGCGACCGGCTGGTCCGCGAGACCGAGGGCGCCTGGAAGCCGGACCAGTACTCGAACCCGGAGGGTCCGCGCAGCCACTACCTGACCACCGGCCCGGAGGTCTGGCGGGACACCGACGGCCGGGTCACCCACTTCGTGGCCGGCGTCGGCACCGGCGGCACGATCAGCGGCACCGGGCAGTACCTGAAGGACGCCAGCGAGGGCCGGGTCCGGGTGATCGGCGCCGACCCCGAGGGGTCGGTCTACTCCGGCGGCACCGGCCGCCCGTACCTGGTCGAGGGGGTCGGCGAGGACTTCTGGCCGAGCGCCTACGACCCGAGCGTCCCGGACGAGATCGTCGCCGTCAGCGATGCCGACTCGTTCGACATGACCCGTCGGCTGGCCCGCGAGGAGGGACTGCTCGTCGGCGGCTCCTGCGGGATGGCCGTGGTGGCCGCGCTCGAGGTGGCCCGTGACCTGGGCCCGGACGACGTCGTCGTGGTGCTCCTGCCGGACAGCGGCCGCGGCTACCTGTCGAAGATCTTCAACGACGACTGGATGGCCTCGTACGGCTTTGTCCAGGACCACGACGAGACCACGGTGGGCGAGGTCCTGCACGCCAAGGCCGGGGACCTGCCCGCGCTCGTGCACACCCACCCGAGCGAGACGATCCGGGACGCCGTGCAGATCCTGCGCGAGTACGGCGTCTCGCAGATGCCGGTGGTCGGTGCGGAGCCGCCGGTCATGGCCGGTGAGGTGGCGGGCAGCGTGAGCGAGCGCGACCTGCTGGACGCCCTGTTCACCGGACGCGCCCACCTGGCCGACAGCGTCGCCCAGCACATGGGCAAGCCGCTGCCGCTGGTCGGGGCGGGCGAGCCGGTGTCCACCGCGCGGCACGAGCTGGAGAACGCGGACGCCGTGATGGTGGTCGAGGACGGCAAGCCGGCCGGGGTGCTGACCCGGGCCGACCTGTTGGGCTTCCTGGCCGAGTAGGTCACCCGGCCAGGTGGGCCCAGGTGCCCTCGAGGTCCCGCCAGGGCCCGGACGCCGCGACCCCGCCGTCGACCAGGACGACGACTCGGTCGGCCCGCGCGAGCGCGGCCCGCTTGGTCGTGGACCCGACCACCGTGCTGCCTCGGCCGCGCAACGACTCCCACAGCTCCACCTCGGTGGTGGCGTCCAGCGCGGACGAGACGTCGTCCGCGACCAGCAGCTCGGCGTCCGCCGCGAGCGCCCGGGCCAGCGCGAGTCGCTGCACCTGCCCGCCGGACAACCGGACCCCGCGGTGCCCGACCAGGGACTCCGCCCCACCGGCGTCCTCGACGTCCGGCCCGAGCCGGGCGTCCGCGATGGACCGCTCGACGTCACGGTCGTGGTCGAGCCGGATGTTGTCCGCGAACGTGCCCGACAGGACGCGCGGCACCTGCGCCACGTAGGCGACCTGGTGCGGTCGCAGGAAGGCCTGCGGGTCCTCGACCGGCGCGCCGTTCCAGCGCAGCGCCCCCCGGTAGGTGACCAACCCGGCCAGCGCGGCGAGCAGGCTCGACTTGCCCGAGCCGATCTGACCGAGGAGCAGCACCAGCTCACCCCGCTGGACCACGAGGTCGACGTCGCTGACCCCCAGCGTGCCGTCGTCGTGCACGGCGGTGAACCCGACCAGCTCGAGGTCCTGCAACCGCTGCCGGTCGCCGTGCTCGACCGCGGGCGCCTGGCCGGTGACCAGGTCCAGTCCTGCGGGCAGGTCCATGAGGTCCCGGCCGTCGGCGAACCGGGTCGTCGCGCGCTGCCAGGCCCGGGTGCCCGGCGCCTCGGTGATCACCGCGCCGGCCACCCGACCGAACCAGTCGAAGCCCATGACGGCCCCGGACACCAGCAGCGCGGTCGCCAGCCCCCACCCGCCGGCCACGTGCACACCCCAGGCCACGACCACGCCCATCTGCACCAGCACCACGGGGACGCCGGCCAGCAGCGCCTGGATCCGGTGCTCGTGGACGGCGGCGTCCACCCGGCCGTCGTCCACGTGCCGCAGGTGGGTGTGCACGGCCGGCGTCGCGGCGGCGAGCTTCACCGTGCGGATCGAGTCGAGCGCGGAGACCAGCGACCGGCCGAACCGGGCGCGGGCGGCGGACGCGGCCGCCGCCGAGCGACCAGCCACGGGTGAGCCGAGCGCCGAGACGGCCGCGGAGGCCACCATCACGGCGAGCAGCAGCGCGCCGGCCAGCAGGCTCCAGCTGGCCAGGGCCGTGATCACGACGATCGCGAGCCCGTTCACGAAGTCGACCCAGCGGTCGCCGTACCGGGCGAACCGGTCGGCGTCCATCGCCCGGGCGACCACCTCGCCCGGCGGGGTGGGCGGCAGCCGCCGCTGCTCCGTCTGGCCGAGCAGCACGGTGGCCCGGGCGCGCAGCATGACCGAGATCCACCAGCGCGGGTAGCGGCCGATGGCCTCGGCCAGCAGCAGCGGGGCGAGCAGCAGCGAGACCACCAGCGCCGCCAGCATCGTGGTGGGCCGCTCGCCGTTCTGCAGTGCGACGACCAGGTGCCCCCACAGCCAGCCGGTGATCGCGCCGTACGCGCCGCACACCACGGACACCAGGAACAGCAGCACGCTCACCAGTCCCCACTGGGGGTGGATGAGCAGCGAGTTCCAGATGCCCCGCGCGAGGCTGGGGCCGGAGCGGACCTCGATCGGCGGCGGCGGCAGACCGGTCCGTCGCGCGGTACCCACAGCGGCGCCAGGAGCGTGCTGGGCGCCGACGTGCGCGGGCACGGGCACGTGCTCGGCCGCGTCGAGCAGCCGCCGGAACGGCCCGGGGACCGCCGCCAGCTGGGCCCGCGGCCCGTGCTGGACGACCCGGCCACCCTCGAGCACGGCGACGTCGTCCGCGCGCGCCGTCGTGGTGAGCCGGTGCGCGACCAGGAGTCCCGTGCGGCCGGCGAGCAGGCGCTGCGAGGCCGCCACGACACGGGCCTCGGTGACCGGATCCATCCGGGCGGTCGCCTCGTCCAGCACCACGACCCGGACGTCGCGCACCAGCAGCCGGGCGAACGCGACCAGCTGCTGCTCGCCGGCGGACAGCGTGGTGCCGCTGGGGCCGAGCACCGTGTCCAGGCCGGCCGGCAGCCCGTCCACCCAGGCGGTCAGACCCAGCTCGTCCACGGCGTCCCGGATCCGCTGGCGCGGCAGGTCGGTGAAGAGCGCGATGTTCTCGGCCAGGGTGCCGGCCAGGATCTCGGTCCGCTGGGTGACCACGCCGACCGCGGCCCGCAGCTTCTGCAGGTCCAGGTCGAGGACGTCGACGCCGTCCAGCAGCACCGTGCCGCGCTCGGGCTCGACGGCCCGGGACAGCAACGACGCCAGGGTGGACTTGCCCGACCCGCTGCGACCCACCAGGGCCAGGGTGGTGCCCGAGGGGACGACCAGGTCGACCTCACGCAGCGCGAACGTCCCCTCGGCGTAGGCGAAGTGCAGGTCGCGCAGCTCGAGCGTCGGCACGCCGTCCGGCAGCGCCCGACCGCCCTCGGGCTCGGGCTCGCTGTCGAGCAACCCGCGCAGCCGGACCAGCGCACCGACCCCGGCCTGCAGGTCCGGCACGTGCCGGGCGACCTGGTCGATCTGGCCGACGAACGTCGTGGTGACCAGGAACAGGGTGACCAGCGTCGCCGTGGACTCGGCGCCCGCGATGACCAGCAGGACGCCCACGACGGCCACCCCGGCCAGCACTCCGTGCAGCAGCAGCCCGGAACGACGGCTGATCCGGCTCTCGAGCGTGACGACCTCGTGGAACCGGGCGTGCACCGCCGCCGACAGCTCGGCGCAGCGCCGCACCAGGTAGGCCTGGCCGAGGCTGGTGCGCAGGTCGTCCCGCGCGGCCACGCCCTCCTCCATCGCGGCGGCGTGGTCCGTCCAGGCCATCTCCTCGACGACCTTGCGCTCGGCCAGCCGGGACAGCAGCGGACGGATCAGGACGTACACCGCGACGGCGCTGGCCGGCAGCAGCAGCCACGCCGGCCACCACGTCCAGCCGGCCACGATCAGCAGCGGACCGGCGCCCAGCACCAGCCGGATCACCGCCCACGCGTTCTGCCGCAGCAGCGCGCCGATCTCGTGGGTGTCGTCGTCCACCCGGTCCAGCACCTCGCCGACCGCCTGCTCGGTGAGCGCGGCCAGCGGCTGGTGCATCACGGCGTCCAGCAGGTCGGCGCGCAACGCGCCCTCGGCCCGGTCGACGGCCACCGACCACCAGGTGCGGCCGGCGGTGTCGAGCAGGGCGGCGCCCACCACGCAGAGGGCCAGCAGCCCGACCAGCGCGGCCGAGGCGCCGTCCGCGAGCCGGCCCGCGACCACGGCACCGAGCGCCTGACCCACCCCGGCCAGCCCGGCCGCGGCGAGGGCGAGCCACGCGCGCGGACCGCGCAACCGCCGCCAGTCCAGTCGGCGCGCCGCGCTGGTGGAGGTCCCGGTCACCGACGTCGCCACCGACGCCTCGCTGGACCCGTGCGTCGTCTGCTCAGTCGTCACTGCCACGGCCAGCACGCTACGGGGGACCACCGACGATCGCCTCCCGTTTTCCGCGCCCCGAGACCTTCCGACCGCAGAACCCGAGCACCGGCCTGACAGACTGCCGGACGTGCAGATCGGCTACCTGGGACCGCTCGAGGTCCACGACGGCGAGCGCCTCGTCGTCGTCCCCGGGGTGCGGCTGCGCCGCCTGCTCGGGCGGCTCGTGCTGGACGTCGGCCGCGCCGTCTCCCCTCGCGCGCTGACCGACGCGGTCTGGCCGGACGACGTCCCCGCTGATCCCGTGAACGCCTTGCAGTCCCTGGTGTCCCGGCTGCGCCGGGCGCTCGGGGACGGCCGGCTGATCGAGCAGACCCCGGCCGGCTACCGGCTGGCGCTGGCGCCGCAGGACGTCGACGCGGTCCGGTTCAGCCGCCTCGCGACCGCCGGTCGCGACGCACTGCGCCGCGGCGCGGACGACGAGGCCGCGGTGACCCTGCGCGAGGCCCTGGCGCTGTGGCGCGGCGAGGTCATGTCCGGGGACGACGACCCCGACCTGGAGTCCACCCGCGCCCGGTTCGCCGAGCTCCGGCTGCAGGTCCTGGCGGACCGGCTGGAGGCGGACGTCCGGCTCGGCCGAGCGGCCGAGGTGGTCGCCGAGCTGGAGGAGCTGACCGCCGCGCACCCGCTGCGCGAGGACCTCGCCACGCTGCAGATGGGCGTGCTGGTCGACCTGGGCCGCCCCGCCGAGGCGCTCGCCGTGTACGAGAGCACCCGCCGCTTCCTCGCCGACACCCTCGGCAGCGACCCGTCGGTCGCGTTGCAGGCCAAGCACCTGGAGGTGCTCCGCGGCCAGGACGCCGGCCCGCCGGGACCACGCACCAACCTGCGCGCCGCGGTCACGAGCTTCGTCGGCCGCGACGAGGACGCCCGCCGGGTGCAGACGCTGCTGGCCGGCGGGTCCGGCTCCACCCGCCTGGTCACCGTGGTGGGCGCCGGTGGGTCCGGCAAGACCCGGTTGGCCAGCGAGGTCGCCGCCACCCTGGTGGACCGGCTCCCCGACGGCGTGTGGTTCGCCGAGCTGGCACCGGTCAACGACCCGGACTCGATCGCGCTCGCGGTGCTGGACGGCATCGGGGTGCGCGACGTCCGCCTGCTCGAGCAGCGCCGAGCCGAGCGGCCGCCCCGGGAGGCGCGCAACCGGGTGCTGGACACCCTGTCCACGGCCGAGTGCCTGCTCGTGCTGGACAACTGCGAGCACGTCATCGAGGCCGCCGCGTCGCTGGTCGCCGACCTGCTCGGCCACTGCCCCCGGGTCCGGGTCATCGCCACCAGCCGCGAGCCGCTCGGCATCGACGGCGAGACGGTCTACCCGCTGACCCCGCTCGCGCTGCCCGAGGCGAGCCCCGATCCTGGCTCGCCGCGCGACGAGGCGCTCGCCCTGCTCAGCCCGGCCCAGGTCGAGGCGCTCGCCGCGGTGCCGTCCGTCCAGCTGCTGCTGGACCGCGCGCGGGCCGCCGGGGCACCACTGCGGCTCGACGCCGACACGCTGCCGGACGTCGTCCGCATCGTGCGCCGGCTGGACGGCCTGCCGCTGGCGATCGAGCTGGCCGCGGCCCGGCTGCGGGTGCTCTCCCTCGCCGAGGTGGCGGACCGGCTCACCGACCGGTTCCGGCTGCTCACCGGCGGCAAGCGCACGGCGGTGCCCCGGCACCGCACGCTGCGGGCGGTCGTGGAGTGGAGCTGGGACCTGATGGACCCGCTCGAGCGCGAGGTCGCCGAGCACTTCTCCCTGTTCGGTTCCGGCGCCACCGCGCAGGCCGTGCGGGCCGTCAGCCCGACCTGGCGCGGAGGTGAGCCGCGGCCGATCGACCTGCGACCGGACCGGTACGACGAGCCCGAGCTGACCGACGTCCAGGACGTCCTGCACGCGCTGGTCGACAAGTCGATCCTGGTCGCCGAGCCGGACGAGCTGGGCACCCGGTTCCGGATGCTGGAGACGTTGCGGGAGTACGGGTCCGAGCAGCTGAGCCTGCACGACCAGATGGACCCGGCCCGGCTGGCGCACGCCCGGTTCTACGCCCGCCTGACCGCGGTGGCGGACGCCCGGCTGCGCACCCGCGACCAGCTGGTCGCACTGCACGTGTTCGACGTCGAGCGGGACAACCTGCTCGCCGCGCTGGCGTACCTCGGCGACTCCGGCGACGCCCAGGCCTCGGTCGACCTGGCCGTCCGGCTGGCCTGGCACTGGACGCTGCGCGAGAGCGGGCGGGACGCCGCCCGCTGGCTGCGGTTCGCCATGGCCGTGCCCGGCGCCGAGTCGACGACGATGTTCCCGGTGGCCGAGGCGATGGGGGTCGTCACCGCGTTCGCCAGCGCCGGCGACCAGCCGGACCCGCCCGACGCCCAGCGCCGCCTCGTCACCCTCGCGAACGCGTTGGACGGCCTGGAGTCCGAGCACCAGATCGCGCCCCTGCTGCGCCCGCTGCTGCTGTTCATCGGGGGCGAGCGCGAGGCGTCCATGGCGGCCATGGAGGCGACCCTGTCGTCCCCGGACGCGTGGGTGCGGGCAGCGGTGCGCGGGGTGCGGATCGCGTTCGGGGAGAACGAGGGCGAGCTGGAGATGATGCGCGCGGACCTGCCCGTGGCGCTCGCCGAGTGGGAGCAGATCGGCGACCACTGGGGGCTGGCGGCGGTGCTCTCCTCGAGTGGGCAGCTGCGGGTGCTCGACGGCGACCTCGTCGGTGCGGTCGAGGACCTCGAGGCGGCGCTGGGACACATGCGGCTGCTGGGCGGTGGCTCCGACGACCTGATGGCGCACATCCGGCTGGCCGACATCAGCCTGCGGGCCGGGGACGTCGCGCGGGCCCGGCGGTTCGTCGACGCCATCCGCTCGGACCGCCGGTACGCCGAGCTCGGCGAGATGCGGGACCTGCTCACGACGATCGCGTCCGGGGCGGTGGCGATGGCGGAGCAGGACGAGGCGACGGTCGACGCCGAGTACGCCCGCCTGACCCAGACGCTGGCGCGGATGGGCGAGCCGAGCCACTACCAGGCGCACGGCGGTTCGTACGCCTACGCCTTCCTGGCGCTGATCGACGTCCGCCGCGCGCAGCTGGACGTCGCGGCCGGCCACGTGCGGACGGCGTGGCGACTGGCGTCGATGACCGAGGACCTGCCGATCATGGCGACGGCCGGGACGTCGGTGGCCGAGCTGGGAGCGGCGCTCGGCCGGTCGCACGAGGCGGCCGTGCTGCTCGGCGCGTCCGCCGCGCTGCGCGGTTCGCCGGACCTCACCCAGCCCACCGTCGCGACGTTGACCGCGCACCTGGTCGCCGAGCTCGGCGGCGACGCGTTCGAGGCCGCCTTCGAGTCCGGGCGCGTCCTGGACCGCGAGCAGGCCAGGGCCCGGCTCGACCCGCAGCTGCTGCTGGGCGGGTCCACGAGGGCTCCGCTACCCGAGTCGGCGGGCGACGCCTGACGTCACACCGGTGCTCAGGTCGTGCCGGAAGCCAGGGCTTCGGTGTGCGGCGGGTCGGCCCAGAGCTCGAGGAACCGCGTGACGTCTCGCCGGGTGGTGTCCCGGGTCAGGTAGTCGAGCTTGCTGCTCCGCACCGTCACCCGGACGACGTCCTCGTGCGGCAGCAGGGAGATCTGGAGCCGGTTTCCCAGCCAGAGGCGACCGAGTGCCACCCCGGTCCCGGCCACGACGAGCCCGTCGCCCAGGTTCACCACCCGGGCGCCGATCCCGCGCAGCGCGAAGAGCGTGAACTGGACGACGTCGTCGAGGTTCCCGCGGACCACCAGCGATCCGAGGGCAGCGTTGGGACTCTTGGGGTCGATGTCGCCCCAGACCTTCCGACCCTGCTGGAGCTGGCGCACCAGCAGTGCGAGGAGCAGGGCCGCCAGCAGGATCGACCACCAGGGAAACCGCTGGACGACGGCGACGACCAGGTAGACGACCAGCAGGACGCCGACGGCGATCGCTGCCCGGGCCAGCCGCCGGAACCGGAGGCGGGCGTCCTCTCGCAACGCCTCGTCGGAGAAGGCCCCCTCCACGCCCTCCTGCCAGGCTGCCGGCGTCTGCAGGCTCTGGATCCGAAGGGTCGTGGGTGCGGCGTGCTGGCCCGCGCGACCGCGGGCGGACGTCAGGAGCGGGGGGATCGCGCGGGCTAGGGCAGTCGCGAGGGCGAGGAGTGCGGGCGCGAGGTGCTGGAAGGACACCGAACCGGTCACGACGACCACCTGCAGCGGAACATGTCCGGCCCCTGACGCCTCTCGCGCACGTCGCCCCCCGACGGCGCCCTGGGGCGAGTGTCCTGCGGTGGCACGGACCCACGCAAGCCCGTGCAGGCCCGTGCAGGGTGCGTGCAGGGTGCGTGGGAGCGACGTCCGCCCGGGAACCCTCCTCGGGTTCCCGGGCGGACTCGTCGCACGGGGCTCAGGTGCGCTTGCGGTAGGCGCGCAGCGCCAGCGGGAAGAACACCGCGAGCAGGACGACCATCCAGCCGAGCGTCCAGATCAGGTCCGTCTGCACCGGACCGCCGAGCATCAGGCCGCGGACGGCGCCGACGAGGTGGCTGATCGGGTTGACCTTGACGAAGGACTGCAGCCAGTCCGGCATGGTCGCGACTGGCACGAACGTGTTGCTACCGAACGAGAGCGGCAGCACGATCAGGAACATGATCCCCTGCACGGCGCCCGGGGTGCGGACCTTCATGCCGACGAAGACCGAGATCCAGCCGAAGCAGAGCGCGAAGGCCATCGACAGCACGAGAGCGCCGAAGGTGGCGACCCAGCCGCCGGTCACGTTGAAGCCCATCAGCAGGCCGGTGGTCATCATGACGACGAACAGGATCAGGTAGCGGACGATGTCCGAGGCGACGGCGCCGACCAGCGGGGCCGAGCGGGCGATCGGCAACGAGCGGAAGCGGTCGAAGATGCCCTTCTCGATGTCCGAGTTGAGGTTCTGGCCGAGTGCGACGCTGGCCATCGCGATCGTCTGGCCGAACAGCCCCGGCAGCAGGAACTGCAAGTAGGCCTGCTGCGAGCCGCCGGCGATGGCGCCGCCGAAGATGTAGGTGAACATCCCCAGGAAGATCACCGGCTGCAGGGTGACGTCGATGAGTGCCTCGGGGGTGCGGGCCATCTTGATCAGGCTGCGCTTGGCGAGCACCCGGATGTGCCGCAGCGTGGTGTGGGACGTGCTGGGGCTGATGGTCGCCGGGACGGCCACGGAGGTGCGGCTCCCGGTCAGGTCGGTGGTGGTCATGCCGCCTCCTCGGTGGGGTCGGTGGTGTCGTCGTCGCTCGCGGTGCGGCCGGTCAGGGTGAGGAAGACCTCGTCGAGCGTGGGCAGGTGCAGCGAGAACTCGTGCACCGTGATGCCGGACTCGGTGATCCGGCCGATCAGCGCCGGCAGCAGGGAGTCGTCGTCCACCCGGGCGGTCAGCTCGTGCCGGGCCGTCTCCTCGGGAGCGGTCCGGGTCAGGTCCGCGAGGATCGCGCGGACGTCGTCGATCCGGTTCGGGTCCGTCGGGCGGATCCGCAGGCGCTGGCCGCCGATCACGTGCTTGAGACCGTCCGGGGTGTCGTGCGCGATGACCTGGCCGCGGTCGATGACGGTGATCTCGTCGGCCAGCGCGTCCGCCTCCTCCAGGTACTGGGTGGTGAGCAGCACGGTGGAACCCTCGTCGACGACCTTGCGGACGACGTCCCACATCTCCTCGCGCTTGGCCGGGTCGAGCCCGGTGGTCGGCTCGTCCAGGAAGATGACGGACGGGCGGCCGACCAGGCTCGCGGCCAGGTCGAGGCGCCGGCGCATGCCGCCGCTGTACGTCTTGGCCATCCGGTCGGCGGCCTCGGACAGGTCGAACCACTCGAGCAGCTCGACGGCGCGGGCCTTGGCGTCGCGGCCGCTCAGGTTCAGCAGCTGGCCGATCATCACGAGGTTCTGGGTGCCGGTCAGGTCCTCGTCGACCGAGGCGTACTGGCCGGTCAGGCCGATCC
Organism: Angustibacter luteus; assembly: GCF_039541115.1. NCBI lineage: Bacteria > Bacillati > Actinomycetota > Actinomycetes > Kineosporiales > Kineosporiaceae > Angustibacter > Angustibacter luteus. The sequence goes on from NZ_BAABFP010000007.1 coordinate 45,609, forward strand.
GGGCGCGCACGGCGGCGGCGTCGCGGACGACGTCCAGGCCGTCCACGTGCGCGCTGCCGGAGTCGGCCTGCAACAGGGTGGCGAGGATGCGCACGGCGGTGGTCTTGCCGGCGCCGTTCGGGCCCAGCACACCGAGGACGCTGCCCTCACGGGCGGCCAGGTCCACCCCGGCGAGGGCCTGCGTCGTGCCGAATCGCTTGGTGAGGCCGGTGGCCTCGATGGCGTAGGTCATGTCAGTTCTCCTGATCTCTGGTGAGCGTGACGATTCCTGGTCGCGCTGGCAGCACGCGCACACGGCGCTGACACGTCCTGGCACGCGCTGACACGGCGTGACCGTCCGTCCGTCCGATATGGACGCGTCTGCACGACAACTAGGCAGAATGGGTTAATCACGAGCGTCCGCATGGCGGACTCTGCCCACGGTGCGTCACCATTTCCGTTGTGAACCCGCTTCCCCTGCGCAGTCCCGCCGCGGCCGGTGACTGCCTCGACCTCACCGTCGTCGAGGCCCGTCAGACCGATGCCGTCGAGCTCGGGATGCTGCTGGCCTGGCTGGACGAGCAGGACTGAGCCGAGCCGTCCAGGGCTGAGCAAGGCCGATCAAGCCACGGCCCCCCGGGGTGGGCCACGCTGGGCGCATGACGACGGACGTGATGGCCCGGATCCTCGACCTGGTGACCCAGGCGATGGACGAGCCCGACACGACCGCGGACGAGCTCGCGTCCCGCGCGTACCTGTCCCGGTTCCACTTCGACCGGCTGGTCGCTGCGGCCACCGGTGAGCCCCCGGGCGCGTTGCGCCGCCGGCTGCTGCTGGAGCGAGCCGCGTACCGGCTCGTCAACGGCCGCAGCTCGGTGCTGGACGTCGCGGTCGAGGCGGGCTACGGCTCGCACGAGGCGTTCACCCGGGCCTTCAACCGCGAGTACGGGTTCGCGCCGACCTCGCTGCGCCGTCGTCCGCCTCGCACGTTCCACGAGCTCGAGCTGCCTTGCCCGAGCGGCGTGCACTTCCAACCCCCCGGCGGCCTGCGGCTGCCGGCCACCCGACAGGAGAGCCAGATGGACGTCGTGCAGCACCTGGTCGACCACCACGTCGACGCGTTGACCGAGATCATCGAGCGGGCCGAGCCGCTCACCGACACCGTGCTCGACCAGCCGATCAGCGTGTCGGTCGAGACCATCGACGGCGAGCAGACCCTGCGCTCGCTGATCAACGCGATGGTGACGCAGGAGGAGCACTGGCTGTCCGCGCTGCGCGGTGGCGGGTGGCCGGACGAGAGCGACCGCAGCGTGCCCGGCCTGCGGGCGCGACACGCGGTGGCCGGACGGGACTACCGGGCGATGGTGGCCGACGCGATCAGCGACGGCCGGCTCGCGGACACGTTCGTCGACACGACCTGCGGGCCGCCGACCACGCACACCCTGGGCGGCACGATCGGCCACGTCATCACCTTCGCGGCAGTGCGCCGCACGCTCGCCGTCGGCGCGCTGGAGACCGCCGGCGTCGAGGACGAGGCGTGGGCCGACCCGCGGCCCTTCCTGGACGGCCTGCACTAGCTCGCAGCCCCGGCCGGTCGCTGACCTGAACGTCGGCTAGCGGCCCAGGTGCAGCCGGAGGGCCAGGAACTCGATGTCAGCCTGCGGCAGGCTCACGCTGACCTTGCTACCCGGGTATGACCGGTCGTGCTACCTGTCGGGCCCGGGTCACGGTGAAGCCTGGCCGAGCCAGCGGACCAGCAGCGCCGTCACGGTGCCGGTCATCACCCGACGAGCGGCCGTCTCGTCGAGGTCGAAGTCCTGTCGAAGCATCTGCCAGTCGCCCGAGGTCGTCGCCGTCGTCATCGCCACCACCAACGCCTCGCGAAGGCTGGTCGCCGTGGTGCCGCCGGCCTCGAGCTCGGGTGCGAAAGCCTGCTCCACCCCACGCCGGGCCAGGTCGATGTGCCGGGACCGGTTGTGCTGCAGCTGTTTCGAGAACGGCGTACGCAGCCGGGCCGCCGCCGCCGCCGGGGCCAGGGTCTCCAGCGCGGCGGCCCGGTGCGCGCAGAACCGGTCGATCCGCTCGGTCAGGGGCAGCGCCAGGTCGACCGGCTGGGACTGCGCCTCCTCGCGCTCGAGCACGACTGCGCCGGTCGCGGCGAACAGGGCCTCGAGGTCGCGGAAGTTGGTCCACAACGTGCGCAGGGAGATGCCGGCCCGCTCGGCGATCCGCTCGCCGGTGGGGCTCAGGTCGCCGGACTCGATCAGCTGCAGGTGGGCGCTCACGATCGCGGCCTTGCTGCGTTCGGCCCGCGCCGTCCGGCCGTCGACGCTGCCCGCGGCGGGCTGTTCGGAGGTCACGTGCGGAGTATCCACGATCGCCGAAACATGCACTAGACATGCGTCGACCCTTCCCGCAGCGCTCTCGCGCCCGTGCCGTTGGTCACGGAAAGGTGACGATTGCACCCGGCTCGTTGACTTCCTATCTGCAACGTCAGTGCACTTACCTCGTTCCGGCGCGGAGGCCGGTGGCGCACCCGAGACAGCGAGGTGAGCATGGCACCGAGCCCGGCGACCCTCGGCCTGCGCGACGTCGGCCGCACCTTCGGCGGCCTTCGCGCGCTCGACCAGGTCAGCCTCGACCTGGCGGCCGGCGAGGTGCTCGGGGTCATCGGCCCCAACGGTGCGGGGAAGACGACGCTGTTCAACGTCGTCTGCGGGTTCGTCCGGCCGACCAGCGGGTCCCTGACCCTGGACGGCGCTCCGTGGCGCCCGCAGCCGCATCGCCTGGCCGGGCAAGGCATCTCGCGCACCATGCAGGGCCTCGGGCTGTTCGGCGGGCTGGACGTCCTGGAGAACGTGATGATGGGTGCGACGCGCACGTCACGGGCCGGCTGGGCCTCGGCCCTGCTGGGCGGCGGGCGCAGTCGAGGTGACGAGCAGCGGCTGCGCGAGGCTGCGACGTCCGTGCTCGACGAGCTCGCCATCGCGGACGTCGCCCACGCCCGGCCTGGCGCGCTGCCCTACGCCGTTCGCAAGCGGGTCGCCCTCGCACGCGCGCTGGTCTCGAGGCCGCGCCTGCTGCTGCTCGACGAGCCCGCCGGCGGGCTTGGTGCCGCGGACGTCGACGAGCTGGCCGGGCTGGTCCGCGGTCTGCCCCGGCACGACCGGCACCCGTGCTCGGTGATGCTCGTCGAGCACCACGTGGACCTCGTGATGCAGGTCTGCGACCGGGTCGTCGTCCTCAACTTCGGTCAGCTCATCGCCGCCGGCCCGCCCGCGCAGGTCCGGGCTGACCCTGCCGTCCTCGAGGCCTACCTGGGGAAGGCCGGATGACCGCGGCGCTGCAGGTGCGCGGCCTGACCGCCGGCTACGGGGCTGTCCCCGTCCTGCGCGACCTCGACCTCGACGTCCCGCCACGGATGGTCGTCGCGGTGCTCGGCGCCAACGGCGCCGGCAAGACCACGTTGCTGCGAGCACTCACCGGTGGCGCCCTCACATCGTCCGGCCAGATCACCTACGGCGGGCACGACCTGAGCCGGGTCGCCGTGTCGGACCTGGTGCGGCTCGGCATCGCCCACGTGCCCGAGGGCCGCGCAGTGATCACCGACCTGACCGTGGACGAGAACCTGCGCCTGGGTGGGCTGTGGCGCGACGACCGCAAGGCCCAGCGGCAGGACCTGTCCCGCGTCTACGACCTGTTCGAGCCGTTGGCCCGCCGGCGCAGCTACCCCGGGCACCTGCTGTCGGGCGGCGAGCGCCAGATGCTCGGCATCGGCCGCGCGCTGATGTCCCGGCCGACCCTGATGCTGCTGGACGAGCCGTCCCTCGGTCTCGCGCCGCAGACCACGGCGGCGATCATGGCGCTGCTCGCCACGCTGCGCGACGACCAGGGGATCAGCGTCCTGCTCGTCGAGCAGAACGTCGGCGGCGCGTTGTCGATCGCGGACCGCGCGGTCGTGCTCTCGCTCGGCCGGGTCGTGGTGTCGACCACGCCGCAGGAGCTCGCCGGCGACGACCGGGCCCGGCACGCCTACCTGGGCTACTGATGGAGCGCTTCCTGTTCCTCACGGTCGACGGCGTCACGAACGGCGCGGTGCTCGCCGCCTTCGCGGCCGCTCTCGTGATCATCTGGCGCGCCACCCGGACGGTGAACTTCGCGCAGGGCGCCATGGCGGTGCTGACCACGTACGTGGCGTACGCCGTCACGCAGGCGAGCGGGTCGTACTGGTTGGGCTTCGCCGCCGCGCTGGTGGCCGGGGCGCTGCTGGGGGCCGCCGTCGAGCGTGGGCTGATGCGGTTCGTGCCGGCCGACAACCACCTGGCCGCCGTCATCGTCGCACTCGGCCTGGTGACCATCCTGCAGGCCCTGATGAGCGCGGTGTTCGGCAACGAGTACCGGCCGATGCAGGTCCCGTTCAGCCGGGCGGCGGGCCACGCCGCCCGACTCACGCTGCCCTCGCCGTACGACGTGTTCACGTTCGTGGCGGTCGCGCTGATGCTGGCCTCGCTCGCCTGGCTGCTCGGCCGGACCGCGCTGGGCCTGCGGCTGCGCGCCTCGGCCTTCGCGCCGGACGTCGCGCGGCTGCTCGGCGTGCGGGTGTCCCGGATGCTCACGGTCGGCTGGATGCTCGCGTCGTCGGCAGGCGCGCTGGCGGCGGTCCTGGTGGTGCCGACCGGCCTGGGGCTGAACCCCTCGGCGATGGACCTGGTGTTCGTCTCGGCCTTCGCCGCCGCGGTGATCGGGGGCCTGGACAGCCTGGTCGGCTCCCTCGTCGGTGGGCTCGTCGTCGGCCTGGTGCTGTCGTACGCCACCGGCTACGTGAGCAGCGACGCGACTCCGCTGGTGGTGCTGGCCCTGCTGCTCGTCGTCCTGCTGGTGCGGCCGTCGGGGCTGTTCGCGCCCACCGCGGTGAGGCAGGTATGACCCCCCTGCTGCGCCACCTGGGGTGGGCGGCACTGGCCGCGCTGCTCGTGCTCGCGCTGAGCCTGCTGCTCGGGCCGTTCCGCAACTTCGAGCTCGCGACCGTTGCCGCGTACTTCTGCGCGGCCGCCGGGCTCACGGTGCTGACCGGCCTCTCCGGCCAGCTGTCGCTGGGCCAGGGCGCCTTCATGGCCGTCGGGGCGTACGCGGCGACCGGCACCTCGCAGCTGCTCGCCGACCGGACCTGGGCGGTGGGGCTGTCCGAGGTGGTGCCGGTCCTGGCCGGGGCCCTGGCGGCCGGGGTCGTGGGGCTGGTCATCGGAGTGGCGGCCGCCCGCCTGCGCGGCCCGTACCTGGCGGGGGTGACGCTGGCGCTGGCGATCGCGGTCCCGTCGGTCGCGAGCCTCTTCGACGGCCTGCTGGGTGGCGACCAGGGGCTGACGTACGCCGCCGAGCCGCCGCCGGCGATCGGTGGTCGAGCCGTCCCGGTGGAGCAGTGGCAGGTCTGGGTCTCCTGGGCGGTGGCGCTGCTCGTCGCGGTCGGGCTGGCGAACCTGAGCCGCAGCCGGCTGGGGCGGACGCTGCGCGCGATCCGGGACGACGAGTCCGCAGCCGCGCTGGCCGGCGTGGACGTCGCTCGGGCCCGGGCCACCGTGTTCGGCGTCAGCTCGGTGGCCGCCGGCGCGGGTGGGGCGCTGGTCGCCTGGCAGACGCAGATTGCCGCGCCGGGCGCCTACCCGCTCACCCTGTCGTTGTCGCTGCTGATCGCCGTGGTCATCGGCGGACTGGGCCGGCTGTCGGGGGCGGCCGTCGGCGCGGCGCTGCTGGTGCTGCTGCCCGACCTGGCGCAGTCGCTCACGGACGCGCTGGACCTGTCCGCCGAGCAGGCCCAGCGCTGGCAGGGCACCCTGCCGCAGCTGCTGTTCGGCGTGGTCGTGATCCTCGTCGTCCTCGTTGCGCCGCAAGGCCTCCACGGACTGAGCGAGCGCGCCGTCCAGCGTGCCCGGAAGCTGTCGAGCCCCCGACCCATCCCATCCCACGAAAGGCAGTCCGAGCGATGAGGAACCACGCATCTCGAAGGGTCCTGGCGGTCGCGTCCGCGACGCTGCTGCTGAGCGCGGTCGCCTGCAGTCGAGGCGGCACCGGTAGCGGGGGCGGCGCGGACGACGCCGCCCGGGCGGACGTGCCCGGAGTCACCGACACGCAGATCCTGCTCGGCACGCACATGCCGCTGACCGGGCCGGCTTCCGGCGGCTACTCGAAGATCGCGCCCGCGACCAAGGCGTACTTCGACTTCGTCAACGCCGCCGGCGGGGTCAACGGCCGCAAGATCACCTACAAGTACCTGGACGACGGTTACAACCCGGCGAACACGCAGAAGGTGGTTCGCCAGCTCGTGCTGCAGGACAAGGTGTTCAGCGTGCTCAACGGTCTCGGCACACCCACCCACACGTCGGTGCTGGACTTCCTGGGCTCGAACAAGGTGCCCGACCTGTTCGTCGCCTCGGGCGCCACCGCCTGGAACCAGCCGCAGAAGTACCCGAACACCTTCGGGTTCAACACCGACTACACGGTCGAGGGCAAGATCCTCGCGACCTACGTGAAGGCGAGCCTGCCCGGCAAGAAGGTCTGCTCGCTCGGCCAGAGCGACGACTTCGGCGCCGACTTCGTCAAGGGCGTCGAGACGGTGCTCGGCGCGAGCGGGCTGGCGGCCAAGCAGAGCTACACGGTGACGAACCAGAACGTCGCCCCGCAGGTCGGCGCGCTCAAGGCGGCCGGCTGCCAGGTGGTGATGCTGGCGACCGTGCCGGGCTTCACCGCGCTGACCGTCGGCACGGCCGCGAAGCTGGCCTTCCAGCCCCAGTGGGTCGTCTCGAACGTCGGAGGCGACTACAAGACCGTCGCGGCCGCGTTGGGCAAGGCGGCGCCGCTGCTCGAGGGCATGGTCGGGCTCAACTACCTGCCGATGTACAACGACACCGCCAACCCGTGGATCCAGCTGTTCACGAAGGTCAACGACCAGAACAACGGCAAGGCCGATTTCGACGGCAACGTCGTCTACGGGATGTCGGTCGGCTACCTGGCGGTCCAGTCGTTGCAGAACGCCGGCAAGGACCTGACTCGGGACGGCGTCGTGCAGGCCGTGGAGAAGAACGGGTTCGTCGGGCCGGGTCTGGTGCCGTTGCGGTTCTCCGCCACCGACCACTCGGGCTACGCCGGTGGCCGTCTGACGAAGGTCGCGGGCGGTGTCCAGGCCTACTTCGGCCCGTCGTACGTCACGGACGACGGGTCCGGGGCGGTCACCGAGTCCTCGCAGGCGCCCGCCACCCCGCCCGCGAGCGGCATCCCGGCGAGCTGAACCCAGCCGGCCGCTGGCCGAGTGCAGCGAAGTGGGGCACCCGACGTCCGTCAGGTGCCCCACTTCTCTGGTTTCGCGGGTGCGGTCGACCGTTACGCGGCCGGGCCCGCCCCGGGCATCGGGCAGACCGCGCCCGTGCCACCGATGCCGCAGTAGCCGTTCGGCACCTTGTAGAGGTACTGCTGGTGGTAGTCCTCGGCGTAGTAGAACTCGCCCGCCTCGGACACCGGGCGGATGTCGGTGGTGATGTCACCGAAACCCTTGGCGCGCAGCGACTCCTGGTACGCGGCCTTCGACTGCTCGATCAGCTCGCGCTGCTCGTCGGTCGTCCAGTAGATCGCCGACCGGTACTGGGTGCCGCGGTCGTTGCCCTGCCGGAACCCCTGGGTCGGGTCGTGGCTCTCCCAGAACGTCTTCAGCAGCTCGGCGGTCGAGACCTGGGTGGGGTCGTAGGCGACCAGCACCGCCTCGGTGTGGCCGGTGCGCCCGGTGCAGGTCTCGTCGTACGTCGGGTTGGGGGTGATGCCGCCCTGGTAGCCGGCCGCGGTGGTCACGACCCCGGGGGTCTGCCAGAAGATCCGCTCGGCGCCCCAGAAACACCCCATCGCGATGTACAGCACCGCAGTGCCCTCGGGCCACGGGCCCTTGAGCGGGGTGCCGAGGACGGCGTGGGTCTCGGGGACGGGGTAGGGGGTGCTGGCGCGACCCGGCAGGGCCTCGTCAGCGGTGATCATGCGGGTCTTGGTCGACGAACCGAACACGGTGGGGACCTCCTCGTTAGTTCCATCCCGTCCAACCACGCCTGAGCACGGTTCGTTCCCGCTACCGCTGTGGTGGCGGACATACGCCGTGATGGGCCTCAGCATGGGTCAGTTGGGGTGCAATTGGTAGTGTGGATAGCGTGCAATAAGTCGTGCAGAATGGATGCAATAAGTAGTGTAGAACCCCTCCGCGCCGGATAGGGTTGCCTCATGGCCTACCTGCCCCGGACCGTGGACCACGAGCTCGACGAGCTCCTGCCCACCCTCGCTGCGATCAGCCTGGACGGGCCGAAGGGGGTCGGGAAGACCGCGACCGCGGGACGCCGGGCGAGCACTGTTCTCGCCATGGATGATGCGGGCCAACGGCAACTCATCCAGGCGGACCCCGATCGACTCGAACGAGAGTCGTCCCCGGTCCTGGTGGACGAGTGGCAGCGGTTGCCCGAGGTGTGGGACATGGTGCGCCGGAGCGTGGATCGGGGCGCAGCCCCCGGCAGCTATCTCCTCACCGGGAGCGCGAGTCCCGGTGAGGGCGCCACGACTCATTCGGGGGCCGGGCGCATCGTCCAGGTCCGGATGAGGCCGCTCACCTTCGCCGAACGGCGGGTTGAGGCACCCACGGTCAGTCTCGGGGCCCTGCTCGAGGGTGCACAGCCCGACATCGGGGGCAGCACCACCGTCGGACTGGCCGACTACACCGACGAGATCCTGGCTTCGGGCCTTCCGGGTGTCCGCCACCTGGCCGGGCGAGCGCGTCGCGCGCAGCTGGACGGCTACCTGGCGCGGATCGTGGACCGGGACTTTCCTGAGCAGGGCCATCCAGTTCGTCGTCCTCGCGCGCTGCGCGCCTGGTTGACCGCCTACGCCGCGGCGACGTCCACGACAGCGAAGTACAGCGTGATCCTGGATGCCTCGACAGCAGGAGACGGCGACAAGCCTGCCAAGACGACCGTCATCGGATATCGCGACGTTCTCACGCAGCTGTGGATCCTGGATCCCGTTCCCGGTTGGGTTCCGTCTCGCAATCCCTTCACCCGCCTGCAGCAGTCGCCGAAGCACCACCTCGCCGATCCAGCGCTGGCCGCGCGACTGCTCGGCGCCACGGAGGGTTCGCTGCTGGACGGAAGCGAACTCGGTCCATCGATCCCTCGCGACGGAACGCTCCTGGGGGCTCTGTTCGAGTCCCTCGTCGCGCTCAGCCTCAGGGTCGCCGCACAGTCGGCCGAGGCGACGGTGCACCATCTCCGCACAGCCAACGGGGTGCACGAGGTCGACTTCATCGTTGAACGCGCTGACCACCGGGTGCTCGCGATCGAGGTCAAGCTCGCCGCATCCGTGGAAGACCGCGACGTCGTCCACCTCACGTGGCTGGCCGATCAGCTCGGTTCCGACGTGGTGGATCGCGTGGTCGTCACGACGGGTAGCGAGGCGTACCGGCGCCGGGACGGCATTGCGGTCGTGCCGCTCGCGCTCCTCGGCGTCTGAGCCCGTCGGACCTTGCTCACACCACGTAGGCGGCGTCGTCGTCCGGGGCGGGACGCCGGCCGCCGGCCGGCCGCCGCGTGACGACGTCCCAGGCCTGCGCGACCAGCGGTACGGCGCGCGCCAGGACGTCGACGGGCAGCGCGAACGGCAGCCGCACCCACGACTCCAGACCGCCGTCGGCGGCGAAGCGGGAGCCCGGGGTCAACCGCACCCCGAGGTCCGCCGCGGCTGCGGCGAGGTCGCTCGCGGACGGCGCGGGCAGGGCGCACCAGAGCACCTGGCCCCCCGCCGGCCGGACGACCCGCCAGTCCGGCAGGTGGGCGGCCAGCAACCCGGTCAGGACGTCGCGGCCCTGGCGCAGCTGGTCGACCCGGTAGGTGCGGAGGTCGTCGAGCTCGCCGAGCAGGTGCAGCAGGGCCAGCTGCTCGAGGACCGGGCTGGCCAGGTCCTGCCGCGAGCGCAGCGCCGCGAGCCGGGCAACGGTCGCCGCGTCCGAGCGCAGCCAGCCCATCCGCAGGCCGCCCCAAGCGATCTTGCTCGCCGAGCCGACGGTGACGACCGGCGTCCGGCCGGCGAACACGGCCAACGGCGGTGGCATCTCGAGCCCGTCCACCGCCAGCTCGACCAGCGTCTCGTCGACCACCGCGACGGTGCCGCTGCGGTCGAGCGTTCGGGCGACCTGCTCGCGGACCTCGCCGGACATCAGCGCCCCGGTCGGGTTCTGGAACTCCGGCACGAGGTAGGCGGCCGTGGGGGAGGTCTGCCGGGCCGCGGAGCCCAAGGAGTCCAGGTCCCAGGTGAGAGCGGTCGGGTCGACCGGCACCGGCACGAGCCGTGCCCCCAGGTCGGTGACGACGTCCAGGCCGTTGGGGTAGCCGGGCTGCTCGACGAGCACGCGGTCGCCGGCGCCCGCGGCCAGCGTCAGCCCGAGCCGCACGGCCTGCAGAGCGCCGCTGGTGACCAGCACCTGGTCGGCCGTGGTGGCCAGTCCCCGCTCGGTGAACCGCTCGGCGAGGCGCTCGCGCAGCGAGACCAGGCCGCGGTAGTCGTAGCCGGTGCCGGGCAGGTACCGGGGCAGCTCCTCCAGCGCAGCGGTGTAGGCGGCGTGCAGGTGCGGGGGAGCGCCCGGGGCGGCGTGCGCGAGGTCGAGCACGCCCTCCGGAGCCGGCTCCGGAGCCCACGTGGGTACCGGCGCACCGGCGGTCGGCAGGGTCGTCCAGGTGCCCGAGCCCTGCCGGCTGGCGGCGTGGCCGCTCTCCCGGAGGACGTCGAAGGCCGCGCTGACGGTCGTCCGGCTCAGGCCCAGCGTGAGGGCCAGCTCGCGCTCGGGCGGTAGCCGGACGCCGACCGGCAGCCGGCCGTCCAGGATGACCAGCCGGATCCGGCCGGCCAGCGCCGCGTAGGCGGGTGCGGTGGACGACGGCCAGGCGCCGAGCAGGCGGGTGAGCTCGCGCGGGCCGATCCGGCGGCTCGGGGGTGGTCGACGTGGTGGACGGGACGGCACCAGACCACTGTTCACCAGACCACTGTGCGCCAATTGGCTCTGGATCTCAAGGCCAATCACCGCGACCATCGTCAGGTGCACCAGAAGCTGAGCGCCCCCCGCCGCCTGCCCCGCAGGCTTCCCCGCCGCCTGACCCAGCTCTACGTCGGGCTGCTGCTCTACGGCCTGAGCATGGCGCTCTTCGTCCGCTCCGACCTCGGCGTCATGCCGTGGGACGTGCTGCACCAGGGGCTGGCCCGCCACTTCGGGCTGAGCATCGGCGCCTGGACGATCATCGTCGGCGCCGTCGTGCTGCTGGGCTGGATCCCGTTGCGCGAGAGGCCGGGCATCGGCACGGTCAGCAACGTCCTGGTGATCGGGGTGGCCATCGACGCAGCGCTCGCGGTGCTGCCGGAGGTGCACGCCCTGGCGCCGCGGGTCGGGCTGGTGGTCGCGGGGCTGCTGCTCAACGCCGTTGCCACCGCCCTCTACATCGGCGCCCGCCTGGGTCCCGGACCGCGGGACGGGCTCATGACCGGGCTGGTGCGGCGAACGGGCGGATCGGTGCGGCTGATCCGGACGGGCATCGAGGTCGCGGTCGTGCTGATCGGCTGGGCGCTGGGCGGCACGCTGGGGTTGGCCACCGCGGTCTACGCGGTCGGCATCGGCCCGCTCGTGCAGGTGTTCCTGCCACGGCTGACCGTCCCCGAGCACCGGCCGGTGCCCGCCGAGGTGCCCGCGGATACCCTCGCAGCGTGACGGACTCGACCAGCAGCCAGGGGTTCAGCACCCGCGCCATCCACGCCGGGCAGGAGCCGGACCCGCTCACCGGGGCCGTCGTCCCGCCGATCTACCAGGTGTCGACGTACAAGCAGGACGGCGTCGGCGGCCTGCGCGGCGGGTACGAGTACTCGCGCTCCGCGAACCCGACCCGGACCGCGCTCGAGGACTGCCTGGCGGCGCTCGAGCGCGGCAGCCGGGGTTTCGCCTTCGCCAGCGGCCTCGCCGCGGAGGACACGCTGCTGCGCGCCGTCACCCGTCCCGGCGACCACGCGGTCGTGCCGGACGACGCCTACGGCGGCACCTACCGGTTGTTCGCCAAGGTCGCGCAGCCGTGGGGGCTGGAGCACACGCCCGCTCACCTGGGTGACCTGGACGCCGTCCGCGCCGCGATCCGCCCGGGGCAGACCAAGGTCGTGTGGGCCGAGACGCCGACCAACCCGCTGCTGGGCATCGCCGACATCGCTGCGCTCGCCGAGATCGCCCACGCCGCGGGGGCGCTGCTGGTGGTGGACAACACGTTCGCCACGCCGTACCTGCAGAGCCCGCTCGCGCTGGGCGCCGATGTCGTCGTGCACTCCACGACCAAGTACGCCGGCGGCCACTCCGACGTCGTCGGCGGAGCGCTGGTGACGTCGACCACTCCCGCCACGGGGTTCGAGGACCTGGACGAGCGGGTGGGCTTCCACCAGAACTCGATGGGCGCCGTCGCGGGCCCGTTCGACGCGTGGCTGGTCCTGCGAGGGCTGAAGACCCTCGCGGTGCGGATGGACCGGCACTGCGACAACGCGGAGCGGGTCGTCGCGTTCCTGTCCGAGCACCCGCGGGTGTCGTCCGTGCTGTACCCCGGACTGGAGTCGCACCAGGGCCATGCCGTTGCGGCACAGCAGATGCGGCGCTTCGGGGGGATGGTCAGCTTCCGGCTGCGCGGTGGCGTCGAGGAGGCGCTGGGCGCGTGCAAGCGGGCCGAGGTCTTCACCCTGGGCGAGTCCCTCGGCGGGGTCGAGTCGCTGATCGAGCACCCCGGCCGGATGACGCACGCGAGCGTGGCCGGCTCCGTGCTGGAGGTGCCGGACGACCTGATCCGGCTCTCGGTCGGCATCGAGGACGTCGATGACCTGCTCGCGGATCTTGAGCAGGCGCTCAGCTGACGCGAAGCGGGTCAGCTCGGAGCGGATATGCCCAGGCGGCATACGGACGCCGGTCTGGCATCGGCCGCTCGAGTCAGCCGGATTTCCTGAGGCCGGCGGTGGCCAGGACCTGCGGCTCCATCCGGGCAGGCAGGACGTCGTCGCGGAACCGGAATCGGGCGAGCTGGGCGCACCGAGCGACCGTGGTGCCCAGGTCGAGTCGGCGGCGCTCGCGCACCCAGGCGACGAGCTCCGCCGGGTGGGCGATGTCCGCAGCGAAGTGCACGAGCGTGGCGTACCAGATGTCGCGTCGGAAACCGTCTTCGCGCCAGGAGTCCGGTCCGAGCTCGTCGGCCAGGGCCTGTGCGAACGCCGGTGCCGCGTCGTCGACCGGTTCGGTGCAGGCCATGACGGTGAGCGACGTCAGCGTCAACCCGGTGAGCCGCAGCGCGACGGGACGGCTCCGGGCGGTCGCGCGATCCAGGGCCGACCGGTAGCGGTCGAGCGCGGGATCGTCGTCCGGGACGTCGTGCCGGTAGGTCTCGAGGGATCGCACGGTCACGTGGGCGCAGCCGGCCAACCCCGTGCCGAAGTGACCGGGACCGGCCAGTGCCAACGCCTGACCCGTGAGCTCGTCCAGTGCTGCCGTCGCCGCGCCGTCGAGCGGGAGGAGCACGCTGATCGGCCACCGACCCCCCTCGTCGGGCGGTGCGTCGCGCTGGTGCTCGCGACGCTCGATCAGTGGTGCTGCTTCGTCGAACAGGTCGTCGAAGCGGGTCCGGGCCACACGGCGAGGCTAGTGGTCAGGACCTCGGGGGTCTCCGCATCGACGGCACCCGGCGGGTCTACCGAGCCCGCGCGAGGTGGACCTCGCGCACCGCCACCTGCCCGCTCCGGTGGCTGGCGTGCAGGAACGCCGCGCCGACGGCCGCCGCGAGGCTGAGTCCGGCCGCGACCCACCACGACGCCCGGTAGGCGTCCGGTGCGGACGGCGGGCTCCACGACGTCAGGATCGTCACCAGGACGGCGACCCCGACCCCCGAGGCCACCTGACGGGAGGCGTTCAGCAGCGCCGAACCCGTTGCGGCAGAGGCGGTCGGCAGGGACGTCGTCCCGGCCGCCATCAGGGTGCCGAGCGCGAGGCCGACGCCGATCCCACCGATCACCATGGCCGGCAGCAGGTCGACGAGGTAGTTCGGCTCGATGCTGGAGACCGTGGCCCGCCAGACGAAGCCGAGCCCGAACAGCAGGCTGCCGACGGTCGCCAGTGCGCCGGGCCCGACCCGCTCGACCAGTCGACGCGAGGCGATCGTCGTGATCGGCACCAGAGCGGGGCCGGGCACCATCGCGAGGCCGGTGAGCAGCGGGCCGTAGCCCCAGACCTGCTGGCACCACAGGGCGTTGGACACCAGCATGATCGCGAACGCGATGCTGAAGACGAACAGCGCGGCGTTGGCCCGGGCGAACCCGCGAGCGCGTACCAGCGACGGCTCCACCAGCGGCACGGGCTGGGTCAGGCAGCGCCGGACGACGACCGCCGAGGAGACCAGGGCGAGCGCGAACAGCGTGAGCGTGCCGGCCGACGTCCAGCCCCAGGCCGGTCCCTGCAGCAGTCCGGCGACGAGCGAGCCGATGCCCAGCACCGCCAGCACGGCGGCCACCGGGTCCGGCAGGGCCGTGCGCGGGTGCGCCTGCGGGTGGGGCAGCACCCGCCGTCCGGCCACCACGCCCAGGACGCCGATGGGCAGGTTCACCAGGAAGACCCAGCGCCAGCTCGCCTCCACCAGCAGGCCACCGAGCACCGGACCGGTCGCCGCGGCGATGCCACCCACCGCGGCCCACGCCCGGGTGGCCCGGACCCGGTCGCCGACCTCCACGCCGGCCACCAGCAGCGCCAGCGACGACGGGAGCTGCAGGGCCGCACCGGCGGCCTGCACGACGCGCGCGCCGATCAGCACGTCGAGGGTGGGCGCGAGCGCACAGGCCAACGACGCCAGGGTGAACACGGCGGTGCCGACCAGGAAGACCCGCCGGTGGCCGTACCGGTCGCCGGCCCGGCCGGCGACGACGAGCAGGGCGCCGAGGGTGACCGCGTAGGCGTTCAGCACCCAGCTGACGTGGGCCAGCGAGCTGCCGGGGAAGGAGTGGGTGAGGTCGTCGAACGCGACGTTCACGATCCACAGGTCCAGGTTCGTCATGAACACGGCCAGTGCGACCACGGCGAAGACCCGGGAGGCGGGTCGGTTTGATTTCCGAATTGGCATGGGAGGCAAACTAGACCCGAGTCGGTTGGATATGCAAACCTACTGGCATGGACAGGTTGGAGAACGTGCCCGGACGGCCCTGCTCGGTGGCGGCGGCGCTCGACGTCGTCGGCGACAAGTGGGCGCTGCTGATCGTGCGCGAGCTGCTGTTCGGCAACCACCGGTTCACCGAGATCGTCCGCAACACCGCCGCCCCGCGGGACCGGCTGGCCGCCCGGCTGCGTGACCTGGTCGACGCCGGGGTCATCGAGAAGCGGCGCTACCAGGAGTCGCCGGAGCGTTTCGAGTACCACTTGACGGCGTCGGGCCGAGCCCTCGCGCCAGTCCTGCAGTCGTTGCTCGCCTGGGGCGACCGGTTCGCCGTCGACGAGCCGCCGATGACGTTGCAGCACCACGACCACGAGCTGCGGCTGCGCTCGGTCTGCGCGGTGTGCGGCGAGCGGGTGCACCGCGAGGACGTGCACCGGGTGAGCCGGCGTGCGGGCTGGGACGAGGCCGGCCCGGTCCCCGTCGGCTGACGCCCGTCCGGCCGGCACCCCGCCCGCCCGTAGGCTGCGCGGGTGACCCGCGTGCTCTGCGTCGACTTCGGCTCGACGTTCACCAAGGCCGCCCTGGTCGACGCCGACGACGGCGCGCTGGTGGCGACCGCGTCGCACCCGACGACCATCGGTACCGACGTCCTGGACGGCTACCACGCGATCCGGGAAACCCTTGGCGCAGAACGCGTGGACGACGTCCTCGCCTGCTCCAGCGCGGGTGGTGGCCTGCGCCTGGCGGTGGTCGGCTACGAGCGGGTGGTCACGGCCGAGGCCGGCCACCGGGTCGGCCTATCGGCCGGCGCGCGGGTCGTGCACGTCGCCGCCGGTGAGCTCACGCCGGCCGGGGTCGACGAGCTGCGGGCCGCCCGACCGGACGTCGTCCTGCTGGTGGGTGGCACCGACGGCGGGAACGCGGAGGTGCTGTGCCACAACGCCCGCCGGCTCGGGATCGGCCGGGTTCCGGTGCCTGTGGTGCTGGCCGGCAACGCCGAGGGGGCCGACCAGGCCGAGCACGAGCTGGTCAGCCGCGGCCGGGTCGTCACCCGCACCGCCAACGTGCTGCCCCGGATCGGCGTGCTCGACCCCGAACCCGCCCGGGGCGCCATCCGCGAGGTGTTCATCCGGCACGTCATCGGCGGAAAGGGACTGTCCCGGGGGCGCGCCTTCGCCGACATGGTGCGCGCCGCGACGCCCGACGTCGTCCTGGCCGGGGTGAGCGTCCTGGCGGACGGCGGCGACGGCGTCCCGGGCGTGGGGGACGTCCTCGTCGTCGACGTCGGGGGCGCGACCACCGACGTGTACTCCGCCCTGGCCCCCGAGGGCGAGGACGCCACCCTGCACAAGGAGGTCGTGGCGCCGATGTGGCACGCGCGCACCGTCGAGGGCGACCTGGGGATGCGGTGGAACGCCACCGGGGTGGTGGCCGCCGCCCGGACCGAGCATCTCCCGGTGGACGACGCGCTGGTGCACTACGCGCAACGGGTGCAGGCCGACCCGGCCTTCCTGCCCGGCGTGCCCGACGAGGTCGCGCACGACGTCGCGCTGGCGCGGTCCGCGGTGACCGTGGCGCTGCGCCGGCACGGTCGCCCGGCCAACCCGTCGGCGTCCCCGCGCCCCCTGCGCGAGGTGTCGCTGGTCGTCGGGTCGGGTGGGGTGCTCCGGCACCACGACGACGCGGTCCGCCACGCGGTGCTCTCGCCCGCGACCACGGACCACGCCGGCGGCTGGCGGGTTCCCGAGCACGCTCGGCTCGCCGTGGACGACCGCTACGTGCTGTTCGCCGCCGGGCTGCTGGCCGGGCAGTCACGGGGCGCGGCGGCAGCGCTGGTGTCTCAGGCGCTGCGCACTGTTCCCGGGTAGGACAGGATGGCCGGGTGAGCCAGCGCCGACCGGACGACGACACCGTCCCGTTCGGGATGCGCTCCGCCGCCGCGTGGGCCTGGCGGATCCTGGTGCTCGCGCTGACGATCTACGTGCTGCTGCGGCTGCTCAGCCTGCTCATCGTGCTGGTCGCGCCGGTGCTGATCGCGGTGCTGCTGGTCGCCCTGGTGCGTCCGCTGACCGACCTGCTGGCGCGCTGGACGCCCCGCGGCGTCGCGGCGCTGCTCACCTTGCTCAGCGTGCTCGCCGTCGTGGCCGGGTTGGTCGCCCTGGTCAGCACCCAGGTCGCCAGCGGCTTCCCCGAGCTGCAGAGGCAGGCCGAGGCCGGGGTCGGCGAGGTGCGGCGCTGGCTCGCCGGGCCGCCCTTCCGGCTGACCACCGACCAGCTGGCGCACTACGTCGACCAGGCCCGGGCCGGTCTGTCCGGCAGCCGGGACGCCCTGCTGTCCGGGGTCTTTGCCGCCACCTCGACGGCGGGTCACGTCATCGCGGGCTTCTTCATCGCCATGTTCGCGACGTTCTTCTTCCTCGCCCAGGGCGACATCATCTGGCGCTGGCTGCTCGGCGTGCTGCCGCGGGCGTCGCGCGCGCCGCTGGACCTGGCAGGTCACCGTGGCTGGGTCACGCTGACCTCCTTCGTGCGGGCCACCATCCTGGTGGCGCTGGTCGACGCGATCGGGATCGGCGCGGGGGCGGCGCTGCTGGGCGTGCCGCTCGCGGTACCCCTGGGCGTGCTGGTGTTCCTCGGCGCGTTCGTGCCGGTGGTCGGCGCCTTGGTGTCAGGCTCGGTCGCGGTGCTCATCGCCCTGGTGGCCGTCGGACCGGTCAAGGCCCTGCTGATGCTGGGTGTGGTGATCGGCGTCCAGCAGCTCGAGGCGCACGTGCTGCAGCCGTTCCTGCTGGGCCGCGCCGTCAGCGTGCACCCGTTGGCCGTCATCCTGGGGATCGCGACCGGCGCGCTGGTCGCCGGCATCATCGGCGCGCTGTTCGCGGTGCCGCTGATCGCTGTGGGCAACACGATGGTGCTGTCCCTGACCGGCCGCAGCGACGAGGACGAGAGCCTCCAGGAGGCCGCGGACGGGGTCGGCGACGATCCACCGCCTGTGGACGACGCGAGCGCCGCCAAGGGCTGATCGGGCATCCTGGGACGGCGGCGTGGGGCCGATCGTCGACCGGAGGGCCCCGTTGTCGTACCACCCGCTGCCGAACCACCCGCCTGACCCGATCCCGGACTCTGCCGTCTGGGTCGCGCGGCTGCGCCTCGCCGCGACCGACGTCCAGGACGCCGCCGCGACCCTGCGCGGGCGCGCGGCGTCCGCCGGGCTGGCCGGCCCGGCCGGCACGGCGCTCGCCGACCTGGTCGGGGAGGTCGTCCGCGAGGCGAGCGACCTGTCCGCCCGCTGCCTCGCGGTGGCCGACCAGATCGGCCGGCAGGATCCGGCGTGAGGCCGCTGCTGGTCGACTGCTACGCCCTCGGCGGGTTCGCCGACTCCCTGCGCTCGCTGGCCACGACCGTCGAGCTGAGCACGGCCGTCGTGGCGGCGCTGGCGGTCCGCCCGGACGTGCTCGGGGTCGTCGGGCCCGCCGCCGGCACCCTGGTGCAGGCCCGGGTGGCACTGGTCGCGCGGCTGCGGGCGCTGGCCAGGGTGGTCGCGTCGTGCGCGCAGGCATACACCGCGGTGGAGCACCGGGTTCTCGCCTCGTTCTCGGCCTCGTTCACCGGGTCGGGTGCGGGCGCCGTGGGCACCGCAGCCGATGCGGACGTGCTGGACCTGCTGGGTGCGGGTGAGCCCGACGAGGTCGAGGCGCTGCTCACCGCATCGCCCGCGCTGGCCGTGCTCGTCCTGCGGGCCGGGGCGGCGCCGCGAGCCGGCTCGGACGCCGCCCGGCTGGCGGACCTGTCCGCCGACGGCAGCCTGCTGGCCGTGCACCGGTTCCTGCAGCGCCTGGAGCCGCGCCGCCTCGCCCTCCTCGCGCTGCTGCACCCACGGCTCGTGGCCGAGGCGCCCTCCGCGCCGGTCGCGGCCCGGGTCCGGGCGTCCCGGGTGCTGGTCGCCGCCGACCTGGACGCCGTGCTCGTCCAGCAGGCTGTCGCCACGGAGCCGGCCACGCTCGAGACGTTGGGTCGACGGATCGCGCAGCGCCGCGAGTGGCTGACCGGCAGCGTGCTGCTCCGCGACGCGCGCGGCCGAGCGGTCCGTCGGCGCCGCCAGCTGCTGGGCTTCGACCCCCGCGGTGACGGTCAGGTGATCGAGCTCCTCGGGGATGCCGACCGCGCCGAGCACCTGGCGGTGTTCGTGCCGGGCACGGGGAGCGACCTCGATCGCGCCGAGGGCACGGTCCGGCGGATGGTGCCGTTCGTGCAGGCCGACCCGCGGCTGGTCGTGGTGACCTGGCAGGGCGCCGACTTCCCCGACCAGCCCTTCGACGACGGGGTGCTGCCGCTGCGCGAGCACGTGCTGGCCGCCGCCTACCGGGACGCCGCGGATGTGGCGGGGCCGCAGCTGGCGCGGGACGTGGCGGGCCTGCACCTGTCGTTGCCGGTCCCGGCCGAGGACGTGTCCGTGCTGGGCCACAGCTACGGCGGCTCGGTCGTGGGCTCCGCCCAGCTGCACGGCCTGGACGCGGACCGGGTCGTGCACGTCGCCAGCGCCGGCGCCTACCTGCGGATGGCCACCGAGCCGGCGGCCGGGCGACCGGCGGTGTTCTCGATGACCGCGTACGACGACCCGATCCGCCTCGCCCAGGGCCACGCCGTGTCGGACGCGGCGGCGCGGTGGCGCGCGATGAGCCCGGCGATGCTGGACCCGGCCGCCGGGGCGGTGGCACGGCTGGCCAGTCACCTGCCTGGCGCACCGCGAGCGATCGGCCACGGCGTCGATCCCGACCTGCTCCCGGGCGTCGTCCGGCTGGACACCGGCCGGTTCGACGACAGCTGCCGACTGGTGTCCGGGCACAGCGGCATGTTCGAGCCGGGCAGTACCGCCTGGCGGAACCTGCTGGCCACCATGGACGGTGGGCGGGTCGAGGTGCTGGAGCCGCAGCGGTGGTCCAGCCACCTGGAGCCCGGTGCCCTCGCCGTCCGGCACGACGGGGTGCGCCTCGGGGTGGACGTGCGGGTGCCGCACTACGTCGTCGACCGCAGCCCGTGGTCCGATCCGGCCTACCGGGCGCCGACCCTGGCGATCCGTTGAGCGCGGCTCAGGACGGTTCCCAGACCGCCTGGTCGTGCGCGAAGAGCACCCGTCTCGGATCCAGCGCGAGGACGTCGTCCATCCACTCCGGCGGCGCCGGCAGGTCCGCGACGGGCGGGCCGGGCCACTGCGCCGCGGCCGCGTCGGCGGTGAACTGGCTGGCCTGGTCGTGCGACTGCCCGGCGAGCACCACCGTCCCGTTCGCAGTGCGGACGGCCAGCGACTGGTGGCCCGCGGTGTGGCCCGGGGTCGCGAGCACGTGCACGCCGGGCAGCAGCTCGCTGTCGCCGTCCAGCAGCTCGTACCGGACGCCGCTGAAGTCGACCAGCTCGGGCAGCGTGTACTCGTGACCGTCGGCGAGCTCACGCTCCCTTCGCTGGGCCACGATGGGGGTGCCGGCGAACAGCGGGTTGCCGCCGCAGTGGTCGAAGTGCAGGTGGCAGTTCACCACCAGGGCGATGTCGTGGGGCGTCACGCCGTGCTGCTGGAGCGCATCCCGCAGGTCGCGGCGCCACGGGCGGTAGTGCGCGTCGACCTCCGGGTGCGAACCCATGCCGGTGTCCAGCAGCAGCAGGCCGTCCGGGTGGTGCACCAGGTAGGCGAGGACCACCTCGGCCCGCGGCCGCCCGTCCACCGTCTCCTCGCCCGGGCGCAGGAACGATCCGAGGTGCAGCCGGTCGATCCGGTCGGCCATCGCGGGCATGCGCGCATCCTCGCACCACCTGCCGTGGCTAGTGCCGAACCCAGTGCCGAACCCGGTGCCGAACCGCTCAGCGCGCATGCCACACTCGCCGCCATGGCATCGACGACGCTGCCCGTGACCCTGGACGACGTGCGGGCCGCCCGCGAGGTGCTCGAGGGCGTGGTGCGCCCCACCCCGCTGGAGTTCAGCCGGGCCCTGTCCGACCGGGTCGGCGGCCCCGTGTTCATGAAGTGCGAGAACCTGCAGCGCGCCGGGTCCTTCAAGATCCGCGGCGCCTACAACCGGATCGCCCGGCTCAGCGACGAGGAGAAGGCCCGCGGCGTGGTCGCGGCCAGCGCCGGCAACCACGCGCAGGGCGTGGCGCTCGCGGCGCAGCTGCTGGGGCTGCGGTCCACCGTCTTCATGCCGACGGTCGCACCCATCCCGAAGCTGCTGGCCACCAAGGGCTACGGCGCGCACATCGAGCTGGTCGGGCTCACGGTCGACGACGCCCTGGTTGCGGCGCGCCGGTTCGAGCAGGAGACGGGCGCGGTGCTGATCCACCCGTTCGACCACGTCGACATCGTCGCGGGGCAGGGCACGGTCGGGCTGGAGATCCTGGAGGAGTGCCCCGACGTGCGCACCGTCCTGGTGTGCTGCGGCGGCGGTGGCCTGCTGGCCGGGATCGCGACGGCCGTCAAGGGGCTGCGGCCCGACGTGCGGGTGGTGGGCGTGCAGGCCGAGCAGGCGGCGGCCTACCCGGTGTCGCTCGAGGCAGGGCGCCCGGTCCCGCTGGAGCGGATGGCCACGATGGCGGACGGCATCGCCGTCGGCTGCCCGGGCGACGTGCCCTTCGCGCTGGTCAGCAACCTCGTGGACGAGATCCTCACGGTGAGCGAGGAGTCGCTGTCCCGGGCGCTGCTGTTCCTCGTCGAGCGGGCCAAGCTCGTGGTCGAGCCGGCCGGGGCAGCCGGCGTGGCGGCGCTGCTGGGCGAGTCCGTCGGCTCGAAGCCGCCGAAGCTCGAGGCGCCGGTCGCCGTCGTGCTGTCCGGCGGCAACATCGACCCGCTCCTGCTGCTGCGGGTGCTGCGGCACGGCATGGCGGCGGCCGGCCGGTACCTGCAGTTCCGGCTGCGGGTGCCCGACCGGCCGGGCTCGCTGGCGGCGCTGCTGGCGGTGCTCGCCGAGGTCGACGCGAACGTGCTGGAGATCGAGCACGTGCGGACCGGCTCGGCGCTGCACGTGGACGAGGTCGAGATCGCGCTCCAGCTGGAGACGAAGGGCGCCGACCACACCGAGCTGGTGCTCGCGAAGCTGCGCGACGTGGGGTACCCCCTCAACTTCACCTGACGGTTCGCCGGTTCACCTGACGGTTCGCCGGTTCACCTGACGGTTCGCCGAGCCGCCGCCGAAAATGCGATGAGTTCTGCGGGGCACGGCGGTCTACTGGGGGTGAAACCATCCCTGCCTCCAAGGAGCCCCGCCATGACCGCGACCTCGTTGTCGGTGCCTTCTGGGAGGGTCGGACCATGACGGATGCAGTGGTGGCGCAAGGTCTGGTCAAGCACTACGGGGACGTCGTCGCGCTCGACGGGCTGAGCCTGTCGGTCCCCGCCGGGTCGGTCCTCGGGCTCCTCGGCCCCAACGGCGCCGGCAAGACGACGACCGTGCGCGTGCTCACCACGCTGCTGCGTCCGGACGCCGGCAGTGCCGAGGTCGCGGGGGTGGACGTGCTGGCCGACCCGCGCGAGGTCCGTCGCCGGATCGGGCTCAGCGGCCAGTACGCGGCGGTCGACGAGTACCTGACCGGCTACGAGAACCTCGACATGGTGGGGCGGCTGTACCACCTGGGCCGCAAGAAGAGCAGCTCCCGCTCGCGCGAGCTGCTGGAGCTGTTCCGGCTGGACGAGGCGGCAGACCGCCCGGTGAAGACGTACTCGGGGGGCATGCGGCGCCGGCTCGACCTGGCCGGCGCGCTGGTCGCCGACCCGTCGGTGCTCTTCCTGGACGAGCCGACCACGGGGCTGGACCCGCGCAGCCGCAACGACATGTGGGACGTCATCAAGGACCTGGTCTCCGGCGGCACGACGTTGCTGCTGACCACGCAGTACATGGAGGAGGCGGAGCAGCTGGCCGACTCGATCGTGGTCATCGACCGCGGCAAGATCATCGCCGAGGGCACGGCGGACCAGCTGAAGAGCCAGGTGGGAGGGGAGCGTCTCGAGGTCGTCGTCGCGGATGCGGCGAGGCTGGTCGAGGCGCGGGACCTGCTCGTCCAGGTGGGCTCGGGCGATCCGACGACGGACGAGCACACCCGGCGGATCAGCGTCCCCGTGGGCACCGGCACGGCCAGTCTCGTCGAGGGGCTGCGGCACCTGGACGGAGCGGGCATCAAGGTCAGCGACGTCGCACTGCGGCGCCCGACGCTGGACGACGTGTTCCTGACCTTGACCGGTCACATGGCCGAGGACGACGAGACGAGCACGCCGGACGACACGAAGGTGGCAGCACGATGACCTCGACGACGCTCGACTCCGGCACGGAGAACGCGGGTTCGCTGTCGGCGCTCAGCGACGGACTGGTGGTCGCCAAGCGGAACCTGATCAAGATCAAGCGGGTGCCGGACCTGCTGGTGTTCACGACGTTGCAGCCGATCATGTTCGTGCTGCTGTTCGCCTACGTGTTCGGTGGCGCGATCGACGTGCAGGGGAGCAGCTACAAGGAGTTCCTGATCGCCGGCATCTTCACCCAGACCGTCACGTTCGGTGCGACGCTCACCGGCGCCGGGCTGGCGGACGACATGCAGAAGGGCATCATCGACCGCTTCCGGTCGCTGCCGATGTCCCGGTCAGCGGTACTGGTCGGCCGCACGGTCAGCGACGTCGCCAACAACCTGCTGGTCGTCATCGTGATGTCGCTGACCGGCCTGGTCGTCGGCTGGCGGATCCGCAGCTCGGTCGGGGACGCGATCATCGGCTACGCCCTGCTCCTGCTGTGGGCCTACGCGTTCAGCTGGATCATGGCGTACGTCGGCCTGCTCGCGCCCAGTCCCGAGGTCGTCAACAACGCCGCGTTCATCGTGATCTTCCCGATCACGTTCATCTCCAACGCGTTCGTGCCACTGGAGTCCCTGTCCGGGGTGCTGAAGACGTTCGCGGCGTGGAACCCGCTGTCGGCGGTGACCCAGGCCTGCCGGGAGTGGTTCGGCAACATCCCGGCCGAGGTGAAGACACCTGACTACTGGTCGCTGCAGCACGCCACGACGTACTCGCTGATCTGGATCATCGCGATCCTGGCGATCTTCGTGCCGCTGGCCACCCGTCAGTACAGCCGCTCCGCCAGCCGCTGACCGCTCAGTCGGTCGGCTCGGTCAGCCACTGCAGGTCGTCGGGTCGGCGACGGTTGCCCGGGCTGCACCGCGAGCTGCCGGTGCAGCAGCTCGACCTTGTCGATCGCGCTCGCCACGGCTGCGAGCATCGCACCCACCCCGAAGAACGCGAGGACCGCGCCGATGCCGAGGTAGTCCCCAGGGTGCGTCTCCGAACTGCCCTGCCGCGCCTGGTAGAAGCCGACCACCACGCAGAGGGCGCCGACGAGGAACATCAGGGCGCCACAGATGAAGAGCCCGGCGGCCGTCGGTCCGGTGCTGCTGTGGTTCGGTGCGGGTCCACCACGCGAGGAGCCAGGGCTGGTCATTCGGCAGAGGCTAGAGGGTGCACCGCTCCTGGGCAACGATGCGGCTATCCGGCCGTTCCGTCCGCTCCGTCCGGCTCGCCGGGGTCCTCGGCGCCCTCGCGCTCGTCCCGGTCGGCCCACTCCAGCAGGGGCGCGATCGAGTGCGCGACGTCGTCGATCGCCGCGTGCAGGTCGCCCAGCTCGGCGAACCTGGCCGGCACGGTCGCGATGGTGCAGTCGAGCGGCTCGACGTCGTCCACCTCGTCCCAGCGGATCGGCGTCGAGACGGTGCCGGTCGGCGTCCCGCGCACGGAGTAGGCGCTCGCGATGGTGTGGTCGCGGGCATTCTGGTTGTAGTCGACGAAGAGCTTGGTGGGGTCGCGGTCCTTGCGCCACCAGGTCGTCGTGACGTCGTCCGGCGTCCGCCGTTCGACCTCACGGGCGAAGGCCAGCGCCGCGCGCCGGACGTCGGCGAAGCCCCACTGCGGCTCGATCCGCACGTACACGTGCATGCCGTGCCCGCCCGACGTCTTCGGGTAGCCGGCGATCCCGAGCTCGTCGAGCACCTCGTGGACGACGTGCGCCACCCGTCGTACGGTCGCGAAGTCGCACTGCGGCATGGGATCCAGGTCGATCCGCCACTCGTCGGGCTTCTCGGTGTCCGCCCGCCGCGAGTTCCAGGGGTGGAACTCCACGGTCGACATCTGCACCGCCCAGATGACGCTGCCCAGCTCGGTGACGCAGAGCTCGTCGGCGTGCCGGTTGTAGCGCGGGAACGTCACCCGCACGGTCTCGACCCACGGGGGAGCGCCGAACGGCAGCCGCTTCTGGTGCACCTTGTCGCCGGACAGGCCCTCGGGGAAGCGGTGCATCATGCAGGGCCGCTCGCGCAGCGCCCGCACGATGCCGTCCCCCACGGACAGGTAGTACCGGACCAGGTCGAGCTTGGTGGCTCCGGTCTGTGGGAAGTAGACACGGTCGGGGTTGGTGACACGCACGTCGCGCTCGCCCGCCTCGATCTCGATCGCGGGGCTCTTGGATCCGCTGGACGCCATGCCCGCCAACGTACTGGCGGACGCCGACAGCGCGCAGGGCTTGTCATGTGACCATTTGGTCACCTATTATCGGCGTCGTGACCGACGAGGACCTGGTGTTCAAGGCGCTCGCAGACCCGACCCGCAGGCTCCTGCTGGACCGGCTCTTCGAGCGGGACGGCCGCACCCTCACCGAGCTCGAGTCCCAGCTGGAGATGACCCGCTTCGGGGTCATGAAGCACCTCAGGGTGCTGGAGGACTCCGGGCTCGTCGTCACGCAGAGATCTGGCCGGGAGAAGCTGCACTTCCTCAACCCGGTCCCCATCCGGTTGATCCACGACCGCTGGATCGACAAGTACACCGAACGCCGCGTGTCTGCCTTGGCAGACCTCAAGGCAGAGCTGGAGGACGGAGCATGAGCGCCACGACGAGCGAGGCAAGCACCACGCAGGCCACGACGACCCAGGTCTACAAGATCTACATCAAGGCGAGCCCGCAGCGGATCTGGGACGCCATCACCCAGCCGGAGTGGAACTCGAGGTTCGGGTACGGCGGTCACGGGAGCTTCGACCTGCGCCCGGGCGGACGCTACGAGGCCCTCGCGTCCGAGGAGTTCAAGGCCGCGGCCGCCGCCGCCGGGCGGCCGTGCGGGGACGTCGTCGTCGACGGCGAGGTCATCGAGGCCGACGAGCCGAACCGTCTCGTGCTGAGCTGGCGGATGCTGATGGACCCGGAGATCGCCGCCGAGGGGTTCACCCGGCTCACCTACGAGATCAAGGAGTGGGACGGGTTCTGCTCGCTCACCGTGACGCACGAGCTCGAGAACGCCCCGAAGCTGGCGATGATCGTCGGCGGCGTGTTCGAGGCCGAGGGGGCCGGCGGCGGCCACGCCTGGATCCTCAGCGACCTCAAGAGCCTGCTGGAGACCGGCGGCCCGCTGGCCGAGCCCCGCATCAGCTGACCGCCGTGTCCGGGGCTGCCCGGCACGCAGAACGCCTCCCCGCGCTCGAGGCGCGGGGAGGCGTTCGACGTCTCGGGCAGGCTCAGCCGTTGTAGGGCTTCGCGTCCAGGATCTTCACCGGGACCTGCTTGCCGGTCGGCGCGGTGTACTCCGAGCTGTCGCCGACCTTGAGGCCGACGATCGCGGCACCCAGCGGCGACTTCTCGCTGTACACGTCCAACGAGTCGTCGGACACCTCGCGGCTGCCCAGCAGGAACGTCATCGGCTCACCGGCGACCTCGGCCTTGACGACCATGCCCTGCTCGACGACGCCGTCGTCCGCGGGGCGCTCGCCGACCGTGGCCCGCTCGAGCAGCTGGGTGAGCTGGCGGATGCGGGCCTCCTGCTTGCCCTGCTCCTCCTTGGCGGCGTGGTAACCGCCGTTCTCCCGCAGGTCCCCCTCTTCGCGGGCGGCCTCGATCTTCTTGGCGATCTCGGTACGGCCGACACCCGCAAGGTGGTCCAGCTCGGCCTTCAGCCGGTCGTACGCCTCCTGGGTCAGCCAGGTGACGTCTGCGCTGGTCTCGGTCACGGTCTCTCCTTGCATCACGTGCGTACTTCGTGCTCGCGGCTGCGACCGTTGCGTGATCGGCAGACACGTCACCAGGCCCGTTCTCGGGGCCTGATGTCACGAGGGGAAGCGAACAGGATACCAACTGGAGCGCGGGTCCGCCGGTCCTCGAGCCCGTTCGGGTGTACCGGACGGCGGGGCTGCCGCGCCGTCCGGACCGTGCTCAGGGGGCGACGGCGCAGCGGTCCACGACGCCCGTGACGGCCTGCGCGGACGTGCGTACGGCATCCGTGCGGCGGGTCACCTTGGCGTCCGCCGGACCCACCGTGACCTGGGCGATCCCGACGGCGGTCTTGTTCCGGTCCAGCGCCTTGAGGGTGCACACGACGGTCGCGGCCTTGTCCTTGCCCACGTCGTACGTGACGTCGACGGACGTGTCCCCGCGGATCACGAACCCCACGTCGGACCACCGGACGTCGGCGCTGGCCTGACCCAGACCCGCCCACACCACCCAGGCGAGGGCCACGAGCACCGCCAGAGCGGCCACGACCAGGCCGGCGCGCCGTCGTCCGGGGGAGGGCGCCGGCCCGTACCGCCCGGGGGGCAGCTGGGTACGGTCGGTCGCCACGGTCGTCCTCGGGGGGCTCGGGAGTGCTCGGGGGTGGTCGGGTCGTGCGCTGTCGGGCCAGGCTGACACCATTGTCCCGCACCCCTGCCGGCCCCGGTCGGCAGGCCGACCTGCGACGAGGAGCATGACGTGAGCGAGCCGCTGCGGCTGATGGCCGTGCACGCGCACCCCGACGACGAGTCGAGCAAGGGGGCGGCGTCCAGCGCGTACTACGTCGACAAGGGCTACGAGGTGCTCGTCGTCAGCTGCACCGGCGGCGAGCGTGGGGACATCCTCAACCCACGACTCAAGGACGACCCCGAGATCCTGCGCGACCTGACCGAGTTCCGCCGCCGCGAGATGGCCCGGGCCGTCGAGATCCTCGGCGTCCAGCACACCTGGCTCGGCTTCGTCGACTCCGGGCTGCCCGAGGGTGACCCGCTGCCGCCGCTGCCCGAGGGCTGCTTCGCGCTGGAGCCGCTCGAGACGGCCAGCGAGCCGCTGGTCCGCCTGATGCGCGAGTTCCGCCCGCACGTGGTGACGACGTACGACGAGAACGGTGGCTACCCGCACCCGGACCACATCAAGTGCCACGAGGTGTCGGTCGAGGCGTACCACGCGGCCGGCGACGCCGAGCGCTACCCGCACGCGGGGCAGCCGTGGCAGCCGAGCAAGCTCTACTACAACCAGACGCTGTCCCGCGGTCGCATCCTGGCCTTCCACGAGGCGATGCAGGCCGAGGGCCTCGAGTCGCCGTACGAGGAGTGGATCAGCCGCTGGGAGGAGCGCGGCGAGCGGCCGATCAACACCCGTGTGCCCTGCGGCGAGTTCTTCGAGGTGCGCGACCAGGCGCTGCTGGCGCACGCCACCCAGGTCGACCCCGACGGCAGCTGGTTCTCCGTGCCGCTGGAGATGCAGCGCCGGATCTGGCCGACCGAGGACTTCGAGCTGGCGCACAGCCACGTCCCGGTCCACCTGCCCGAGGACGACCTGTTCGCCGGCATCGAGGGGGGCTGATGCTCAGCTCCGCCAGCACGCCTGCTCCGTTCTCGACCGTCCTGACGTCCACCCGGACGCCGGCTCCCGCGCCCGGTGAGCCGGACCCGAGCTCGGTCACGGCCGGGGTGGGCGGCTTCCTGGTCGTGTTCCTGCTGGCCATCGCCACCTGGCTGCTGATGCGGAACATGACCCGCCGGCTGCGCCGGATGCGGATGCGCGAGGAGCAGGCTCAGCGCGACGCGGACGCCGGCTCGGGTGACTCCGGCTCGACCGCCCCGCCGCCACCTCCCGCCGGCTGAGCCGATCCCGCACTGGCCCGGGCGAACACCCACCGGCGCAGCAGCACGAACCGCAGCACCGTCGCCACGCCGTTCGCCACGACCAGGACCCCGAGCTCGACGGCCCGCCCGGCGTACGGGTCGACCACCTGCAGCGCGGCCAGCGCGAAGCTGGTCACGGCCAGACCGAGCGCGAACACCACCAGGCCCTGCGCCTGGTGCCGCGCCGCGCCGTCCCGGCCCGTCACCCCGAACGTGAACCGACGGTTCGCCGCCGTGTTGGCGACGGCGGTGAGCAACAGCGCCACCAGGTTCGCCCACTGCGCGCCCATGGCCGGTCGCACCAGCCAGAAGAGCAGCCCGTACGCCAGCGTGCTCAGCACCCCGATCGCGCCGAACGTGAGCACCTGCGCGGCCACCCCGGGCCGCCCCGCGTCGGGCGCGAGCGGCCCCCGGCCGAGGCGTTCACGCACGCCCGCGACCGGCACCCGCCCGGTCGCCAGGCCCCGCCCGAGCCGGACGATCCCGTGCAGGTCGTCCAGCGCCGTCCGGACGACGTCGACCCGGCTGTCCGGGTCGTCCACCCAGTCGACCGGCACCTCGTGCACCCGCAGACCGCAGCGCTCGGCGAGCACCAGCAGCTCGGTGTCGAAGAACCACGTCGTGTCCTCGACCAGCGGGAGCAGCTGCTCGGCCACGTCCCGGCGGATCGCCTTGAACCCGCACTGCGCGTCCCGGACGGACACGCCCAACGTGCCGCGCAGCAGCAGGTTGTAGCAGCGTGAGATCACCTCGCGCCGTGGCCCGCGCAGCACCCGGCTGCCCCGGCTGAGCCGGCTGCCGATCGCCAGGTCCGAGTGGCCCGAGGCGAGTGGCGCGACCAGCGGCGCGAGGGCGGCCAGGTCGGTGGACAGGTCGACGTCCATGTACGCCAGGACGTCGGCCCCGGACGCCGCCCAGACCGTGGCGAGGGCGTGCCCGCGGCCCTTGCGGTCCAGGTGCACCGCGTGCACGCCCGGCAGCTCGGCGGCCAGCTCGCTCGCCACGGCGAACGTGCCGTCGGTGCTGGCGTTGTCCGCGATGGTCACCCGGAACGGGTACGGCAGCTGGTGGGTCAGGTGCGCGTGCAGCCGGCGGACCGACGCCGCCAGCACGTGCTGCTCGTTGTAGACGGGGACGACGACCTCGACCGTGGCCGTGCGCCCGCGGTCGCGCTGGCTCGGCACGGCGCAGGTGAGCGTCGTCGGCAGGTCGGGCGCATAGGTGGTCATCTCAGGCCGCCACGAGGGTGCGCAGGGCGACGGGCTGGAACGCGCCGACCCGGACGACGGAACCGTCCGGTCGGGTCAGCCGCGCGTTCGCGTGGTGCCGGTCGAGCCAGTCCAGCGCGTCGTCGCCGAGCACGGCGGCCGCGACGGCCTGGGCGCTCGCGGTGCGGCAGGTGCTGGCACTGACCTCCACCAGCGACCAGGTGGACGGGGCCGGACGGCCGGTCCGCGGGTCGACCACGTGCCGGGGATCGGTGACCGCGTGGCCCTGGCCCAGCGTGGCGGCGCGGCCACCGAGCCCGACCAGCACGTCGGCACCGGTGAGCTGGGTGGCCACCAGGGCGATGTCGTCCAGCCCGATGGCGAGCGCGGACGTGCGCAGCTCGAGGGTGCTGCCGGGCGGGACGGTGAGCCGGGCGCCGTCCAGCCGGACCCGTCGCCATCCGCCGCCGCGCGACTGGCCGGTTGCCTTGCCGCACACCGGGAACCAGCTCTGCTGCGGCACCGCTCCGTGGGAGCCGCCGGACCGGCGCGGCACCCGGACGGTCGGGTCGACCAGCCCGTCGGTCCGGGCCGCGGTCTCCAGCGAAGCCTGGACGACGCGGGCGAGCAGCGGGCTGACGTCCACGGAGCTGCCTGCGGCGCAAGGGATCTGGTGCACCTCGGCCCGCGGGGAGTCGCGCTGGCAGACCCGGCCGAGCGCGTCGAGGTGGCGCTGGGCGATCTGCCGGGCGGCACCGAGCGCGGCCGGGTCGCTGACCTCGACCGTCCCGGTCTCCCCCCAGGCGGTGAGGTCTGCGTGGTTCGTCGTGCTGCTGGTGCCCATGGTGGCCTCCTGGATGCGGGTCCGGCGTCCGGACCGTCGTTGCCTGGTGACCTCACGGTGTCCGGCCCTGCTGGACGCCGAACCCCTTGCGGCTGTGTGTCTCCTGGGAGTCGACTCCGCGCCGGACGGCGTCCAGGGAACACCCAGCGGGGATGCGGCTGGGGCTCACATCCGACCGGCACCGTGGTCCGAGTCCACTCCCGAGACCGGAGGCACTGACATGTCCACTCCTGCACCTGCGTTGCCGCGCCACGCGAACCCGGTGCCCGACGTCCGCGCCGCCGAGCCGCCCCGGACGCGGCGCTCGCTCGACCGGCTCTGGCGCGGGCGACCGGACGACCCGGCCTGGGTCCGTCCGTCCCTGATCGCCCTGCTGGCCGCCACGGCCGTCCTGTACCTGTGGAACCTCGGTGACTCCGGGTGGGGCAACTCGTTCTACTCCGCTGCGGCGCAGGCGGGATCGCAGTCCTGGAAGGCGATGTTCTTCGGCGCCTCGGACGCGGCGAGCTCGATCACGGTCGACAAGACGCCGATGTCGCTGTGGGTGATGGCCGCGTCGGTGCGGGTGTTCGGGCTGAGCTCCTGGAGCATCCTCGTGCCGCAGGCCCTGATGGGCGTGGCCGGCGTGGGGCTGCTGTACGCGACCGTGCGGCGCGCGTTCACCCCGGCCGCCGGCCTGATCGCCGGTGTCGTGATGGCCACCACCCCGGTGGCCGCGCTGATGTTCCGGTTCAACAACCCGGACGCGCTCCTCGTGCTGCTGCTGGTCGGTGCCGCCTACGCAACGCTGCGGGCGGTCGAGCGGGCGAGTACCCGCTGGATCGTGCTGGCGGCGGTGCTCGTCGGCTGCGGCTTCATGACGAAGATGCTGCAGGCGTTGCTGGTCGTGCCGGTGCTGGTCCTCGTCTACGCCGTCTGCGCGCCCACGACGGTGCGCCGGCGCGTCGTCGACCTGCTCTGGGCCGGGCTCGCGCTGCTGCTCGCGGGAGGTTGGTGGGTGGCGATCGTCGAGCTGGTCCCGGCCAGTGCCCGCCCCTACATCGGCGGGTCGCAGGACAACAGCATCCTCGAGCTCGCCCTGGGCTACAACGGTCTGGGTCGGTTGAGCGGCAACGAGACCGGCAGCGTCGGCGGCGGTGGGGGCACCGGTGGTGGAAACTGGGGCTCCACCGGGCTGACCCGGTTGCTGACCGGTGAGAACGCCGGGCAGGCCGGCTGGCTGATCCCGGCGGCGCTGCTCCTGCTGGTCTCCGGTGTCGTCGCGCTCGGCCGGGCGCCGCGCACCGAACGCCGCCGTGCCGCCTTCGCGGTCTGGGGTGGCTGGCTGCTGGTCACCGGGCTGACGTTCAGCCTGATGCAGGGCATCTTCCACGTCTACTACACGGTGGCGCTGGCCCCGGCGATCGGCGCCCTGGTGGGCATGGGTGCGGTCACGCTGTGGCAACGCCGCGAGCCCGGGTGGTCGTTCGTGCTCGGCGCCGTCGTCATGATCAGTGCCGCGTGGTCGTGGTCGCTGCTCGGCGCCGCGACCGGGTGGCACCCGTGGCTGCGCTGGGTGGTGCTCGGGCTGGGCCTGGCGTCCGGGCTCGCCCTGATGGCCCGACCGTGGCTGTCCGCGTCGCTGCGTGGTTGGACCGTGGCGGCCGCGTTGGCCGCGGTGCTGCTGGGGCCGATCGGGTGGACGCTCACCACGGTGACCACACCGCACACGGGCTCGATCGTCACGGCCGGCCCGGCGGTCCAGGGCACCTCCGGTGGCCCCGGTGGGGGCGGCGGTCGCGGCCCCGGTGGCCTCGGCGGCGGCGCCGGCGGGCCCGGCGGCGCAGGCACCGGCACCGGGCCCCAGGGTCAGCTCGGCGCACCGCCCCAGGGCGCCGCGGGCACCCAGGGCGGCCAGCGGATGGGTGGCGGTCTCGGTGGCGTCGGCGGCCTGCTGAACGCCAGCACCCCGAGCGCGGCGATGGTGACCGCGTTGCAGCAGGACGCGGCGTCGTACACCTGGGCTGCGGCAGCGGTCGGTTCGCAGACCGCGGCGGGGCTGCAGCTCGGCGCGGAGGTCCCGGTGATGGCCATCGGCGGCTTCAACGGCAGCGACCCGTCACCGACGCTCGCGCAGTTCCAGCAGTACGTCGCCGACGGCAAGATCCACTACTTCGTGGGCAGCGGCGGCGGTGGTGGCGGCGGGCAGCAGTCCGGCGGCAGCAACGCGTCGTCCGAGATCGCGACCTGGGTGGCGGACAACTTCACCGCGACCACCATCGGTGGCACCACCGTCTACGACCTGAGCGGGGGTGCGTCGGCGAGCAGCACCACCACCTGACCCTGGGATGACGCAGATGGGGCACCCGGACCGGCCCGGGTGCCCCGTCTGCGTCACCTCAGCGCGCGCACCAGCTCGAGAGGGTCCCGCCGGTCGCCGAAGACCTGCCGCAGTGCGCGCCGGGCGGCGTGCAGGCCGGCCATCCCGTGCACAGCCGGCCCCGGCGGCGTCGAGGCGGAGCACAGGTACGTGCCCTCCAGCGGGGTGCGGTAGGGGTCCCAGCGCGGCGCCGGTCGCATCACCATCTGCCACGGCGTCGGGGCGCCGCCGGCGATGTCGCCGCCGACGTAGTTCGCGTTGTGCTCCGCCTCCTGCGCGGCGGTCATCACGGACCGGTGCAGGACGACATCCCGGAACCCTGGGGCGAACCGTTCCACCTGCGCGGTGACGGCCTCGCCGAGGTCCTGGGTGGACCCGTTCGGCACGTGCGCGTACGTCCACAGCGTGCCCTGCCCGGACGGCGCCCGGCCGTCGTCCACGACGCCGGGCTGGGACGCCAGGACGTACGGGCGGTCGGGGTGCCGGCCGGCGTGCACGTCGGCCTCGGTGGCCGCCATCTCAGCGCGGCTGCCGCCGAGGTGCAGGGTGCCGGCCAGCTCACAGCCCGGCGCGGCCCACGGCACGGGGCCGCTCAGTGCGAAGTCCACCTTGCAGACCGCGCTGCCGTACCGGAACCGGCGCAGCCAGCCTTCGTAGGACGGCGGCAGCGCTCCCCGGGACAGCTCGATCAGGCTGCGCGGGCTGACGTCCAGCAGGACGGCGCGGGCGGGGGGCAGCTCGGCCAGTGCGTGCACCGGGCTGCCGGTGCGGATCCGCCCACCGCCGGCCAGCACCGCGGCCGCGAGCGCGTCGACGATGGACTGGCTGCCGCCGGCCGGGATGGGCCAGCCGACGCCGTGCGCGAGCGAGGCGAGCAGCAGCCCCGCGCCGGCGGGAGCGAACCCGCGCGGCGGCGCGATGGCGTGCGCGCTCACCCCGGTCAGCAGGGCCGGGGCGACGTCCCCGCTGAACCGCCGGTTCCAGGCGGGCGAGCCCTGCTCGAGCAGCCGGGTGGCCAGCCGCGCGGCCGTACCCACGTGCAGCGGGGGGTGGCGGAAGTCCGACAGCAGCAGATCCACGACCTGCTCCCAGCGCTCCGCGAGCGGGCCGACCAGCGAGCGCCAGGCGGCGCCGTCCGCGCCGAGCCCGTCGACGGTGCGGTCCAGGTCGCGCCAGGCCAGGCCGGCCCGGGCGCCGTCCAGCGGCTGGGCGTAGGCGACCTCGGGCTGGCGCATGTCGACGCCGTGCCGGGCCAGGTCGAAGGCGCGGAAGAACGGTGACGCGACCCCCATCGGGTGCACGGCCGAGCAGACGTCGTGCGCGAAGCCGGGCAGGGTCAGCTCGGCGGTGCGGGCTCCGCCGCCGATCGTCGGGGCGGCCTCGATGACCTCGACCTGCAGGCCGGCCGCGACGAGTACCACGGCGGCGGCCAGGCCGTTGGGACCGGCGCCGACCACGACGGCGTCGACAGGCTCGTCCACGACGCCTCCTCGCTGGCTCTCGGCCGGTTCGCCCTCGGTGGGCTCCTCGTCGCGAGCATAGGCTGCGAGGGGAGTACGTGCCGCGCCCGAGGAGGAGCCATGCCGCAGGACCAGCAGCCGTTCGTCGTCGTCGGGGGAGGGCTGGCCGGGGGCAAGGCGGTCGAGCAGCTGCGTGAGGCGGGCTACGACGGGCCGCTGGTGCTGGTGAGTGCCGAGCCGCACCTGCCGTACGAGCGTCCGCCGCTGTCCAAGGACTTCCTGATGGGTAAGGCGGAGCGGGACGTCGTGTTCGTGCACCCGCGCGCCTGGTACGTCGAGCAGGACGTCGAGCTCGTGCTGGGCGAGGAGGTGACCGCGCTGGACGTCGGCGCGCACACCATCGGGACGTCGTCCGGCCGCCGGATGAGCTACGCCAAGCTGCTGCTGGCGCCGGGCGCGCAGCCGCGCACCCTCGACCTGCCCGACCTGGACGACGCGCACGCCCAGCGCGTGCTGTCGCTGCGCACCCTGGACGACTCGGAGCGGCTGCGCGGGTGGCTGCGCCCGGGCACCAGGCTGGTCGTGGTCGGCGGCGGCTGGATCGGGCTGGAGGCAGCAGCCGCGGCTCGGCAGGCCGGCGCCGACGTGACCGTGCTGGAGATGGATCCCGTTCCGCTGCAACGGGTCTTGGGGGCGCAGGTGGCGACGGCGTTCGCCGACAAGCACCGCGCGCAGGGTGTGCACCTGCGGTGCGAGGTGTCGGTGAGCGGGATCGTCGAGGACGGCGACGGGCTCCGGGTCCGTCTGGAGGGCGGGGACGACGTCCCGGCGGATGTCGTGCTCGTCGGCATCGGGGTGAGCCCGCGGGTCGCGCTGGCGCAGGCGGCCGGGCTGGAGGTGGACAACGGGATCGTCACCGACGCGCAGCTGCGCACGTCCGACCCGGACGTCTTCGCCTGTGGTGACGCGGCGAACGTGCTGTACACCGCGCTCGGTCGACGGGTCCGGGTGGAGCACTGGGCAACGGCGCTGAACCAGCCGGCGACCGCGGCGCGCGCGATGCTGGGCGGCGACGAGACGTACGACCTGCTGCCCTACTTCTTCACCGACCAGTACGACCTGGGCATGGAGTACCACGGGCTGGCCGACCCGACGTCGCAGCAGCTGCTGGTCCGCGGCGACCTGGGTGGCGGCGAGTTCGTCGCGGTGTGGCTGGACGACGACGGGGTGGTCAGTGCCGCGATGCACGTCAACCAGTGGGACGACGGGGACGCGGTGAAGGCGCTCGTCGGCACCCACCTGGACGCCGCACGGTTCACCGACCGGAGCGCTCCGCTGGGCTGACCGGCCGGAGCCGAGCGATCGCCAGGCCGGTCAGGAGGGGGCGTCGCCGACGTCCTGGATCTCGCCGCGCACGGCGTACAGCTCGGGGAAGAACGTGAGCTCCAGGGCCCGGCGCAGGAACGGCACGCCGCTGGACCCGCCGGTGCCCTGCTTGGAGCCGATGATCCGCTCGACGGTCTTCAGGTGCCGGAACCGCCACAGCTGGAAGTTGTCCTCCAGGTCGATCAGCTCCTCGCACGCCTCGTACGCCATCCAGTGCTCGCGGGCGTGCTCGTAGATCCGGGTGAACGTCGGGACCAGGTCGGCGTTGAACCGGTACGGCTGCGTCCAGTCGCGGTCCAGCAGCTCGGCCGGCACCGCGTGGCCCTGCCGGTGCAGGTAGCCGAGGAACTCGTCGTAGATGCTCCGCTCGTGCAGCAGGTCGCGCAGCATCTGCTGCGCCTGCGGGTGGTGGTCGAAGACCCGCGCCATCTCGGCGTTCTTGTTGCCCAGGATGAACTCGACGGCCCGGTACTGCCAGGACTGGAAGCCGGACGACGTGGCCAGGAACGAGCGGAACTCCGCGTACTCGCTGGGCGTCAGCGTGGCCAGCACCGACCACTGCTCGGTCAGCGTGGTCTGGATGTGCTTGACCCGGGCCAGTCCCTTGAGGGCGGGACGCAGGTCGTCCACCCGGAGCAGCTGCCGGACGGCGCGCAGCTCGTGCAGCATCAGCTTGAGCCAGAGCTCGGACGTCTGGTGCTGGACGATGAACAGCAGCTCGTCGTGGCGCAGCGGCACACTGAGCGGGTGCTGGGCCGACAGCACCTCGTCCAGGTGCAGGTAGTCGCCGTAGGACATGGCGGCGCGGAAGTCGCGCTGCACGCCGGGCTCGAGGTCGCGCTGCGCGGTCGGGTCGTCGGACATGGCCGCAGGCTACCGCCGTCCGATCGCGCCGCTTACCGCGACTCAGTTGCAATAAGGCTGAGGGCTGGATACGTTCCGTGTCATGGCCAGCACCGACGTGACGACCCGTCCTGAGCCCGCCGGGGACGACGTCTCCAGCTTCCACCAGTTCCGCCTGTCGCTGGGTCGCAAGCAGTGGTTCGTCATCGCCGGCATGGCCGGGTTCATCCTGATGCTGCACGTGGTGGGCTGGGGCGTGCTGCTCGGCGCCGTCGCGCCGCAGGAGCTGCGACTCGGGGACGGGACGACGTTCGGGGTGGCGCTGGGGGTCACCGCGTACGTCCTGGGCATGCGGCACGCGTTCGACGCCGACCACATCGCGGCGATCGACAACACCACCCGCAAGCTCGTCGCGGAGGACAAGAAGCCCGTCAGTGTCGGGTTCTGGTTCTCGCTCGGGCACTCCAGCATCGTCTTCGGGCTCTGCCTGCTGCTCGCGTTCGGCGTCAAGGCGCTGTCCGGCCAGGTCGCGAACGAGGACTCGACGCTGCAGAAGTTCACCGGCGTGTTCGGCACCACCGTGTCCGGCACGTTCCTGATCGCGCTCGGCCTGATCAACCTGGTCTCGCTGATCGGCATCCTGCGGGTCTGGTCGGCGATGAAGGCGGGCGAGTACGACGAGAGCGCGCTGGAGCGTCAGCTGGACAACCGCGGGCTGATGAACCGCATCCTGCGTCCGGTCATGAAGGGCGTCAAGCAGCCCCGGCACATGTACCCGGTGGGCTTCCTGTTCGGCCTCGGGTTCGACACCGCGACCGAGATCAGCCTGCTCGTGCTGGCCGGGGCGAGCGCGGCGGTGTCGGTGCCCTGGTACGCGATCCTGGTGCTGCCGATCCTGTTCGCCGCCGGGATGAGCCTGCTCGACACGATCGACGGGCTGTTCATGAACTTCGCGTACGGCTGGGCGTTCGCCCGCCCGGTGCGCAAGGTCTACTACAACATCGTGATCACCGGGTTGTCCGTCGCCGTCGCGCTGGTGATCGGCATCATCGAGATCGACTCGATCCTGGTCGAGAAGCTGTCGATCGACTCGGGGCCGCTCCACGCGGTGGGCAACCTCGACCTGGAGTACGTCGGTTACATCATCGTCGGCCTGTTCGCCGTCACCTGGGCCGTGGCGCTGCTGTGGTGGCGGTTCGGTCGGGTCGAGCAGCGCTGGAACGAGGGGCTCGTCCGCAACGCGGCATCGGAGTCCTGAGCCAGGGCCAACCCGCTCAGGCGGTGTGGTGCACCTCCTGCAGCCCCCACACCGGGGTCGGGATGCCCTCGAACCGGGCCTTGAGCTGCAGCGCGAGGTACAGCGAGTAGTGCCGTGACTGGTGCAGGTTGCCGCCGTGGAACCACAGCGCCTCCTGCTGGGTGGGCTTCCACATGTTGCGTTGCTCGCCCTCCCACGGTCCCGGGTCCTTCGTGGTGTCCGAGCCCAGCCCCCACACCTTGCCGACCTGGTCCGCGACCTGCTGGCTGATCAGGTCGGCGGCCCAGCCGTTCATCGACCCGTACCCGGTGGCGTAGACCACGAGGTCGGCCGGCAGCTCCGTGCCGTCGGCCAGGACGACGGTGTGCTCGGTGAGGTGGTCGACCTGGCCGTGCGCGAGCTTCACGTCACCGTTCGCGACCAGGTCCGCGGCGCCGACGTCGATGTAGTACCCGGAGCCGCGGCGCAGGTACTTCATGAACAGCCCGGAGCCGTCGTCCCCCCAGTCGTGCAGGAACCCGGCGGCCTCGAGCCGGTCGTAGAAGCCCTGGTCCCGCTCGCGCATCGCGTCGTACAGCGGGATCTGGAACTCGTGCATGATCCGGTAGGGCAGCGACGCGAAGACCAGGTCCGCCTTCTCCGTCGTCATGCCCGCGGCGACGGCCTCCTCCGAGTACAGCGCCCCGAGGCCGATCTCCATGAGCGAGTCCGAGCGCACGATGTGCGTCGAGGACCGCTGCACCATCGTGACGTCCGCGCCGACCTCCCAGAGCGCGCCGCAGATGTCGAAGGCGGAGTTGTTGGAGCCGACCACGACGCACTTCTTGCCCGCGTACGCGTCCGGGCCGGGGTGCGCGGACGAGTGGTGCTGGTCGCCGGCGAAGACCTCCATGCCGGGCAGGGAGGGGACGTTGGGCTTCCCGGACATCCCGGTGGCCAGCACCAGGTGCGTGGGGCGCAGCGTGACCGGGTTGCCGTCGCGCTCGACGGTGACGGTCCACTCGTGCGTCTGCTCGGAGTACGTCGCGTGCGTGGCGACCGTGCTGGTCCAGTAGGGGATCTCCATCACCGTGGCGTAGGACTCGAGCCAGTCGGCGATCTTGTCCTTGGGCGCGAACACCGGCCAGTTCTCCGGGAACTTCAGGTAGGGCAGGTGGTCGTACCAGACGGGGTCGTGCAGGCACAGGCTCTTGTACCGGCCGCGCCACTGGTCCCCGGGCCGCTGGTGCTTGTCGATGACCAGGCTCGGGACGCCCAGCTGGCGCAGCCGAGCGCCGAGCGCGATGCCGCCCTGACCACCGCCGACGACGAGCACGTACGGCTGCGTCGTCGAGCCGAGGTCGGCCGCCTCACGCTGGCGCTGCTCCGCCCAGGTCACGCGCTCCCTGTTGGCGCCGTGCTCCGCGCCACGCGGGCGCGCCGTCCCCTGGGACTCCTCGAACCCCTTGAGCTCGTAGAGCGTGGTCAGCAGCGTCCAGCCCTCGTCTCCCTTGAGCCGCAGGTGCCCGCGCCCGCGCCCGACCGCCGTCTCGAACAGGATCCAGGCCTGGGTGAGGCCGTCCGCGTCGTCCGGCTCTCCTCGTCCGGGTCGGACCGGAAGCCGCGGGCGTCGGCGACGTCCATGGTCCCGCGCAGCAGGTCGGCCACCCCGTCGCGACCCTCGGCGGTGCGGATGTTCCAGGTGAAGGCGACCAGGTCGCGCCAGAAGCTCTCGACGGCGAACAGGCTCGCCGCGGTCTCGGCGTCCCGGGCGGCGATCGCCTGCTCCAGCCGGCCCAACCACGCGTCGACCCGCGCTCGCGCGGGGCTGCTCGCCGCGCCGTCCGCCTCGGTGCGCTCCAAGGTCTCGGTCACGTCGAACCTCCTCCTGCGGCCGGCACGCCGTTGCGCCTGCGCCCACCTCAGCGTGCTCGTCCGGGCACCCCCCGGCAACCCCTGGGGCTCGGTCCGGTCGCCGCACCCACTCGGGCACCCACGCTCCGCCTCAGTGCGACTCGCGGGAGACCTGTTGCCCGCTGGAACCCTGCAGGAAGTCCAGGTCGGCGCCGGTGTCGGCGCCGGTGACGTGCTGGACGTACAGCCGCTCCCACCCGCGGGCCGGGGCCGCGAACGCATCCGCCGTGGCCGCGTCCGGTTCGCGCGCGGCCAGGACGTCGTCGTCGACGTCCACGGCGAGCACCCGGTTCGGCACGTCGAGGACGACGACGTCGCCGGTGCGCAGCCGGGCCAGTGGCCCGCCCGCGGCGGCCTCGGGCGTGACGTGCAGGACGACGGTGCCGTACGCCGTCCCGCTCATCCGCCCGTCGCAGATCCGCACCATGTCGCGCACGCCCTGCTCCAGCAGCTTGGTGGGCAGCGGCATGTTCGCGACCTCGGGCATGCCGGGGTATCCCTTGGGGCCGCAACCGCGCAGGACGAGCACCGAGTCGGCGTCGACGTCGAGGTCCGGGTCGTCGATCCGGGCGTGCAGGTCCTCGATGGAGTCGAACACCATCGCGCGACCGCGGTGCTGCAGCAGGTGCTCGGACGCGGCCGCCGGCTTGATCACCGCACCGTCCGGGGCGAGGTTGCCGTACAGGACGGCGATCCCGGCCTTGGGCTGCAACGGTTCCGCGCGCACCCGGATCACCTCGCGGTCCCAGATCTGCGCGTCGGCCAGGTACCCGACCAGGGGTTCGCCGGTGACGGTCAGCGCGTCCGGGTCGAGCAGGTCCTGCACCTCGCGCAGCACGGCGAGCAGGCCGCCGGCGCGGTGGAAGTCCTCCATCAGGAACCGTCCGGCGGGCTGCAGGTCGACCAGCAGCGGGACGTCGGCGCCGGTGCTGTCGAAGTCGTCCTGGCGCAGGTCGACGCCGAGCCGGCCGGCGATCGCGAGCAGGTGCACGACCGCGTTGGTCGACCCCCCGATGGCGGCCAGCGCGACGATCGCGTTGAGGAACGAGCCACGCCCCAACACGGACGACGGGGTGCGGCCGGCCTGCACCATCTCGACCGCCAGCCGACCGGTCTGGTGCGAGCTCTCCAGCAGCCGGCTGTCGGGAGCGGGGGTGCCGGCGACGCCCGGGATGACCATGCCGAGCGCCTCGGCGACGAGGCCCATCGTGGACGCCGTCCCCATCGTGTTGCAGTGGCCGCGGCTGCGGATCATCGAGGACTCGGACCTGATGAAGTCGTCCTGGGACAGTGTGCCGGCCCGGACCTCCTCGGAGAGCCGCCAGACGTCGGTGCCGCAGCCCAGCGGCTGGCCGCGGAACGTGCCGGTGAGCATCGGGCCGCCGGGGATCACCACCGCCGGCAGGTCCACCGACGCGGCCCCCATCAGCAGCGCCGGGATCGTCTTGTCGCAGCCGCCGAGGAGCACCACGCCGTCGATCGGGTTCGCCCGCAGCATCTCCTCGATGGCCATCGCCGCCATGTTGCGCCAGAGCATCGCGGTGGGCCGCACGAGCGTCTCGCCCAGCGACACCACCGGCAGGTTGAGCGGGATGCCGCCGGCCTCGTAGACGCCCTGCTTGACGCTCTCGGCCACCTCGTCCAGGTGCGCGTTGCACGGCGTGAGGTCGGAGGCCGTGTTGGCGATGGCGATGTGCGGACGGCCGTCGAAGGCGTGCGCCGGCAGGCCGCGGCGCATCCACGCCCGGTGGATGTAGGCGTTGCGGTCGTTGCCGGCGTACCACTCGGCGCTGCGCAGTGATCCGGCCTGTCCACTCATCGGAACGCCCTTCCGTCTGATGGAACAACGGTCTAGCATGTGGAATCCTGATGGCGACCCTACTCCGCGGACGACGCACATGAAACAGGCTCAGGACCAGCGCCTGGTCGGCGCGGACCGGGTGCTCGCCGTGCTCGTCGAGCTGGCCCGTCGACCCGAGGGCGTGGGACTGGACGAGATGGCCCGCGTCGTGCAGAGCTCCAAGCCGACCGTGCACCGCGCGCTGGCCGCCCTTCGCCGGGCCGGGCTGGCCGGCCAGGACTCGCCGGGGCATTACATCCTCGGCGACGAGTTCCTGCGGCTGGCCTTCGCGAACCACGAGGCGCGCCCGGACTACCTGCGGG
Source organism: Angustibacter luteus (assembly GCF_039541115.1). Taxonomy (NCBI): domain Bacteria; kingdom Bacillati; phylum Actinomycetota; class Actinomycetes; order Kineosporiales; family Kineosporiaceae; genus Angustibacter; species Angustibacter luteus. The sequence continues at coordinate 88,128 of NZ_BAABFP010000007.1, forward strand.
TGGAACCCGTGCTGCGCGCCCTCGCCGAGCGGTACCACGAGACAGCGCACTACGCGGTGCTCGACCCGGCGCAGGACGGCGCGTCCATCGTCTACCGCGCCAAGGTCGACCCGACGGTCGGTGCGATGCGGCTCACCTCGACCGTCGGTGGCCAGAACCCGGCGCACTCCACCGCGGTCGGCAAGCTGCTGCTGGCGTACCGGCTGCCCGACCTGGCCGCCGTCCGCGAGTGGGTCGCCGGCCGCAGCCTCGAGCGACGCACCGCACGCACGGCGACCACCGCCGAGGACCTGCACCGCCGGCTGCGACTGGTGCGCAAGAACGGGTACAGCACCGACGACCGGGAGAACGAGCCCGACGTGAACTGCCTCGCCGTGCCCGTGTTCCTGCAGTCGCCCACCGGGCCCAGCGGGGCGATCAGCATCAGCGCCATCGCCCACCGAACCCCGCTGCGCCGCCTGGTCGCCGACCTGCCCGCGATCCGGGCGATCGTCGGCGAGCCGGCGGGCGGCGTCGCCCTCACCCCCTAGGAAGGCAGGACCCTTGCAGCTCATGCGCATCGGAGCCGTTGGCTCCGAACGGCCGGTCGTCCGGGTCGACGACGCCTCGTACGTCGACGTGTCCGATCTGGTGGCCGACTTCGACGAGGCGTTCTTCGCCGACGACGGGGTATCGGCGCTGCGCCCGGTGGTTGCCGCCCGGACGGCGTCTGGGCAGGTCAGCGCCTTCGCCGGGGAGCGGGTCGGTGCGCCGATCGCCCGCCCGCACCAGATCCTGTGCATCGGCCTGAACTACCGCGACCACGCGGCCGAGACGGGCCAGGCCGTGCCGGACGAGCCGATCCTGTTCACCAAGTCCCCCAACACGTTGGTGGGTCCGGACGACGACGTGCGGATCCCGCGCGGCTCGACCAAGACGGACTGGGAGGTCGAGCTCGGCATCGTGATCGGGCGCCGCAGCAGCTACCTGGACAGCGTCGACGCGGCCCGCGACGCCATCGCCGGCTACGTCCTGGTGAACGACGTCAGCGAGCGCGAGTTCCAGATCGAGCGCGGTGGGCAGTGGTCCAAGGGCAAGTCCTGCGAGACGTTCAACCCGGCCGGGCCGTGGCTGCTCACCCCGGACGAGGTCGACGACGTCGGCGACCTCGGGATGTGGCTGGACGTGAACGGGACCCGCCGGCAGACCGGCTCGACGTCCACGATGGTCTTCGACCCGTTCTTCCTGGTGCACTACCTGAGCCAGTTCCTGGTGCTCGAGCCCGGCGACCTGATCAACACCGGCACGCCGCCCGGGGTGGGCATGGGGATGTCCCCGCCGGTCTATCTGCAGCCGGGAGACGTCATGGAGCTCGGCATCGACGGGCTGGGCCGGCAGCGGCAGAACGTGCTCGGCCCGCGGTGAGCAGCATGCGCGCGTTCGTCCTGACGGGGCCGCGCGAGTTCGAGGTGCAGGAGGTCGAGACGCCGACCGCCGCGCCGGGGCAGGTCGTGGTCGACGTCGAGCGGGTCGGGGTGTGCGGCACCGACGTCGAGTTCTTCACCGGCGAGATGCAGTACCTCACCGAGGGGCACGCACGCTTCCCGATGCGGCTGGGCCACGAGTGGTCGGGGACCGTGGCCAGTGTCGGTGCCGGGGTCGACGAGAGCTGGGTCGGACACCGGGTGACCGGCGACACGATGCTGGGCTGCGGGGTGTGCCGCCGGTGCCGCGGCGGTCACCAGCACGTCTGCCAGGACCGGTTCGAGGTGGGCATCCGCGGTGGCTACGCCGGGGCGCTCGCCGAGCAGGTCGCCGTCCCGGCCACGTCCCTGCACGCGCTGCCGGAGGGCCTGGACCCCGTGGCCGGTGCGCTGGTGGAGCCGGGCGGGAACGCGTTGCGCTGCGTGCTCGGTGCGCAGCTGGAGCCGGGGGAGCGGCTGCTGGTGCTCGGTCCCGGCACGATCGGCCTGCTGGTCGCCCTGTTCGCCCGGGCCCGCGGCGCCGAGGTGCACCTGATGGGCCGTTCGGCCGGCTCACTGGAGTTCGCCCGGAGTCTCGGGTTCGAGGGCGTGTGGACGGACGACACCCTGCCCGACCTGCCGTTCGACGCCGTCGTGGACGCCTCCAACGCACCGTCCCTGCCGGCCAGGGCGATCGAGCTCGTCGAACCCGCGGGTCGCGTCGTCTACGTCGGCCTGGCCGGCAGTCCCAGCCTGGTCGACACCCGGGCGCTGGCGCTGGCCGACGTCACCGCGGTCGGCGTGCTCAGCGCCTCACCCGGCCTGGCCGGCACCATCGAGCACTACGCCTGCGGTGCCGTCGACCCCCGCCCGCTCGTCTCGGCCACCGTCGGGCTCGACGGGGTGGGTGCCGTCCTCGCCGGGGTGCGCCCGACCGGCGCCGGCCCCGGACCCAAGGTCCACGTCGACCCCCGGCGCTGGCCACCATCCCTTCTGCCGCAAGGACACTGACATGAAACCGTTCGAGAACGTCGTCGCCGTGGTGACCGGTGGGGCCAGCGGTATCGGTGCCGCGACCACCACGCTGCTGCTCGCGCAGGGTGCCCGGGTGGCGGTGCTGGACCGGTCCGTCGAGACCGTCCCGGACGGCTCCTGGGGGGTGGTCTGCGACATCACCGACACGGGCCAGGTCGACGCCGCGATCGCAGCCGTGGTGGAGCGGTTCGGCCAGATCGACGTCCTGGTCAACAACGCCGGGATCGGCGCGGCGGGTGACGTCGCGGCCAACGACGACGACGAGTGGCACCGGGTGCTCGACGTGAACGTGGTCGGACTGGCCCGGGTGAGCCGAGCCGCCCTGCCGCACCTGCGCGCGTCGTCCAGCGCCGCGATCGTCAACACCTGCTCAGTGGTCGCAGCCATTGGCGTGCCGAACCGGGCGCTGTACGCGGCCAGCAAGGGCGCCGTCGCGGCCCTGACCCTGGCCATGGCCGCCGACCACGTGCGCGAGGGCATCCGGGTCAACGCCGTCGTCCCCGGCACCGCGGACACCCCCTGGGTCGAGCGGCTCCTCCAGGCGGCCGACGACCCGGAGGCCACCGGACGGGGGCTGCGGGCGCGCCAGCCGATGGGCCGGCTGGTGAGCGCGGACGAGGTCGCGCACGCCATCGTCTACCTCGCCTCCCCGGCGGCGGCCTCGACGACCGGGACCCTCCTGGCCGTCGACGGCGGCATGACCGGGGTGCAGGTGCAATGACCAGTGCCGAGCAGGTCACGGACGTCTGCACCGCGCACGGCGAGGGCGCCGTCTGGTCGGACAGCTGGTCTGGGCTGCGCTTCGTCGACATGCTGGCCGGCGCCGTGCTGTCCCTGGCCGACGACGGTTCGGTGACCCGGCAGCACGTCGGTGCGGTCGCCGCCTGCGTCCGACCGCGTGCGGGCGGCGGGATGGTCGTGGCCACCGAGCGCGGCTTCGCGCTGTACGACGCGCAGGACCGTCTCGAGTGGTCGGCGGACCTCTGGGACGACGCCGGCGTCCGGATGAACGAGGGCTCCTGCGACCCGGACGGCCGCTTCTGGTGCGGGTCGATGGCCTACGACGAGCGGGTCGGCGGGGGCACGCTCTACCGGTTGGCGGCCGATCGCGGCACGACCGTCGTCCGCGGCGGCCAGAGCATCCCGAACGGTCTCGGGTTCAGCCCCGACGGCACGCTGGGCTACCACGCCGACTCGGGCCTGCGGGAGGTCACCCGCTACGACTACGACCCGGTCGGCGGGCTGGTCGACGGACGCACGTTCGTGAAGCTGCCCGAGGGGCAGGGCACCCCGGACGGACTGACCGTGGACGCCGGGGGTCGGGTCTGGATCGCCGTGTGGGGTGGCGGCCAGGTGCGCTGCTACTCGCCCGACGGTGTGCTGGAGGAGGTGGTCGACGTCCCGGCCCGGCAGACGACGTCCTGCACCTTCGGCGGCCCGAAGCTGCACGACCTGTACGTCACGACGTCCCGCAAGGGACTGGGGGCCGCGGCCGAACCGGCCGCCGGTGCCCTCTTCGTGGTGCCCGGACTCTCGGTGGGCCAACCGGTCCTGCCCTTCCACGGCTAGCTCGAACGACACGGAGGCGACGTGATGGACCGCACGGCACTGGTGACCGGTGGGGCCAGCGGGCTCGGCGCCGCGAGCGCTGAGCGGCTGCGACAGGACGGGCTGAGCGTGCTGACCCTGGACCTGAGCGCCGACGCGGACCTGCAGGCCGACGTCAGCGACCCGGCCGCCGTCGCCGCCGCCGTGGCCGACGCGGTGGGACGCCTCGGCCGGCTCGACGTCCTGGTCAACAGCGCCGGAGTGGTGGGCCCCAACAAACCGTTGTGGGAGGTCGAGGACGACGAGTGGGCGCGGACGTTCTCGGTCAACGTGCTCGGCACCTTCCACCTGTGCCGGGCCGTCGTGCCGGGAATGGTGGAGCAGGGGTGGGGTCGCATCGTGAACCTCGCGAGCATCGCGGGCAAGGAGGGCAACCCGAACCTGTCCGCCTACTCGGCGTCCAAGGCGGCGGTCATCGGGCTCACCAAGTCCCTCGGCAAGGAGCTCGCCACCACGGGCGTGCTGGTCAACGCGATCGCCCCGGCCGTGATCGAGACGCCGATGAACGCCACCAACACCCCGGAGGTGCTGGCGTACATGACCAGCCTGGTCCCGATGCGGCGCATGGGTCGGGCCGAGGAGGTGGCCGAGCTGGTCGGCTGGCTGGCCTCGGACCGCGTCACCTTCTCGACCGGCGCGGTGTACGACATCAGCGGTGGTCGCGCGACGTACTGACTCCCCACGTCAGCCGTCACGTCCAGGTGTCGTCGGTGCCGATGCCCGCGTGGCTGTCGGCCATCTGCTCGGTCCACGCGGACCCGCCGTTGCCCAGGATCATCTCGTCGACGAACCCGATCAGGTGGACCGCGGAGCCGAACGCGCCCAGGCTCAGCCCGTGCCCGGTCTCGTGCGGGACGTCGCCGTCCGGACTGGTGTTCTTGGAGTCGACGAACACGAAGTGGCCCATGTCGTAGGCGGTGTTGATCGGGTTGGCGTCAGAGAGCGCGCCGCCCTTCATCACGAAGCTGCAGGTCGCGGCGTCGAAGCTGATCGAGGTGATCGCCAGGCCCGCCACCTGGTTGCCGGTCACCCCGGCCAGGATCAGGTTGACCGCGAAGAAGGCCAGGCCGAGCCCGTTGACCAGCCAGGTGGTCGGCATCAACCAGCTGCTCCAGCCGAGGATGACCTGGTACGCGCCGTTCTGCCGGATCCCGTCGAACACGCTGAGGAACCCGATGACGCCCAGCGCGACACCGACGAACGGGCCGAACAGCGCGGTGGCGAACACCGCGTTCAGTCCCGCGTTGAAGCCGATCAGCATGCCCTTCATGAAGTCGCCGAACGCGGTGCCCTTGGCGGCCGAGGCCCCGGCGTAGCCGGCGATGGTCAGGCCGATGATCAGCCCGATCGCCAGCAACCCGAACCCGATCCCGCTGGCGAAGGCCGCGATGGTCAGCACCGCCACGGCGATCCCGATGATCACCCCGACGATGCCGCCGAGCACCGTCCAGAAGCTGGCGCCGTCCGGGTCGACGTTGTTCACCGGGTCGTTGGCGCAGTAGGTGTACAGGTCCAGGCGGCGGGGGTCGTCCACGCCCTTCTCAGGCCGGTGCAGGTAGTAGCCGTCCGGGCTGACGAACCGCCCGAGCGTCGCGCAGTACCACCGGCGCTGGGCGTAGTACAGCTCCGCGTCGGCGTCCCACTCCTGGAACGCGAACACCTGCAGCGGCGCCTGGCCCGCGGCCTTGGCCGAGTTGCCGAAGGCGCGGTAGTCGATGCGCGCGATCCGGGTGCCCGCCGCGTCGGTGAAGAACGTCGCGCTGGCCCGCGGGTCGGTGTGGATCCAGTGCCGGGTACCGCCGTGGTCCACCGCCACCCGCAGCCCCTGCAGGACGACGTACCGGACCAGGACGCCGTCCCGGACCTCCGCGTACGGGCCGAGGAACACGGTGTCGGTCACCACCGCGCCGGCGGTGACGGTCTTGCGCACCCGCGCCCCCCGGTGGTCGTAGCCGTAGTCGATCCGCGTCCCCGGCTTGTCAACGCCGACCAGCTGGCCCTTGGCGTCCCAGCGCAGCGCCCGGCCGGGCAGCGCGGCCAGTCGTCCCGCGACGTCGTACGTCAGGTCGGACGGCGCACCCGCACCGAGCGCGAGGGTGTCCGGCCGGGTCGGGTGGTCGGCGTCGTCCGCGGTGAGCACCGCGCCGTCCTCGCCCTGGTCCAGCAGCGTGCGGGCCTGGTAGCCGAACGCGGCGTCCACCCCGCCCGGTCGGGCGTCGGTGACCGCGACCAGCTGCCGCAAGGTGTCGTACGCGTAGGTCACCTGGCCGGTGGCGCCGGGGGTGGACTCGTCGAGCGTGGTGCACTGCCCGAGCGCGTCGTAGCCGTAGGTGGCGTCCTCGAGCACCGTGCCACCCGGCCCCTCGGTCCGCTGGGTGGCGACCCGGCCGGTGCCCGGCGAGTAGGTGGTGGTGCGGACCGCCCCGTTGGCGTACGCCACCGACGTGGCCAGCCGGCGCGGCTCGTAGTCGATCGCGGTCAGCACCCCGGGCACCGACCGGACCAGCCCGTTGTCGTAGCGCTGGTAGACGACGTCGCTGCCGTCGGGCTGGACCAGCCGGGTCAGCTGCCCCAGCGCATCCCGCTCGAACGTCAGCAGGTACGGCGCGGCGTGCCCGTCCACCGCGTAGCTGCGGGTCGCGATCCGCCCCTGCGCGTCGTACCCGAAGGTCTGGCTGCCACCCGGGTAGGCGGCGGTGCGCAGCCGGCCCAGCCCGTGGCTGGCCACGTGGTCGTAGGTGTACGTCTCGCGCACGTCGCCGTCGACGGCGAACGACACGATCCGGCCCAGGCCGTCGTAGTCCGCGCCCATCACCGTCCCCGCCGGGTCGACGACCTGCACCGCGCGCCCGCGGGCGTCGTGCAGCGTGACCCAGGTGCCGGCGTCCCGGTGCGCGACCTCGACCCGGTTCCCCAGCCCGTCGTAGGCGTACCGGGCGACCACGTCGTGGTCGTCGGAGTGCACGGCCAGGTGCCCCGTCGCATCCGGCGTGTAGGTCGTGGTCACCGGGCCGTCGGGCCCGTCCTCGACGACCGCGACCCGCCGGTGCGCGGCGTCCATCCGGTCCAGCCGGACGACGCCCAGCGCGTCGGTGCTGGCGATCTCGAACGGGGTGTACCGGGTGGACGACGTCGCGCCGTCGTGGTCGAGCGTCTCGACCGGCCGGCCCTGGCTGTCGTACCGGAACCGGCGGCTCGTGCGCCCGGCCAGGTCGGCCGGCGTCACCGGAGAGTAGGCGAGGTCGGTGCCAGTCGTCGGGTCGTACTCGGCGGCGACGTCGCCGAAGGGGGTGCGGACGACGTGCCCACTGACGATGACCCGTCCCGCGGTGAGCACCTCGCGGCGCTCCTGCTCGCGACCGAGACCGTCGAACACGATCGCGCTGTCCCCGGTCTCCGGCTGCCCGTGCCGCAGTCGGCGGCGGATCGCCACCACCCCCGGCACGGCGTCCGTGTAGGCGTACGTCCGGGACGGCAGCGCGGCCGTGTCGCCCGGCAGCACCACCGACGTCAACCGGCCCTGGGCGTCGTACCGCATCGACACCTGCGTGCCGTCCGGGTCGGTGACCTGCAGCGGCTGCCCGGTCGCGAGGTCCGTCAGCACCGTCGTGACGCCCTGCGGTGTCGTGGAGGTCGCCCGGTGCGTCCCGGTGGCGTCGAACGTGTACGTCGTGGTCTGCCCCGGCGTGCGGCGCTCACCGACCAGTCGGCCGGCGCCGTCGTGGGCCTGCTCCACCGCGAGCGCGAACAGCGCTTCGTGGCCGTCGGCGTCGGGCAGCACCAGGTAGCCGAGGGCGCCGACGTCCGTGTGGTCCGGGTCGAGCGCGTCGCCGTAGCGGTCGCGGGCGTCGTCGACCGTCATGGCCCAGCGCAGCTCGCGGGCCAGGAGACCGCGGCCGACCGTCCCGGCGGCCAGCCCCAGGTAGTCCGGGCCGTCGTAGAACCGGCGCACCTCACCGATCAGCGCGCCCGCGCCGTCGCGCCGCACGATGGCGGCCGGCTTGCCCAGCACCTCTCCCGTCGGGTGCACCGCGTGCGTCATCGTGGTCTGGACGACCACCTCCGGCACGAGTGCCCCGCTGCGGATCCCGCTGTGCCGCAGCTGCTCGGCGATGACGTCGCCGGCGGCGGAGTACGACAGGGTGCGCTCCTCGACGCGCTCGTCGTCGGTGCGCTCGAACCAGTGCCGGGCCGTGCGCTCGACCCGAACCCAGGCACGGGTCGGGCCGTTCAGCGGGCCGGGCAGCGGCTGGACGGAGTAGTCGGACTCCTCGACCAGCACCGGCCGGTCCTGGTCGGGCGAGCCGTCCAGCTCGAGGTGCTCGACCCGGGACAGCAGCCGGTTGAGCAGGGCGTGCTCGGGACCGTTGCCGGGCAACCGGTCCGCGCCGACCACGAAGTGGTGCACGACCCGCGACGTGGGCCGGGTCGCGTCGCCGAGCTCGTCGCGGTCCACCCGCGCGAAGCCCTCGAAGCTGCGCTCACGCTCGTCGAACCAGCCGTCGTGGTACCGGAACTCGGTCCGGCTGCTCTGCTCCGACACCGCGTCGGTGACGGTCGTCGCGGTCACCACGGCAACCGGGAACGGGACCTCGTCCGGCCAGGCGTCCCCGGCCAGCCGGTCGCGCTCGGCCTGCGCCGCAGCGGTGTCGTACTCGAGCCGCGCGCTGAGGCCGGCGCCGTTGTCGGTCGTGGCCAGCAGGTAGCCGGAGCCGACGGTCGGGTCGTAGCGCACGTACCCGGTCGTGGACCCACGCGGCGAGCACCACAGCAGGGCGTCGCCGCGGCCGCTGCTGCCCGGGACCGAGGCGACGGTACCGGGGATCGGCTGCGGGACCAGGGGATCCACGACAGGGGTACCCCAGCCCGTGCCGGACAGGTTGGGCACGATCTGCACGCCCGCCGGACCGACCAGGACGAGGTCGGCGCAGCCGTCCCCGTCGATGTCAGCCAGCAGCAGCTGGGTGCCGTCGTCCGTGCGCACCCGCGGGCTACCGGTCATCAGCACGGGTGCGGCGAAGCGGCCGTGGCCGAGGTTGGGCCAGTAGGTGACCTGCCCCGAGCGGACCCGCACCAGGTCGGCCAGGCCGTCGCCGGTCAGGTCGGCGAGCTGGACCGCCGGGTCGTTTAGGTCGGGAGGGTCGACCAGCCCGGCCAGCGGGTCGTCGTCCGCCAGGGCGGTCAGCGTCACGGGCACGGGCGGGCTCCACCCGTCGCGGCCCCGGTTGCGCCACCACATGATCGTCCGGCCCAGCTGGCCCAGGGCGTCAACCCGGCCGTCGCCGTCCAGGTCCGCGAACCGGGTGGTCGAACCCAGGTCCGGGGTCGTCGAGGCTCGGGGGTAGGCGACGTAGCTCTGCCACCCGCCCGGGCCACCGCCGGTGGCGTAGCCGCGGGGGAGCGCGGCGCCCACCCCGACCAGCAGGTCGACGGCGCCGTCGCCGTCCACGTCGGCCACCCGCAGCCGGCTGTCCCGCACGCCGGTGAGGCCGATCGGCACGGAGGCCAGTCGGCGGGGTGTCGTGAAGTCACCGGCGGCGTCCTGCGGCCAGAACCACAGGTCCGCGCCGCGGCCGGCCAGCACGCCCGGCAGCGGCCCCGCGTCCAGCGGGGTGAGCAGCGCGTCGGGGTCGGTGAGCGGCGGTGGCGGGCCGAGCGGGTCGGAGCCGGTGAACCGGGCATGCCAGGACGCCGGGTCCGGCACCGCGTAGCCGAGCCGCTGCGGCAGCCGGACGACGTCCCCGCTGCCGTCCGTCGCCGGCCCGAGACCGGTGAGCCGGACCTCGCTCAGCAGGGAGACCTGCGAGAACGGTGCCTGCCGGTACGTCAGGTCCCAGCGCCGCACGGCCCGCGGCCCGCCGTCCTGGACCTCGAGCGTGATGCTGGCGCAGCGGCGGCTAGTCAGCCGCAGCCAGCCCGCGCGGCCGTTGCGCAGCACGTCGGGGCGGTCCGTGTACGCCAGCCGCACGGTGTAGACGGCCCAGCTCACGGCGCGCAGGTACGGCGTGCCGGTCTCGACGTCCCAGGCGTAGGACACCGCGTTGCCGCTGGCGTCGACGACTCGCTCGGGCAGCCACTGGAACACCCGGTCGGGGTGTGCGGGGTCGGCCACCCGGGCGTCCGCGGTCAGGCCGAGCTCGACGGTGCCGCCGTCGCGCTGGTGGATCGTCCAGCCGGCGCCGGTCCGTTCGAACCGGTCGAACGCGGACTCCTTGCGCGCCAACCACTGGCCGGGGGTGACCTCGACGATCTCCTGCCCGTCGGCGAGGTACCGCGCGACCAGGGCGTCCGGGTTGCTCGGGTCGGTGCCGTCGTCCGGGACGCCGAAGTCGAGTCGCCGCTCGACGGTGCGCACCGGGAGGGCCCAGCCCAGGCCGAACGGACCGTTGCCCGCGTTCTGGTTGTAGACCAGGTCGAGCTTGACCGCCTGGCCCGCAACACCTTTGGGCACCGGGATCGGCACCGTGTACGACGCCTGGCCGGTGTTCAGGTTGAGGCCGAACGACTCGCCGAAGCCGGGCGCGTTCCCGCTCCCGGCCGGCGGGCTGACCGCCTGCTCGGACGTGGTGTTGTCGGTCATCTCAGCGCCAGGTGAACGAGTAGTCCTGGTACACCGCGACGTCGTCCAGGCCGGACAGGTCCGGCACACCACCCGGGCCTACCGGGAGCGACGGGTTGTCCGCGGCCGTGATCCGCACGGTGAAGGTGTCGGCGACGCCTGCGCCGAGCAGCGAGGCGACGGGGGCGCCCTGGACCAGCCCGTCGGCGTCCGTGGTGAGCACCAGCTCGGTGCCCGTCGACGCCGGGGTCAGCCGGACCGTCCGGGACGCGGCGGTGGCCGGGTCGCCGGAGAGCCTCAGCGTGAACGAGGTGCGCACGAGGTCCTTCTGGGTGCGCGGCAGGTCAGCGGCGGCCACGGTCAGGTCGCCGGTGCCCTGGGTGCGCAGGAAGAACAGCTCGTCCGGCGCCTGCAGCCGCAGCGAAGTGGCCCGGGCCGCGGTGCCGGTGGTCGGCAGCGAGGCCTTCACCATGCCCTCCAGGGCGCTGTCGAAGAACGCGTCGAAGCTGATGACCAGGTAGACGTCGAGCAGGGCCGCGAGGTCGATCTCGTTGGTGGACAACGGCAGCTCGAGCCGCCACATGGTCGCGGCGCCGTTGTTCTCGAACAGCCGCAGCTGCTGCGGGTCGGCGCGGAGCACGAAGGCGTCGGTGCGCGCGTCGTACAACGACAAGGGCATCACGTCCGGTGGGTAGACCAGGTCGTGCACGCTGCCGTCGGCGGCGCGGAAGTGCGAGACGCCGATGTTGCGCAGCGTGCCGTGCACGCCGCTGCCCGAGCTGACCCCCACGAACTGGACCTCGACCGCCCGCACCTTGTGCAGGTAGAAGCCCGGGTAGAGCCGGTCCAGCTGCTCGAGGGTGGTCTCCAGGCCCGCGATCCCGGTCTCGCGCAACGCTCGCAGCGCGCTCGGGAAGGTCTGGGCCAATGAGAACGACACCTTGATCGGCGCCTTCTTCGAGCGGGTGCTGGTCAGGAAGTCCACCGTGAAGAAGTCGATGTCGCGCAGCAGCACGTCGGAGCCCAGCACGTCGCCCGCGCCGGCGTTGCGGTAGTCCAGCCGGATCTTGTGCAGGTCGCGCGCGGTCTCGGCCGAGTACGCGCGCTGCATCAGCCAGGCCACGCTGGTGGCCATGTCCAGGTAGTCGCCGGCCAGGCCCTTCATCACCTGGGCCATCTCGTACCAGTGCCGGGCGCTGAACTCGCGCAGGTCGAGGAACTCGCGGTTGGCCTGGGCCGCACCGAGCTGCAACTGGGCGACGGCCACCCGCTGCTGGGCGACCGCGACACCGGCCTGCGCCTGCACGACCTGCGCCTGCGCGACGGCCTGGTAGGACTGCGCCGCCGTGACCTCGCGGTCCAGCCGGCCCTGCTCCAGGTCGTCGGACAGGCTGACCCGCTGCGCCGCCAACCGCATCAGCACGGTGTTGCGGTTCTCGTGGTCGGAGGAGAAGGAGTCGTAGCCGCTGATGGTGAGCTTGACCTCGTCGTCGTGGTCCACCGCGGAGGCCTGGGCCCAGGCGTCCAGCTCGGTGAGCTCCTCGAGCTCCCACCGGACGTCGGCGAAGTCGTCGGCGGCGTCCTGCGCGTTGGTCAGCTGGGTCGTCGCGTAGTCCTCACTGCGCTCGGCGACCTGCACGCCGGCCTGGGCCTGGGCGACGCCGTCCAGCTCGAGCTGCACGCTGGCGGCCGCGAGGTCGACCTGCTGGTCCATCTGGTCCTGGCGGAACTCCTCGTTCTCGGCCTGGCTCTTGAACTGGATGTACGCCTGCTCCATCGTCCCGGCGTGCTCGGCGAGGTAGCGCGCGCTGGTCTGCAGTGCCTCGAAGCTGAACGGCGGCAGGTAGTCCGGCGCGAAGCCGAGGAAGTTCTGCCCGGCCGCGATCTGCCCGAGCCGGAGCCGGGCGCGGGCCAGCGGCAGGGCCACCGTCGGGTTGTCGTCCACCGACGACGGGTCGGCGGCGGCCGCGATGGCGGTGGCGCGGACCTTGAGCCCGGCGAACCGGGCGTCGGCGTACAGCGGCGACGCCGCCGGGATCGAGCCGTCGGCGCCGACGACCAGCTGGTACTTCGCCGCGGCAGCCGGCCACGCCGCGGCGGTGTCGCCGGCGGCCCGGTAGACCGAGTCGCCCCACGCGACGTAGGTCTGCGCCAGGCGGGTCCAGACCTGGACGACCTCGACGTTCTCGTTGAGGTACGGGTACTTCAGGGCGTTCAGGTAGGCCGCCTCGGCCGAGGGGTAGTCCCCGGACGCCAGGTAGCAGTCGCCCAGGCTCATCGGGATGACGAAGAAGTAGATGTACGGCAGGTACGCGACGAACGTCGGCGCCGGTAGTGCCTGCACGTACAGCAGGCTGAGGTCGTTGGTGACGGCCATCGTCTCGTAGAGCGCGGTGAGGTTGGCCGCCTTGTCGCCGGTCAGGCTGATCTGGGTGGCGGACTCCTGGCCGACCACCGTGAACACATCGGTGCTGCGCACGTCGCCGACGTACGCAAGCGCCTGCAGGGTCGGTGTGGCGGCCTGGCTGATCGGCTGCGGCAGGTTCGGCGCCGAGGCCAGGGCCGGCCCGGCGTCCAGCTCGGCACCGTCTGCGTCCTCGCCCGCACCGCCGCGGCCGGGCCGGAACGGCGTGGGCAGCGAGGACACGTCCACCCCGCCCGCGATGTCGAGCTCGTGGATGCCCAGCTGGCGACTGAGCTCGCCGGCCTGGTTCAGCACCTCCTGCGCCTTGTCCACCTGGCCCTGCCGGGTGAGCAGGCCGGACAGCGCAGCCAGCGACGACACCTGGCCCTCGCCGGAACCGACCTTGGTGAACAGCTCCTGCGCGGTCTGCAGCTGGCCCTGTGCGGCGTCCGCGTTGCCGCTGCGCTCGAGCACCAGCCCGAGGTCCTGGTGCAGGTGCGCGCTGAGGGTCGGGTCGTTGTCGCCGACCGCGCGGATCGCCCGGGTGTAGCCCGAGACAGCGGCCTTGAAGTCGCCGGCCACGACGGCGCCGGCAGCGGCGCTGAGGACGCCGCGGACGACGTCCAGGCTGCTCGCGGTGCCCGCGTCCAGCAGCTCGGGCCGGCTGACGACCGCCTGGGTGTCGAGCGGTACGGGCCAGACGACGCCGGACGGGACGGCGCTCAGCGGCGGCCGGGTGCGGCTGGCCGACTCGGCGGCCATCGCGATGAACGAGGTGAGCATCCCCGGCTCGTACATGACCTCCCACAGCGGGTGCGAGGTGACCTGCACCGGCAGGGTGGGGTGCGCGGTCTTGAGGATCAGGGCCTGCAGCTGGGTGTAGCCCCGGATCGCGATGCCCAGCTCGTCGTTGAGGTGGGCCTCGCGCGCGGCCGCGAGATCGCTCTGCACCTGTCGCTCGAAGGCGGACGCGGCGCCGTCCACCTCGTAGCCGTCGGACGCGATGGCGGTGGTCAGCACCGATCGCATGTCCTCGAGGTGGGAGTACTTGATCTCGTTGGCGTACGCCTTCATCGGGCTCTCCTCGTGGTGGGCTTCTCCAGCGAAGAGGCGCGACGGCGCCCGGGTGATACGTGGTGCTCCCTCCAGCAGGAATTCGGGGAGCCCGACGGGCCGCTCCGAAGCCCTGGAGAGGGAGCTAGGGGAGCAGCAAGGGGATGGCGCTCAGGACGGAGGCGACGAGCACGACGCGGTCGAAGGTCTGCTGCCGCAGGCGCCGCGCGGTGACCACCCCGACGCCCGCGCCGAGGACCACGCCGGGCGCGAGGACGGCCGCCGTCACCAGCGTCGAGCGGTTGATGAGGCCGAGCCCCGCGCTGAAGGGGAGCTTGCAGAGGTTCAGGCAGAAGAAGAACCAGGCGATGGTGCCCAGGAACCGCATCTTGTCGACCTTCTGCGACAACAGGTACAGCGTCATCACGGGCCCGCCCGCGTTGGCGACCATCGTCGTGAAGCCGGCGACGGCGCCGACCCCTGCGGTGGCCGCGGTGGACCACGTGCGCGCCTGCGTCTGGTGCCGGTCCCGGGCACTGATGAGCAGCTGGAGGGCGAGCAGGAGCAGCAGGATCGCGCCGATCAGGCGGCGCAGGACGACGTCGTCGACCCGGGCCAGGACGAGCGTCCCGAGCAGCAGCCCGGGGATCACCGCCGGGATCAGCCGCCGGAGCAGCCCGAAGTCGCAGTCCCGGCGGTAGTGCGAGACGGCGATCACGTCGCCGACCAGCAGCAGGAGCAGGATCGTTGCGGTCGACTCCCGGGTCGGCAGCACCAGGGCGAAGACCGCGACCGACACGGACGCCAGGCCGCCGATCGCCGTCTTCGCGAAGCCGATCAGGACGGCCGCCAGCGCCAGGAGGACCCAGGCGTCGGCGGAGATCCCGGTCAGCGGTCCACCTCGTCAGTCGTTCTGCGGGAACCCGAGGTTCAGGCCGCCGTGGCTGGGGTCGAGCCAGCGCGAGGTGACGACCTTGCCGCGGGTGAAGAAGTGCACGCCGTCCATGCCGTGGGCGTGGCTGTCGCCGAACAGGCTGTTCTTCCAGCCGCCGAAGGAGTAGTAGGACACGGGCACGGGGATCGGCACGTTGATCCCCACCATGCCGACCTCGACCTCGCTCTGGAACCTTCGCGCCGCACCGCCGTCGTTCGTGAAGATGGCCGTGCCGTTGCCGTACTGGTTGCGGTTGATCAGGGCCAGGCCGTCGTCGTAGGTCTGCACGCGGACCACGGACAGCACCGGCCCGAAGATCTCGTCGGTGTAGACGCTCATCTGCTCGTCCACGTGGTCCAGCAGGGTCGGTGCGAGGAAGAAGCCGTCGCCGTCGGCGTCGAAGTCGCCATGGCGCCCGTCGACGACCAGCGACGCCCCCTGCGCCTCGCCCGCCTCGACGTAGGACGCGACCTTGTCGCGGTGCTGCCGGGTCACGAGCGGTCCCATGTCGCAGCCACGAGTGCCGTCGCCGGTGCGCAGCTTGCCCATCCGGTCCTTGATCTTCTCGACGAGGTCGTCGGCGATGGAGTCGACCGCGACCAGGGCCGAGATGGCCATGCACCGCTCCCCGGCGGAGCCGAACCCGGCGTTGATGGCGGCGTCCGCGGCCAGGTCGAGGTCGGCGTCCGGCAGGACAAGCATGTGGTTCTTGGCGCCGCCCAGGGCCTGCACGCGCTTGCCGTGGCTGGTGCCGGTCTCGTAGACGTACTGTGCGATGGGCGTCGACCCGACGAACGAGATGGACTTGACGTCCGGGTGCGTCAGGAGCGCGTCGACCGCCTCCTTGTCGCCGTTGACGACGTTCACCACACCGTCCGGCAGCCCGGCCTCGCGCCAGAGGGCCGCGATGGCGATCGTGGCGCTCGGGTCCTTCTCGCTGGGCTTGATGACGACGGCGTTGCCGCAGGCGATCGCGACCGGCACGAACCACAGCGGGACCATCGCCGGGAAGTTGAACGGCGAGATGATGGCGACGACGCCGAGGCTCTGCCGCATCGAGTACACGTCCACCTTGGTGGAGGCGTTCTCGGTGAAGCCGCCCTTGAGCAGGTGCGGGATGCCGCAGGCGAACTCCACGACCTCGAGGCCCCGGTTGACCTCGCCGAGGGCGTCGTCGAGCACCTTGCCGTGCTCGGCCGTGATGATCGCCGCGATCCGCTCCTTGTCCCGGTTCAGCAGCTCGCGGAACGCGAACAGGATCTGCGAGCGCCGGGCGAGGGAGAGCGTGCCCCACTCCTGGGTCCACGCCCGCTTGGCCCTGGTCACCACGTCGCCGACGAGCTCGGCCGAGGCCAGGTCGAGGACGCCGGTCTGCTCACCGGTGGCGGGGTTGTAGACCGGGCTGGTGCGCTCTGCCGTGCCCTCCCAGGGGTCGCCGGCGATGAGGTGCGTGATGCGCGTGGCGGTCATGACGGCTCCGATGAGGCGACGGGCTATTTGTTAGAACATTAACACACGTTGAGAACGACCTTCACGGGCGCGCCGGAGCGCAGCGACTCCAGGCCGGCCTCGCACACGACGGTGGCGGCGAGGCCGTCCCAGGTCGTCGGACCGGTGATCTCGCCGCGCCGGGTGGCGTCGACCCAGGCCTGCACCTCGTGGTCGTACGCGGTGCCGAAGCGGACGCGGAAGTCGTCCGGGACGTCGCCGCCCCAACGGTTGTTCGACCGGACGAAGACGCCGTGCCCGAGCCCGACGGTCGCGTTGCCGAGCTCGGCGCTCGCCTCGCAGCGGACCTCGTAGCCGATCCCACTCTTCACGAACACCTCGGTCGTGGCCATGCCGCCGCCGGCCATCCGGAAGACGGCCACCTGCGGGTCGAGCACGCCCTCGGCGGCCCGGCTGGTCGGTGCCGGTGAGTAGACGGTGATCTCGTCGATCTCCTCACCGAAGAGCCAGCGGCACACGTCGACCTCGTGCACCAGGGAGTCGCGGACGATCATCTCCGAGCGGAACGTGTCCGGGACGTCCTTGTTGCGGTGCACGTTGTGCAGCAGCAGCAGGCGCCCGAGCTCGCCGCTGTCCAGCAGCTGCTTGATGGCGACGTACTCCGGGTCGAACCGTCGCATGAAGCCCACCTGGATCAGGGGCTGGCCCGTCGCCCGCTCCGCCTCGACGACCTGCCTCGAGGAGGCCGCGTCCATCGTCAGCGGCTTCTCGCACAACGTGTACTTGCCGGCTGAGATGCACGCCAGCAGCTGCTCGGTGTGCACGAACCCGGGCGAGGCGATGAGGACCGCGTCCACCCGCTCGTCCCAGATCAGCTCGATCGGGTCGGCGTAGGCCGTGACGTCCGAGTAGCTGGCCGCCAGCTCCTGCACCCGTGCGAGGTCGGGATCGGCGAGGGCGACCAGGGTCGCGTTGGCCGTGCGGTTGGCGAGTCGTTCGGCGTGGTCGGCCCCCATCACGCCGACGCCGACCACCCCGACGCGCAACGGTCGCGTCGAGATCGCGGTCTCGGGCATCGGTCTGTCTCCTTCGTCAGGTCAGCGCAGTGGGCCGCAGGACTGCAGGTACTCGAGGGTCCGGGTGGCGATGGGCAGGGGCACGTCCGGCTCGCAGGGGTACAGGTCCTGCTCGACGATCGCGAACAGCTCGACGTGCTCGAGCGCCGCCAGCGCGTCGAGGATCGGCGGCATGGCGGGGATGCCGCGCGGCGGCTCGCACATCGCACCGAGCTTGACGGCCTCACCGAACCCGAGGCCCTCGACGCGCACCTTCGTCATCACCTGCGGGTCGACCTGCTTGAGGTGCACGTAGCCGATGCGCTCGGGGTAGTCCTGGATCAGCTTCAGGTTGTCGCCGTCGCAGTACGAGATGTGACCGGTGTCCAGGCACAGGCTGACCAGGTCGGGGTCGGTCTCGGCCAGGAAGCGCTCCACCCGCTGGTGGGTGTCCACGTGGCTGTCGGCGTGCGGGTGGAACTGGATCTGCAGCCCGAACTCGTCCCGAATGGCTTTGGCCAGCCGGTCGATCTGCCGGGCGTAGGCGGGCCACTCCTGCTCGGTGAGCTCGGCCGCCTCGAGCACGTCGCCGGTGGCCGGGTCGCGCCAGAAGTCCGGGATCACGACGACGTGCTGGGCGCCCATCGCCGCGGTGAGCCCGGCGACGGCGGACACCCCGGCCCACGTCGTCTCCCACGAGTCCTTGCGGTGCAGGTGCTCGAAGATCGTGCCGGCGGTGACCGTGAGGCCGCGCTGGTCGAGCTCGTCCCGCAGTTGGCTGGGATCGGTCGGCAGGTAGCCGTAGGGACCCAGCTCGATGCGGGTGTAGCCCGCGCCGGCGACCTCGTCCAGGAAGCGCTGCCACGGCACCTGGGCCGGGTCGTCGCCGTACCAGACCCCCCAGCTGTCCGGTGCGCTGCCGATGAGGGCGGGCTTGCTCATGACTCTCCTTCAGAGGACTCGCTACTGACAGTCGTAGGGGTGAGATAGGGGTGCTGGTGCGTCCGGTGCTCGAGGTAGCGCTGGTAGGCGGCGGTGGTCGACTCCAGCTCGGCGACCTGGCTGACCGGGACGTCCCACCAGGACTCGCTGTCCGGGGCGGGCACGAGTGGGTCGGTCTGCACGTGGATGAGCACCGGACCGCCGTGGGCGGGCGCCTCCTTGGCCTGCCGGATCGCCTGGTCGAGCTCGTCGCGTGAGCCGACCTCGATCACGTGCACGCCGAGGCTGCGCGCGTTCGCGGCCAGGTCGACGGGGAGCACGTCGCCGTCCAGCCGGCCGGACTCGTGGTCGCGGAAGCGGTAGCGGGTGCCGAACCGCTGCGACCCGAGCTCCTCGGACAGCGAGCCGATGGAGTGGAACCCGTGGTTCTGCACGAGGACGACGATGACCTTCACGCGTTCCTGGACGGCGGTGACCAGCTCGGTGGGCATCATCAGGTACCCGCCGTCGCCCACCATCGCGAAGACGTCGCGGGACTCGTCGGCCAGCCGGATCCCGATGGACGCCGGCACCTCGTATCCCATGCAGGAGTAGCCGTACTCGACGTGGTAGGCCTTGCGGTCCCGGACGCGCCACAGCTTGTGCAGGTCACCGGGCATCGACCCGGCGGCGCACAGGACGACGTCCCGCGGGTCGCTGAGCTCGTTCACGCTGCCCAGCACGGCGGCCTGGGTGAGCAGGCCGTCGGCGAGCTGGTCCGTGACCGTGGCCGGCGGGTAGTACGCGGCTTCCACCTCGGCGTCCCACTCGCGCCACCGGTCGGCCTGCTCGGCGCGGTACTCCTCGCTCACGCCGTAGCCGTCGAGCGCCCGGGTCAGCTCGGTCAGGGCCTCCCGAGCGTCCGCCACGACCGAGAGGCCGCTCTGCTTGCCGGCGTCGAAGCCGGCCACGTTGATGTTGACGAAGCGCACGCCCTCGGCGCCGAACGCGGTCCGCGACGCGGAAGTGAAGTCGCTCCACCGGGTCCCGAGCCCGATCACCACGTCGGCCTGCCGAGCCAGGGCGTTCGCCGCCGTGGTGCCGGTCGAGCCGACCGCGCCCATCTGCTGCGGGTGGCCGTGCGGCAGCGAACCCTTGCCCGCCTGCGACTCGCCGACCGGGATCCCGGTCGCCTCGCACAGCGCCTGCAGCGCGGCCTCGGCGCCCGAGTAGTGCACGCCCCCGCCGGCCACGATCAGGGGACGCCGGGCCGACCTGATCACGGCGGCGGCGGCGGAGATGCGGGCGGGCTCGGCGGGCGGTCGGGCGACGTGCCAGGTCCGGTCCGCGAAGAGCTCCACCGGCCAGTCGAACGCCTCCGCCTGAACGTCCTGCGGCAGGGCGAGCGTGACGGCGCCCGTCTCGACGGGGTCGGTGAGCACCCGCATGGCACCGAGCAGCGCGGACGGGAGCTGCTCGGCCCGGGTCACCCGGTCGAAGAACCGGGACAGCGGGCGGAACGCGTCGTTCACCGTGACGTCCCCGGCGTACGGGGTCTCGAGCTCCTGCAGCACCGGCGCCGAGCGACGGGTGGCGAACGTTCCGGACGGCAGGAGCAGCACCGGCAGCCGGTTGACCGTCGCCAGCGCGGCGCCGGTCAGCATGTTGGTCGAGCCCGGCCCGACGGACGCGGTGCACACCCACGTCTGCAGGCGGTCCTTCTGCCGCGCGTACGCCACCGACGTGTGCACCATGGCCTGCTCGTTGCGGGCCAGCACGTACGGCAGGCCCGGCGTCGAGCCGGCGGCCAGGGCGGCGGTCTCGTGCTGCAGCAGGGCCTGTCCGATGCCGGCGACGTTGCCGTGACCGAAGATGCCGAAGCAGCCGGCGAACAGCTTCTGCCGCTCGCCGTCGCGCTCGGACCACTGGTGGGCCAGGAACTCGACCGTCGCCTGGGCCACGGTCAACCGGACGGTGTCGCTCATCGCGCTTCCTCTCGCGGTCGCAGTCGTGGGTCCACGTCCAGGCCCGCCCAGCTGTCGCGGACCCAGGCGTGCGCGGGGTCGTCGCAGATCAGCCAGGCCCGGACCGGGCCCGGTCCGGCCATGACGTTCAGGTAGTACAGGTCGTATCCCGGCGGTGCCATGGCCGGCCCGTGCCAGCCGTGCGGGACCAGGACGACGTCGCCGCTGCGCACCTCGGCGAAGACGTCGATCGGCCGGTCCGCCGTCCCGTACACCCGTTGGTACCCAACGGGATCCGCGCCGGTCCGGACGTCGCGCCCGTCGTGCGCGCCCTCGACCTGGCACTCGAAGTAGTAGATCTCCTCGAGCTCGGTCTCGACCCCCGCGCGCTCCTCGTCGTGCTTGTGCGGCGGGTAGGAGCTCCAGTTCCCGGCTGGGGTGATCACCTCGCACGCGATGATCGCGTCCGCCTGCAGGACGCCCGGCGTGCCGAAGTTGCGCACCTCGCGGGACGCGACGCCGGCGCCGCGCAGCTCGACCGGCACGTCGGCGGCTGCCAGGTGCTGGAAGGGTGCGGTGCCCGCGCCGGCGACCAGCGCCGCGCAGACGGCGATCCGGGACGTCGGCGCCACGCCGGTCAGGGTGCAGGCGGAGCCGGCGGGGGCGAAGACGACGTCCGTCGGCCCGGCGAACACGCTGGCCCGACCAGCCAGCGTGGCGGACCGGGGCGAACCGTCCGACAGGGTCGCTTCGACGTCCGCCGAGCCGGACAGGGGCACGACGACGTACTCCCACGGCCCGGCCGGCACCCGCACGCGATCGCCCTGGGCCAGCGTCGCCACCCGGAGGCCGGTGTGCGTCCAGCCGGAGACCTGGTCGTCGACGACCACGTCGAAGCCGTCCCGGGCCGCACTGCCCAGCGGCAGCACCCACTGGCTCGTGCTCATGCGGTCGCCCCTGACTCCACAGTCCCGTGCACCAGCTCGGCCGCGATGTCCACCGCGGCGGCGACGTCGCCGTCCGGTGGGTAGAGCAGCGCCCGGCCGACGACGAGTCCGCGCACCGCCTGCAGCTGCAACGCCTTCGCCCAGGACGCGTACGTGTCCTGGGGGTCACCGGCCGGGTCCCCGCCGAGGAGCAGGGTCGGCATGGTCGTGGCCTCCATGACCCGCTCCAGCTCGTCGACCACCGGCAGCTTCATCCAGGTGTAGGCGCTGCTGGCCCCGAGCCCGGACGCGATGTGGATCGAGCGGATGGTGCTGTCGGGGTCGAGCAGGTTGCGCACCCGGTCGTCCTCGCGGACGGACAGGAAGGGCTCGACCATCGCGACCAGCTGGCGTTCGGCCAGCTCGGTGACGGCCCGTCCGCTGGCCTCCAGGGTCGCGGCGGTGCCCGGGTCGTCGAGGCAGATCCGGGTGAGCATCTTGCCGCCGTCCAGGCCACGGCCGGCGATCTCCGCTGCCGTGTAGCCGGTGAACCGGTCGTCGAACTCGAAGGCGGCACCCTGCAGCCCGCCGCGGTTCATCGAGCCGATCACGACCTTGCCGTCCAGGGCGCCCAGCAGCAGCAGGTCGTCCAGGATGTCGGGGGTGCCCAGGACGCCGTCGACGCCGGGCCGGGACAGCGCCGTCGCCAGCCGGTCGAGGAGGTCGATCCGGCTCGCCATGGCCATCGCGTCGCCGCGCACGCCGAGGGCGTTGCGGGCGGGGTGGTCGGCCGCCACGATCAGCAGCCGGCCGTCGTCCCCGAGCAGCGGGCGGCGGACGCGCGATGCCCACCCGTCCCTGATCCGGCCCGGCTCACGGGCCCGGATCTCAGTGAGGTTCCGCAACGGTCCGTCCCTTCAGCGCCGACTCCACCGTGGCCTGGTCCGGCATCGCGGTCGAGCACTCGAGCTGGCCGGCGACGAGCGCGCCGGCGACGTTCGCGAACTCCAGGATCCGGCGCAGGTCCCAGCCGGAGAGCAGGCCGTGCACCAGCGCACCACCGAACGCGTCACCGGCGCCGAGCCCGTTGACGACCTCGACCGGGAACGGCGGCACCTCGACGCGCTCGTCGGCGGTGGCCGCGAGCACGCCCTTCGGCCCCTGCTTGACGACGGCGAGTGCGAGACCTCGCTCGAGCAGCGCGTCGGCGGCTCGCTGCGGGTCCTCCTCGCCGACGGCGACCCGGCACTCCTCACGGTTGCCCACCGCGACGGTGGCGTGCTCCAGCGCCTTCGCGACCTGCGCGCCGGCCTGCTCGGGGTGCTCCCAGAACATGGGGCGGTAGTCGAGGTCGAGGATGGTGTGCGACCGGCGTCCGCGCGCTTCGAGCGCGGCGAAGTGCGTGGCCCGGGACGGTTCCTGGGACAGCCCGGTCACCGTGAGCCAGAACACCTTTGCCTGCTGGATCGCCGCGACCGGCAGGTCGTCGGTGGTCAGCTGCAGGTCCGGCGCGGTCGGGTACCGGTAGAAGTACAGCGGGAAGTCGTCGGGCGGGAACACCTCGCAGAAGGTCACCGGGGTCGGCGGCCCTTCGCCGGACGAGATGTACGTCGGGTCGACCCCCAGTCGTTCCGCCTCGCGCCGGACGAAGCGACCGAACGGGTCGTCGCCGGTCCGGGTGATCAGGGCGACGTCGCGGCCGTACTGCGCCGCCGCCACCGCGACGTTGGTCGCGCTGCCGCCGAGGAACTTCTCGAAGGTCCGGACGTCCTCCAGCCCGACACCGTGCTCGAGCGGGTAGATGTCGACGCCGGTCCGCCCGACGGTGACCAGGTCGTAGTCCGTCACCGGGCGCCACCGATCTGCGAGACGTCCACCGGCTCGCCCTTCAGCCGGGACAGCTCGCACGCCTCCGCGATCCGGAAGGCGGCCAACGCGTCGGCCACGGTGCACGGGCTCGGCGCCCCGGCGACGACCCCGGTGAAGGCGGTGAGCTCCGCGCGGTACGCCGGCAGGAAGCGCTCCATGAACGACCACCGCTGCGGGCCGCGCGGGTAGTCGGCACCGGCCTCCATCGAGCGCACGGCCAGTGAGTCGTCGTACCCGACACCGACGGTGCCCTGGGAGCCGTGGACCTCCATGCGAACGTCGTGACCGGCGCCGTTGTACCGGGTGGCCGACACCGAGACCAGGGTGTCGTCGTCCAGCCGGAGCACGGCGGCGGCGGTGTCGACGTCCCCGCCCTCGGTGAAGAAGCCCTCGCCCTTGTTGGCGCCGGTCGCGAACGCGCTGACCACCTCGCGGCCGGTGACGAACCG
This sequence comes from Angustibacter luteus, assembly GCF_039541115.1. Lineage (NCBI taxonomy): Bacteria > Bacillati > Actinomycetota > Actinomycetes > Kineosporiales > Kineosporiaceae > Angustibacter > Angustibacter luteus. The sequence goes on from NZ_BAABFP010000007.1 coordinate 111,796, forward strand.
CAGGATGTCGAAGTCGTGGATGCTGCAGTCGCGGAAGAGGCCGCCACTGGTGGGGATGTACGCGGCGGGCGGCGGGGCCTGGTCGAGGGTGTACGCCATGACGGTGTGCACGAAGCCGAGCTCACCGCTGAGCACCGCGTCCCGGGCCCGCCGGTAGCCGTCGTCGAACCGCCGCTGGAAGCCGACGTGCACGCGCACGCCGCTGCTGGCGACCAGGTCGAGGAGGTCGGTGGTCTCCTCGAGGGTGCGGGCGACCGGCTTCTCGCAGAAGGTCGTCACGCCGGCCTGCACGGCGCGACGCAACGTGGCGGCGTGGGCGTCGGTCGACGTCGCGATCACCAGGGCGTCGACCTGGCCCAGCAGCTCGTCCAGATCTGCCGCGAAGCGGTAGCCGTGCTCGCTCGCCAACCGCTGCGCCGTCTCGGGCAGGGCGTCGGTGACGACGACCTCGTCGACCGCGTCCAGCGCGGCCAAGGTCGAGGCGTGGAACGCGCCGATGCGCCCCGTGCCGGCCAGTCCGATCCGCATGGTTCCTCCTCCGTCGACGACCCTCACGTCGCACCGGCTGCGATCGGCTCGAGGACCAGTGCCATCAACCTTCCTGGCACGGCGGGGTCTACGTCAAGACTTTGTATTGACATTCTTACGTCCCTCAATAGACTCCTCGCATGACAGCCGTACGGGTGCCGGTGGCGATCGACCGGTCCTCGCCCGTCCCGCTCTACCACCAGCTGGCCGAGCAGCTCACGGCGTCGGTCGCCGACGGTCGACTGCAGCCGGGGGACCCGTTCGAGAACGAGATGGCCCTGGCCGAGCGGCTCCAGCTGTCCCGCCCGACGGTGCGCCGCGCCATCCAGGAGCTCGTCGACCAGGGCCTGCTGGTGCGCCGGCGCGGGCTCGGCACGACCGTGGCCAACCGCAAGGTGCATCGCAAGTTCGAGCTCAGCAGCCTCTTCGACGACCTCGAACGGGACGGGCGCAAGCCCACCACCCAGGTCCTCGTGCACGAGGTCGTCCAGGACGACCACGCCGCGATGGCCCTGGACCTGCCCTCCGACACCCCGCTGCTGCACGTCCAGCGGGTGCGCTGCGCCGAGGGCACCCCACTGGCGCTGCTGCACAACTGGCTGCCGCCGGCCACCAGCGACCTGACCCTGGACGAGCTCACCGCCAAGGGCCTGTACGCCGCACTCCGCGATCGTGGAGTGCGTCCGGTCGTGGCGCAGCAGACCATCGGCGCGCGGATGCCGACGCCCACGGAACGGCGAGCGCTCGCCATGAAGGCCGGCCAGCCGGTGCTCACGATGACCCGGATGGCCTTCGATGCGGCCGGGAACGCGGTGGAGTTCGGCAGCCACTGCTACCGAGCGGCCGAGTACGAGATCAACCTGATGGTCGACGAGCGCTAGCGGCGCCACCGATGCCGGGGTCGTCGCTGCCGTTGAGCCGGGTGCCGCCGTCCAGGGACGCGCCGCCGCTGCGGTGGGGTGTCATGGGCACGGGATGGATCGCCGAGCGGTTCGTCACGGCGCTGCGTGCCCACACCCGGCAGCTGCCGCACGCCGTCGGGTCGCGAAATCCAGGGAGCGCGGCCGCCTTCGCGGCGGACCACGGCCTGCCAGTCGCGCACGGCTCGTACGAGCACCTGCTGGGTGACCCGTCCGTCGACGTCATCTACGTCGCCACCCCGCACAGCCACCACCTCGAAGCCGCCCTGGCCACGATCGCCGCGGGCAAGCACGTCGTCGTCGAGAAGCCCCTGGGCGTCAACGCCGACGAAGCAGAACGCATCGCGTCGGCCGCCCGCGAGCAGGGGGTCTACTGCGTCGAGGCGCTGTGGACGCTGTTCCTGCCCAAGTTCGACGTGCTGCGGCAGGTCCTGGACGACGGCGCCGTCGGTGAACCGTTGTCGGTCGTGGCGGACCTCGGTGACTGGTTCGACGACAGCCACCGCATCCGCCGCGCGGACCTGGCCGGCGGCGCCATGCTCGACCTCGGGACCTACCCGGTCAGCCTCGCCACGTGGGTCCTCGGCGAACCCGCCGACGTCGCCGCGCTGGCCGCCCGAACGGGCGACGTGACGGCCCAGTTCGGGGCGGTCCTGCGGTCGCCGGTCGGGGCTATCGCCTCGCTGTTCTCGTCGATCGACTCGATCACGCCCACGACGGCGATGATCGCCGGTACCGAGGGAGGGATCATCCTCGACGGGCCGTTCTTCATGCCCGGCCGGTTCGTCGTCCGCGACCGGCGAGGCCCTCCGCTGGTCTGGGACGAGCCGGCCGTGGGCCACCAGGGACTTCACTTCGAGGCCGCCGCAGTCGCCCGAGACCTGGCGGAGGGTCGGACGGAGTCGTCTGTCCGCCCACTGCGGGCGAGCATCGAGACCCTGCGCACGATGGACCGGATCACCGCCGCCGGCTGAGCTCGATGCACTGGCGATCGCCGGGTGTTGGGAGCACACCGGAGCGGGCGGTCGACAGGGGTCGGCCAGCTGGGTCAGTCGCCCAGCCTGAGTGGCGTTGCCCCGGATGGGTGAGGATGGTGCCTGCAGGGGCGGCTCCAGCCGCCCAGTCGACCGGGGACTGGTGGTTGTTCGTGTGGCTTCGCGGGTTCGGCGGTCGGCCGTGAACCGGCTCAGCAGCGCGTCCTCGCCGTACCTGTTGCAGCACAAGGACAACCCGGTGGACTGGCAGGAGTGGGGACCGGAGGCGTTCGACGAGGCCCGACGGCGCGACGTGCCGATCCTGCTCAGCATCGGCTACGCGTCCTGCCACTGGTGCCACGTGATGGCTCACGAGTCCTTCGAGGACGTCGCCACCGCGGCCGACCTGAACGCCGGCTTCGTCGCGGTCAAGGTCGACCGCGAGGAGCGGCCGGACGTGGACGCCGTCTACATGGAGGCCACCGTCGCGATGACCGGCCACGGCGGCTGGCCGATGACCGTCTTCCTCACCCCGGACGGCACGGTCTTTCACGCCGGCACCTACTACCCACCGACCCCCCGACAGGGCATGCCGTCGTTCCGCCAGCTGCTCGCGGCCGTCAGCGAGGCGTGGCGGGAGCGGCGCGAGGAGGTCGAGTCGGCCAGCGAGCGGATCACCCGCGCTCTCGCCGACCAGCGGGCGACGACCGGGGGAGTGGCCGGCGAACTGCCGACCGCCCATGACCTCGAGCAGGCCGTGCACCGGGTCGCCACCGACCACGACCAGCGCAACGGTGGGTTCGGCGGCGCGCCGAAGTTCCCGCCGTCCATGGTGCTCGAGTGGTTGCTGCGGCACGCCGCCCGCGTCGGCACGGAGCCCGGCACCAGTGGCGCCATCGCCGCCGCCATGGCCACGAACACGTTGCAGCACATGGCGTCCAGCGGCACCTACGACCAGCTCGAGGGCGGCTTCGCGAGGTACAGCGTGGACGCCGCGTGGGTCGTGCCGCACTTCGAGAAGATGCTCTACGACAACGCGTTGCTGGCGCGCGTCTACCTGCACTGGTGGCGGCTGACGGGTGACCCGCTGGGACGACGGATCGCCCTCGAGACGTGCGACTTCATGCTGCAGCGACTGGGCACGGGCGAGGGCGGACTGGCCAGCGCGCTCGACGCCGACACCCCCACCGGCGAGGACGGCCACGGTGTCGAAGGGCTCACCTACGTGTGGACCCCGGCCCAGCTCGTCGAGGTGCTCGGCCCGGACGACGGGGCCTGGGCCGCGCAAGCGTTCGGGGTGACCGACGCGGGCACGTTCGAGCACGGATCGTCGACGCTGCGGCTGCTGGTCGACGTGGACGACGTCGACGCCCCGTCGGAAGACGTCGACCGCTGGCAGGCGGCGCGCGACGCGTTGCGGCAGAGCCGGTCCACCCGCCCGCAGCCGTTCCGCGACGACAAGGTCGTGGCGGCCTGGAACGGCCTGGCGGTCGCCGCGCTGGCCGAGACGGGCGCGCTGCTGGAGCGGCCGGACCTGGTGGAGGCGGCCGCTCGTGCGGCCGGCCTGCTGCTCGACGTCCACGTGGTCGACGGCGGGTTGCGCCGGGTGTCGCTGGGTGGCCGGGCCGGCGCACCGGCCGGCACGTTGGAGGACCACGGGGACGTGGTCGAGGGCCTGCTGGCGCTCTACGCGGCGACCGGCGAGCCGCGGTGGGCGCAGGCGGCGTCCGAGCTGGTGGACCAGGTGCGCCAACGGTTCTGGGACGGCGCGACCGGCTTCAGCGACACCGCGTACGACGCTCCGGACCCGCTGCTCGCGGCGGCCGGCGGCCGGCGTCCGGCCGATCCGGCGGACAACGCGTACCCCTCCGGCGTCGCGGCGGCCGCGGGGGCGTTGCTGTCGTGGTCCGCGCTCAGCGGCGACGCCGCGAGCCGGGACGCCGCCGAGCGCGCGCTCGCGTTGATCGCCCGCGTCGCGGCCAGCTCGCCGCGGTTCGCCGGGTGGGGTCTAGCGGTCGCCGAGGCGGCTTTGGACGGTCCGCGCGAGGTCGCCGTCGTCGGCCCGTTGGACGACCCGGCGACGCGCGAGCTGTGGGACGCGGCACTGCACGGGACCGCCCCCGGCCTGGTGGTGGCGGCGGGGGAGCCGGGCACCCGCCCCGCGGTCCCGCTGCTGGAGCAGCGTGACCTGGTCGACGGACGCCCGGCGGCCTATGCCTGCCGCGCGATGGTCTGCGACCTCCCGACGTCCGATCCGGCGCGGCTGCGCGCGTTCGTTGGACCGGGAGCGGAAGGCCTGGACTAGCTCGGGTGCGAGTACACCGCGAACGAGACCGCGATGTAGTGCACGACGAACGCGGCGACGGTGCAGGCGTGGAAGATCTCGTGGAAGCCGAACCAGCGCGGGCTCGGGTTCGGGCGTTTGATGCCGTAGATGACACCGCCGGCGGTGTAGAGGCCGCCGCCGACGATGATCAGCACGATCAGCGCGACGCCCCCGGTGTGCAGGAACGCCGGCAGGTAGAACACCGCGACCCAGCCGAGGGCGATGTAGACCGGGGTGTAGAGCCAGCGGGGGGCGCCCACCCAGAACACCCGGAACAGCACCCCGAGCAGGGCGCCGATCCAGACCACGAGCAGCAGCGTGCGCGCCTTGCCCGGAGGCAGCAGCAGTGCCGCGAACGGCGTGTAGCTGCCGGCGATGATCAGGAAGATGTTCGAGTGGTCCATGCGCTTGAGCAGGATCGCGGTGCGCGGCGACCAGTTGCCCCGGTGGTACAGGGCGCTGGTGCCGAACAGCAGGGCGGCGCTCAACGTGAAGATGGTCGCGGTGATCCGGCCGGCCGGGCTGGGGGCCAGCGCGATGAGCACGATCCCGGCTGCGACGACCAGCGGGAACGTGCCCGCGTGCAACCAGCCGCGCAGCTTGGGCTTCACCGCGGCGACGGCGTCCGAGACGGCCGTCATGGCATCGCTCATCGCGTCGCCGACGGTCTCGCCCATGCCGGCGCGCTGCGACTCGTCACCAGGGTTCTGGTTCGTGGCGCTGGGCTGCTGGCTCATGCGCTCCACCCTAACCTACGGTTGCGTAAGTTACTAGCGCGTAACCTGAGTGGTCCGCACCACGTTCGCCCCTGCCAGTTGTGAAGATGCCGTGCGTGAGCGTCGAGCGAGGGCTCGCTGACGGCCGAGGCCCACCTTACGGGAGTAGCGTGACGGCGGCTGCCCGGACGGGTATCGCGAACGTGAACGACGGAGGGCACGATAGTGGGGCTGCGGGATCTGGCCTACGGCGTCTACGAACGCCGGCTGGCGGCCTCCCTGACGGCCGACTCGATCCCCCGGCACGTCGGCGTCATCGTCGACGGCAACCGACGTTGGGCGCGGGCGGCCGGCGCCGGCACGGCGGCCGGCCACGCGGCGGGCGCGGACAACATGGAGCGGCTGCTCGAGTGGTGCGACGAGGTCGGGGTCGAGGTCGTCACCCTGTGGCTGCTGTCCACCGACAACTTCAACCGCCCCCCCGAGGAGCTCGCGGCGCTGATGCCGATCATCGAGGACCTCACCTCGCGGATCGCAGCCACCGGGCGCTGGCGGGTGCACCCGGTGGGTGCGCTCGACCTGCTGCCTGACGACACCCAGCGCCGGCTCAAGGAGCTCGACGAGAGCACCCGGCACGTCCAGGGCCGCACGGTGAACGCCGCCATCGGGTACGGCGGACGACGCGAGATCGCGGACGCCGTCCGGTCCCTGATGAAGGAGCACGCCGCGAAGGGGACGTCGATCGAGGAGCTGGCCGAGATCCTCGACGTCGAGCACATCAGCGAGCACCTCTACACCCGCGGCCAGCCCGACCCCGACCTGGTGATCCGTACCTCCGGCGAGCAGCGGCTCGGCGGCTTCCTGCTCTGGCAGAGCGCGCACAGCGAGTTCTACTTCTGCGAGGCGTACTGGCCCGACTTCCGCAAGGTCGACTTCCTGCGCGCCCTGCGGGCCTACGGCCAGCGCGAGCGCCGCTTCGGCACCTGACCCGGCCCTCTCCTCGCCGGCTGTTGATCACGTTCAGTGGGCGACACGCCGCTTCTCGAGGCGAACGACCCTCGAGAAGCGGGTGTAGACCCACTGAACGTGATCAACAACGGGGGGGCGGCGGACGCAGGACGGCCGAGGCTCAGGACGACAGGCGGGACAGCGAGCTCTGGTCCCGCAGGGTGGCCAGCACCTCGGCGAGCGGCTGCGGCCGCGCGTACAGGTAGCCCTGGCCGTCGCTGCAGCCGGCCATCCGCAGGACGTCGGCCTGCGACTCGCGCTCGATGCCCTCGGCGACGACGTCCAGGTCCAGCGCTGACGCCATCACCAGGATCGCGTCGACGAGCGCGCGCGAACGCGGCAGGTGGTCGATGTCCCGCACGAAGGAGCGGTCGATCTTCACCACGTCCACCGGCAGGTGCTGCAGGTAGCCGATCGAGGAGAACCCCACCCCGAAGTCGTCGATGGACAGCCGGGCCCCCGCGCCGGTCAGCCGCTCGAGCGTCGTGGCCGTGTGCGGGTCGTCCTGGACGAGCACGGTCTCGGTCATCTCCAGCACGAGCCGGGAGTCCCCGAACGCCTCCACCGCCGCCCGCACCGCCGGCACGAACGTCGGGTCGTGCAGCTGGTGCGCGGACATGTTGACCGCCAGGTCGATGGGGCCACCCGCGGCCCGGACGAGCTGCGGTGAGTCCGCGACCACCTGCTGCAGCACCCGCTGGCCGAGCGGCACGATCAGGCCGCTGTCCTCCGCGGCGGGGATGAACAGGTCCGGCGGCACCAGGGCGCCGTCGCGACGCCAGCGGACGAGCGCCTCGACGCCGCCGATCCGACCGGTGTCCAGGTTCACCACGGGCTGGTAGTGCACGACGAGGTCGTCGCGGATGCCCGTGCGGAGCGCCTCGATCAGCTCCAGGCGCAGGATGCGGTCGGCGCCCAGCGACTCCTCGTACAGCTGGTACTGGCTCTTGCCCCGGCTCTTGGCGCTGTACATGGCCATGTCGGCGTTGCGCATGACCTCGGCGGCGTAGTCCCCGCCGCTGGACAGCACGACGCCCACGCTGGTGCCCACCATGACGCCGTGCCCGGCGACGACGGCCTCGCGGCGGACCGCGGCCAGCACGTCCGTGCACAGCTGCTTGACCACGCTGACGTGCCCGACGTCGCTGAGCAGCACCGCGAACTCGTCGCCGCCGAGCCGCGCCACGCAGTCCCGCGGCCCGACCACCTGGGTCAGCCGCTCGGCCACGGTGCGCAGCAGCTCGTCGCCCGCGGCGTGGCCGAACCGGTCGTTGACCGACTTGAAGCCGTCCAGGTCCAGGTACAGGACGGCGACCTGCCGGCGAGCGCTCGCGCCGAGCAGGGCCGAGTCCAGCCGGTCGGTGAACATCAGCCGGTTCGGCAGCCCGGTGAGGAGGTCGGTGCGGGCCTGGCGTCCGAGCTCGGCCACCAGGTCCAGCCGGGCGAAGGTCTGCGCGCCGACCCCGGCCAGCGACTCCAGGGCCTGCCGGTCCAGCTCGCCGTCGGTGCGGCGCAGGGTCGCGCTGGGCGTGACCAGCCAGTACGGCGTTTCCAGACCGGTCACCGGGGCGCCGATCTCGCGGTCACCCGGCGGTTCGTCCCGCAGGCCGGTCTGCGGACGGTCCAGCACGGCCTCGGCGTGCTCGGCGAGCAGGCTCAGGACCTCCTCGCCGGACGACGCCCCGAAGATCGCGCCGGACGCGTCGAAGAGGCTGTTGAGCCGGCGTCGCTGCTCGGCGGCCCGGCTCAGCGCCTGGCTCGCGATCAGGATGGTCGCCAGCGGCACGGCCAGCAGCAGGCTCGCCCACGGGGGCAGCGCCCGGCCCACCAGCGCGGCGAGGTAGCCGAGGCTGTCGATGCCGACGAACACCAGGCCGGCCAGCAGGCCGCCGCTGTGCCGCACCTGCTCCCACAGCGACGTACCCTCCTCCACCGCGACGGAGAAGGCCGAGATGATCAGGTCGAGTACGAAGAACACGACGCAGCCGGCGCCCACCGCGAGCAGCTCGGCGGGCGACGTCCGACCGAGGCCGTCACCGAGCCGCATCACCAGCACGGCCGCGGTTCCGCAGATCACCGTGATGGCGACGTTGAACAGCCGCACGTCGAGCCGCTTGCGCTTGGACAGCTGGGCCACGGTCTGACCGAGGGCCCAGATGGTCAGCGCGCCCAGCGGGTGGCCGAGCAGCACCACGAGGGCGACCAGGACGGCGGACTCGAACCCGACCTCGATGCCCACGCCGTGCCGGGACAGGCGCAACGGGAACAGCGAGAGCAGCACGATCAGCGGGACGGACAGTGCGCACGCGGCGAACCAGACCCCGTCGACGCTCCCGGAGAAGGCAAAACCCACCGCAGCGCCGGCCGCGAGTGCGGCGCCGACGCTCATGACCATCAGGTCGAAGGCCCAGCTCGCGCTGGACTTCACCTTGGGCGCGGCCTGCATGGTGAGTTGACTCCTGGCAGTCGTGATCGGGCGGGCCCCCTCGAGATGCTTCGGCACGAAACGCACCCGACTGGAGTACCCGCTGTTCACCCGTTCGGTGCGGCGTGTTGCACCGGGACCGACCGGCTCCCGGCGTAGCGTCGAAGACGGCGGACCCGCTCCCTGCGAGTTCGTCCGGGAGGCCCACGTGACGCGACCCCAGGGTTGCGGGGAGGGCCGGATCTCGGCCCCGATGGGGGCCCGGTCCCGGCACCTGACCCGCGAGCGTGGCCGGGGTGCGCGCCCCGGTCCGGGGGAGTCCACGTGACCACTGATCGACGGACGTTCGTGCTCGACACCTCGGTGCTGCTGTCCGACCCGAGAGCCATGCTGCGCTTCGCCGAGCACGAGGTCGTGCTCCCCGTGGTGGTCGTGATCGAACTGGAGGGCAAGCGGCACCACCCCGAGCTGGGGTACTTCGCCCGCACGGCGCTGCGGCTGCTGGACGAGCTGCGGGTGCAGCACGGTCGGCTCGACGCGCCCCTCGAGCTCAGCGGGGGAGGCACCCTGCGGGTCGAGCTGAACCACACCGACCCCGCCTGCCTGCCGGCCGGCTTCCGCCTCGCCGACAACGACACCCGGATCCTCGCGGTGGCCAAGAACCTGGCCGACGAGGGCGCCGCGGTCACGCTGGTCAGCAAGGACCTCCCGCTGCGGGTCAAGGCCTCGGCCGTCGGCCTGACCGCCGAGGAGTACCGGGCCGAGCTCGCGGTGGACTCCGGCTGGACCGGCATGGCCGAGATCGACGTCACCGCGGACGACGTGGCCACCCTCTACGACCAGGGCACCCTCGACCTGGCTGCCGCCGCCGAGCTGCCGTGCCACACCGGTGTCGTGCTGGTCTCCGAGCGGGGCAGCGGGCTGGGCCGGACGACGCCGGACAAGCAGGTGCGGCTGGTCCGCGGCGACCGGGACGCGTTCGGCCTGCACGGGCGCAGCGCCGAGCAGCGGATCGCCCTGGACATGCTGCTCGACCCCGACATCGGCATCATGAGCCTCGGTGGTCGGGCGGGTACCGGCAAGAGCGCCCTGGCCCTGTGCGCGGGGCTGGAGGCCGTGATGGAGCGGCGCCAGCACCGCAAGGTCATCGTGTTCCGCCCGCTCTACGCGGTCGGCGGCCAGGACCTCGGCTACCTGCCGGGCACCGAGGCCGAGAAGATGGGCCCCTGGGGTCAGGCGGTGTTCGACACGCTCGGCGCGCTGGTCAGCAGCGAGGTCGTCGAGGAGATCATGGACCGCGGCATGCTCGAGGTGCTGCCCCTCACGCACATCCGCGGGCGCTCGCTGCACGACGCGTTCGTGGTGGTCGACGAGGCGCAGTCTCTCGAGCGCAACGTGCTGCTCACGGTGCTCAGCCGGGTGGGCCAGAACTCCAAGGTCGTGCTCACCCACGACGTCGCCCAGCGGGACAACCTGCGGGTCGGTCGGCACGACGGAGTCGCTGCAGTCATCGAGGCGCTCAAGGGCCACCCGCTGTTCGCGCACGTCACGCTGACCCGCTCGGAGCGCTCGCCGATCGCCGCGCTGGTGACGGACCTGCTGGAGGGCCTCGAGGTCTGATCCCTTGCGTCACACCCGTCACACACGGGTAGTCACCCGTGTGTGACGGGTCACGAATCTGACCGTGCGTGTGCGATCGGCACGCTGCGTCGACCGACTCGTGATGATTGTGTGTGCACGGTTTGCGATCCCCTTCGGCCTGTGCGCAGGGTGGGGCTCGAACTGAGATCACCCCTGTCTCGAGCGACGGGTGCAATGACCTGCACCTGCTGCTCGCCGGGCGCCCGCGTGCGCACCCTGGGGCGGACCTGCCCGGTCCGCCCGGCGGGCCCAGGCCGGGGTGACGCAGACCGTGCCGCTTGCACGCGGGGTACGGCCGATGAAAGGTACTTCGTGATTCGACGCGCCCTGCGCCGACCTCTGCTGTCCAGCATGACCGCTCTCGCCGCGACCGCTGCGGTCGCCGGCGGGATCGCCGCCAACGAGCCCGAAACCGCCGCGGCGGTGGGACCGCGTATGCAGGTCACCGCCGACATGATCGCCGAGCCCGCCGCGATCGACCCCCGCCCCATCGTCGCCCAGCACAAGCTGCAGGCGGACGCCGCGCAGTACCGGGCGCACCTGCGTGCCCTGGCCAAGGCCAAGGCGGCCCGCGCCAAGGCCGTCCGGGCCAGGGCCGAGGCCAAGGCACGTGCGAGCCGGGCCAAGGAGCGGGCGCGACTGCTGTCCATGGACCCGCGCTCCATCGCGCGGGCCCTGATGGGTGACTACGGCTTCGGCTCCGGCCAGTTCAGCTGCCTCAACTCGCTCTGGCAGAAGGAGAGCGGCTGGAACCTGCACGCCAGCAACCCGTCGTCCGGCGCCTACGGGATCCCGCAGGCGCTCCCGGGCAGCAAGATGGGCACCGTCGCCAGCGACTGGCGGACGAACCCCGCAACCCAGATCAAGTGGGGGCTGCAGTACATCCGCACCTCCTACGGCTCGCCGTGCGCGGCCTGGGGGCACAGCCAGTCCAGCGGCTGGTACTGAGCCACCAGCCTCACCAGCTCGACCCGGCCGGCCCCTCGTTCAGGGGGCCGGCCGCGTCATGCCCAGCACGTCCAGCGCCTCGTCCAGCTGCTCGACCGTGAGGTCGCCGCGCTCGACGTGGCCGAGGTCCAGCACCGCCTGCCGGATGGTCGTGCGGTCAGCGACCGCCTTCTTCGCCACCTTGGCGGCCGCCTCGTAGCCGATCACCCGGTTCAACGGCGTGACCACCGACGGCGAGGACTCCGCGAGCTCGCGGCACCGCTCGACGTCCGCCTCCAGCCCGTCGATGCACCGGTCGGCGAGCAGCCGGGTGGACGCCGCGAGCAGCCTCGTCGACTCCAGCACCGCTCGCCCCATCACGGGCATCATCACGTTGAGCTCGAAGCTTCCCGAGGCGCCCGCGAACGTGACGGTGGCGTCGTGGCCGATCACCTGCGCGCACACCTGCAGCGTGGCCTCCGGGAGCACCGGGTTGACCTTGCCGGGCATGATGCTCGACCCGGGCTGCAGATCCGGCAGCCGAAGCTCGCCGAGCCCGGCCCGGGGACCGCTGCCCATCCACCGCAGGTCGTTGCAGATCTTCACCAGGCTGACGGCGACGGTGCGCAGCTGACCGGACAGCTCCACCAGGCCGTCGCGGGCCCCCTGCGCCTCGAAGTGGTCGTCGGCCTCGGCCAGCGGCAGCCCCGTCGTCCGGGCCAGCTCCTCGACCACCGCCGCGGCGAACCCGGGCGGGGTGTTGATGCCGGTCCCCACGGCTGTGCCACCCAGCGGCACCTCGGCCACCCGCGGCAGCGTCGAGTGCAGCCGCGCGACCCCGGACCGCACCTGCGCCGCGTAGCCGCCGAGCTCCTGGCCGAGCGTCACCGGGACCGCGTCCATCAGGTGGGTGCGGCCGGCCTTGACGACGTCCGCGAACTCGTTCGCCTTGCGCTGCAACGACTCTGCGAGGTGCTCCAGCGCCGGCACGAGCTCGTGGACGACGGCCGAGGTGGCGGCCAGGTGCAGGCTGGTCGGGAACGTGTCGTTGCTGGACTGGGAGGCGTTCACCTGGTCGTTGGGGTGCACCGGGCGGCCCAGTCGCTCGCTCGCCAGCCGGGCCACCACCTCGTTCACGTTCATGTTCGTTGAGGTGCCCGAGCCGGTCTGGAAGACGTCGATCGGGAACTGGTCGTCGTGCTCGCCGTCCGCGATCTGCTGGGCGGCGGCGCTGATCGCCTGCGCGACGTCCTCGTCCAGCACGCCGAGCCGGGCGTTGACCACCGCTGCGGCGGCCTTGATCCGGGCCAGGGCGTGGATCACGGCCGGTTCGACCCGGACGCCGCTGATCGGGAAGTTCTCGACGGCCCGCTGGGTCTGGGCGCCCCACAGGGCATCCACCGGCACTCGGACCTCACCCATTGTGTCGTGCTCGACCCGGTACTGCGTGTTCCCCGACTGCTCGCTCTGCTCTGCCATACCCCCATCCTCGCGCGGGTCGGCTTGCCGAGCACCTGCGGAGCCGACCACGATGGGGCGGTGGACGTCGACGTGCTGGTTGAACGGGTGAGGGGTCTGGCTGCGGACCCGGCCAGGGCGGGGCAGCGGACGCTGGTCGGGATCACCGGCCCGCCCGGCGCGGGCAAGTCGACGTTCGCCGAGCTGCTGATCGAGGCGTTGCGGCGCAACGGGATCGTGGCCGTGCTGGTGCCGATGGACGGCTACCACCTGGCTCAGCGAGTGCTGGACGAGCGCGGCCTGGCCGACGTCAAGGGTGCGCCGCAGACCTTCGACGGCGCGGGCTACCGGGCCCTGCTGGACCGCCTGCGGCAGAACGGGTCCGACGTCGTCTTCGCGCCGGAGTTCCGCCGCGAGATCGAGGAGCCGGTCGCCGGTGCCATCGCCGTCGGGCCGGCGGTCGAGGTCGTCCTCACCGAGGGCAACTACCTGCTGCTGGACGACGAGCCCTGGGCGGGCGCCCGCGGGCTGCTCGACGAGGTCTGGTACCTGGATCTGGACCCCCAGGTGCGCCAGGGTCGACTCGCTGAGCGCCACCGCCGGTTCGGGCGTTCCGACGAGGACGCCTGGGGGCGCACGACGGGCAGTGACGAGGCCAACGCCGCGCTGGTCGAGGCCGGACGGGCCCGAGCGGACCTCGTCGTCCCCCTCGGTTAGCGCGCCTGCGCCAGTCCTTGATACGGCTCAGTCCTCGATGTCGCTGGCCCCGTCGACGTCGCCGAGCACCTCGACGACGCTGACCCGGCCGTCGTCCAGCGCGTAGACGAGCCCGACGACGGCGAGCTCGCCGCGGGCCACCGCGCCCGAGAGCAGGGCGGAGCGGTCGACGAGCAGCCGGACGGTCTGCCGGACGTGCTCCGCCTCGACCTCCTCGGTCGAGGTGAGCCCGGCCCGTTGGGCGGCCAGCACGCTGGGGGTCACTCGCTCGACGATGTCCCGGACGAAGCCCGGGGGCAGGACGCCGGTGCGCACGGAGTCCAGCGTCGCCTGCACGGCGCCGCACGAGTCGTGGCCCAGCACGACGACCAGCGGGATGGACAGGTGTCCGACGCCGAACTCGACGGAGCCGAGGACCCCGCTGTCGACCACGTGCCCGGCGGTGCGCACCACGAACAGGCGGCCGAGCCCCTGGTCGAACACGATCTCCGCGGACACCCGGGAGTCCCCGCAGCCGAACACCAGCGCGAACGGGTGCTGGCTGTCGGCGAGCTCGGCCCGCCGGGCGACGTCCTTGTCCGCGTTGGCGGATCGGCCCGAGGCGAACCGCTCGTTGCCGTCCTGCAGCTCGCGCCACGCCTGCGGCGGCGTACGCCGTCCGTCGGTCTCGGCGGTGTCATCGATGGCGGAGGTGTCGCCGGTGTTGTGGGTGGCTTCGCTCACGCAGGCATCCTGCCACCCCGCAACGTCCGAACGGATCGCACTCACAGGTGAGATCCATTCGGACGCCAGGGTCACCCGGGCAGGTGGGTCAGGGGCGGGTGCCGATGGTCATGGCCAGCGGCTTGGTGGTGGTCGCGAAGAAGTCGTTGCCCTTGTCGTCGACCACGATGAACGCCGGGAAGTCCTCGACGTCGATCTTCCAGACCGCCTCCATGCCGAGCTCGGGGTACTCGAGCACCTCGACGTGCTTGATGCAGTCCTGCGCGAGCCGCGCGGCCGGGCCGCCGATCGAGCCGAGGTAGAAGCCGCCGTGCGCCGCGCAGGCCGCGGTCACTGCGCCGCTGCGGTTGCCCTTGGCGAGCATCACCAGGGACCCGCCGGCCGCCTGGAACTGCTCGACGTAGGAGTCCATCCGGCCCGCGGTGGTCGGGCCGAAGGAGCCCGACGCGTACCCGGCCGGCGTCTTCGCCGGGCCGGCGTAGTAGACCGCGTGGTCGCGCAGGTACTGCGGCATGGGCTCGCCGGCGTCCAGCAGCTCCTTGATCTTGGCGTGCGCGATGTCGCGGGCCACGACCAGCGAGCCGCTCAGCGAGAGCCGGGTGGTCACCGGGTACCGGGACAGCTCGGCGCGCACCTCGTCCATGGGCCGGTTGAGGTCGATCCGGACGACGTCCTCCCCGGTCGTGGACTCGGCGCGGGCGCGCTGGGCCAGCTCGGACGTCGTCAGGTGCTCGTCGGTGGTCTCCGGCAGGAACCGCGCGGGATCCGTCTCCAGCGCCTCGAGGAACACGCCCTCCGCGGTGATCTTGCCGAGCGCCTGGCGGTCCGCCGAGCAGGAGACCGCGATGGCCACCGGGCAGGACGCGCCGTGCCGGGGCAGCCGGACCACCCGGACGTCGTGGCAGAAGTACTTGCCGCCGAACTGGGCGCCGATGCCGAACTCGCGGGTCATCTCGAGCACCTGCTGCTCGAGCTCGACGTCCCGGAAGCCGTGTGCGGCAAGCGATCCGGACGTCGGCAGCCCGTCCAGGTACTTGGCCGACGCGTACTTGGCGGTCTTCAGCGCGAACTCCGCCGACGTGCCGCCGACGACGATGGCCAGGTGGTACGGCGGGCAGGCGGCGGTGCCGAGGGCACGCAGCTTCTCGTCCAGGAACCGCTTCATCCCGGCCGGGTTCAGCACGGCCTTGGTCTCCTGGAACAGGAACGACTTGTTCGCCGACCCGCCGCCCTTGGCCATGAACAGGAACTTGTACGACGTCTCGTGCCCGGCCGCGGTGTCGGCGTACAGCTCGATCTGGGCGGGCAGGTTGGAGCCGGTGTTCTTCTCGTCCCACATGGTCAGCGGCGCGAGCTGGCTGTACCGCAGGTTCAGCCGGGTGTACGCGTCGAAGACGCCTTGCGAGATGGCCTGCTCGTCGGTGCCCGGCGTCAGCACGTGCTGGCCGCGCTTGCCCATCACGATGGCGGTGCCGGTGTCCTGGCACATCGGCAGCACCCCGCCGGCCGCGATGTTCGCGTTCTTCAGCAGGTCCAGCGCGACGAACTTGTCGTTGTTGCTGGCCGCCGGGTCGTCCAGGATCGACCGCAGCTGGGTCAGGTGCGCCGGCCGCAGGTAGTGCGCGATGTCGTGCATCGCCGTGTCGGTGAGCAGCCGCAGCGCCTCGGTGTCCACCTCGAGGAACGTCCGGCCGCCCGGACCCTCGACGGTCCGCACGCCCTCGGTGGTCAGCAGCCGGTACTGCGTGGTGTCGCCGCCGACGGGCAGCAGGTCCTCGTAGAGGAACTCGGGCGTGGGCATCAGCGACCTCGGGATCGGTGGTTCAGGCGGGCGCCGTCCAGATTACCTACCGCCGACTGGCGCGAAGCGGCGCCGCTGTGGCCGACCTCCCCAAATAGGTATAGGCATGACATAGCGGTGATCACGAGCGCTGGTGCACGACGACGTGACTGGGGTGCGACATGGGTGTGCGGCGACTGCGAGGCAGGCTCGACGGCAGCGCAGGACGGGCCGGTCCGCCCACCGTCGTCCTGGTCGCGACGGCGTTGCTGGCCGGCCTCGGGCTCGCCGCCTGCGGCAGTGGCAGCGGGTCCGGCTCCAACGCGCTGACCTGGTACATCAACCCGGACAACGGCAGCCAGGCCAAGCTGGCCGCCGAGTGCACGGCGCAGAGCAACGGCGCGTACAAGATCACCACGTCGATCCTGCCGAACGACGCGAGCACCCAGCGCGAGCAGCTGCTGCGCCGGCTCGCCGCCGACGACAGCTCGACCGACCTGATGAGCCTGGACCCGGTGTTCGTCGCCGAGTTCGCGCAGGCCGGCTTCCTCCAGCAGGTCCCCGAGGACCTCAAGGCCGACTTCACCGCGGACACGGTGCAGCCAGCGATCGACGCCTCCACGTGGAAGGACAAGCTCTACGCCGCACCGTTCTGGGCGAACACCCAGCTGCTCTGGTACCGGAAGTCGGTGGCGGAGAAGGCCGGCCTGGACATGTCCAAGCCGGTGACCTGGGCGCAGATCATCGCGGCAGCCAAGGCAGAGAGCAAGACCGTCGGCGTGCAGGCCAACCGCTACGAGGGCTACACGGTGTGGATCAACGCGCTGTACGCCGGTGCCGGCGGCTCGATGGTGGAGAACCCGACCGCGAAGGCGGAGCAGATCAAGCTCGGCATCGCCGGTCCGGCCGGGACGGCTGCGGCCACGGTGATCAGCGGCCTCGCCAAGTCGGGGGTCGGCGGTCCCTCCCTGTCCACCGAGGACGAGGAGGCGGCGCGCGCACTGTTCCAGGGCGACACCGGTGGCTTCATGGTCAACTGGCCGTACGTGTGGTCGGCGGCCAACGAGCAGGCCAAGGACGTCGTCCCCGACATCGGCTGGACGCGCTACCCGCGGACCGAGGCGGACAAGACGTCCCGACCGCCCTTCGGCGGCATCGAGCTCGCCGTCGGCGCAGCGAGCAAGCACAAGGACCTCGCGTTCGAGGCGGCCAAGTGCATCACGTCGACGAAGTCCCAGATCGAGTACATGGTCAACTCCGGGAACCCGGCGGCGCGCAACGCGGCCTACGACGACGCGGCAGTCCGCAAGGCGTTCCCGATGGCCGACCAGATCCGCGCGTCGTTGGCCACCGCCGCGCCCCGCCCGATCACGGCGTACTACGGCGACGTCTCGCTCGCCGTCCAGGACGGTTTCCACCCGCCGTCCAAGGTCGATCCGCGAACGACGCCCGAAGACACGCAGAAGTACCTGCTCGAGGTCCTGAAGGGAGATGCGCTGCTATGAGCACGGTGACCGAACCCGCCCCGACCCAGGCCGCCGAACCCCGACGCGCACGCACCACCGACCGCGCCAGGCAGGAGCGCTCGCTCGGCTGGAAGCTGGCGGGGCCGGCCTTCGTCGTGATGCTCGCGGTGACCGCCTACCCGATCGCGAACGCGCTGTGGCTGAGCCTGTTCGACTACCGGCTGACCGACCCGACGAACCGCCGGTTCGTCTTCCTGAAGAACTACGTCGTGATCCTGGGCGACCCCATCTGGTGGCGGGCCGTGGGAGTCACCCTGCTGATCACGGTGATCACGGTGGTCGTCGAGCTGGTGATCGGGTTCGGCCTGGCGCTGGTCATGAACAAGGCGCTCAGCCTGATCCGTCCCGTGCTGCGCACCGTCATCCTGATCCCCTACGCGATCATCACGGTCGTCTCGGCCTTCGCCTGGCAGTTCGCCTTCAGCAACACGTCGGGCTTCGTCAACGACTGGTTCTCGTTCCTGCCCGGCATCAGTGAGACCACGGACTGGTTCGGCGGGTTCTGGAGCTCGCTGGCGGTCATCTGCGCGTCCGAGATCTGGAAGACGACGCCGTTCATCTCGCTGCTGCTGCTGGCCGGCCTGGCCCAGGTGCCGGAGGAGATGCAGGAGGCCGCGCAGGTCGACGGCGCCACGTGGTGGCAGCGGATGTACAAGGTGACCATCCCCAACATGAAGGCCGCCATCATGGTGGCGGTGCTGTTCCGCACCCTCGACGCCTTCCGGGTCTTCGACAACGTGTTCATCATGACCGCGGGAGCGCAGGGCACCGAGACGGTCTCGCTGCTGGCCTACCGCCAGACCATCACCCGGGTCGAGATCGGTATGGGGTCGGCCGTGTCGGTCCTGCTCTTCCTGTGCGTCGTGCTGATCAGCTTCGTGTTCGTCAAGGGGTTCCGGATCAACCTGGCCCAGGCCCGAGGGGAGGGCTGATGGGTGCCATCAGCGGGCGCGAGCGGGCTGCCTGGCTCATCGGCGGGCTCGTCATCTTCGTCTACGCGCTCTTCCCGGTCGCCTGGATCGTCTCCCTGTCCTTCAAGTCGCCGGCGGACCTGACCAACAAGAAGTTCCTGCCCACGAGCTTCACGAAGGTCAACTACGAGCAGATCCTGACGGGCGGCGCCAAGGACCTCTTCCTGCCGGCCCTGCGCAACTCCATCGGCATCGCGCTGATCGCCACGTTCATCTCGGTGATCCTGGCGATGTTCTGCGCCTACGCCATCGCGAGGCTGAACTTCCCCGGGCGGCGACTCATCCTCACCACGGCGCTCGCGGTGTCGATCTTCCCGGTCATCTCGATCGTCACGCCGCTGTTCAACCTGTGGCGCGAGATCGGGCTGTACGACACGTGGGCCGGCCTGATCATCCCGTACCTGTCGCTGACCCTGCCGATCTCGATCTGGACGTTGTCGGCGTTCTTCCGCGAGATCCCGTGGGAGATGGAGCAGGCGGCGCAGGTCGACGGCGCCACCAGCTGGCAGGCGTTCCGCAAGGTGATCGTGCCGTTGGCGGCGCCGGGCGTCTTCACCACGGCCATCATCGCCTTCTTCATCGCGTGGAACGACTTCGTCTACGGCATCTCGCTCACCTCGACCAACGCGGCCCGGCCGGTTCCGGCGGCGTTGGCGTTCTTCACCGGCTCGTCGCAGTTCGAGGAGCCCACGGGTGCCATCTCGGCGGCCGCGGTCATCGTCACCATCCCCGTCGTCGTCCTCGTGCTGCTGTTCCAGCGGCGCATCGTCGCCGGCCTCACCAACGGCGCGGTCAAGGGCTGAAGGAGCCGACATGTCAGAGATCCAGCTCAAGAACATCGTGAAGAAGTACGGCGACGGCTTCCCGGCGGTGAACGACGTCAGCCTCGACATCCGGGACGGGGAGTTCGTGATCCTGGTCGGCCCGTCCGGCTGCGGGAAGTCCACGCTGCTGCGGATGGTCGTCGGCCTCGAGGACATCACGTCCGGCGACATGATGATCGGCGGCAAGCGGGTGAACGACAAGGCGCCGCGGGAACGCAACCTGGCGATGGTCTTCCAGAACTACGCGTTGTACCCGCACCTGACCGTCTTCGAGAACATCGCCTTCCCCTTGCGGCTGGCCAAGGGTCAGCACAGCGAGCAGGAGATCACGGACAAGGTCAACCGTGCGGCCGACATGCTGGAGCTGCACGAGCACCTGCAGCGCAAGCCCGCCAACCTGTCGGGTGGCCAGCGCCAGCGCGTCGCGATGGGACGCGCCATCGTGCGGCAGGCCGACGCGTTCCTCTTCGACGAGCCGCTGTCCAACCTCGACGCCAAGCTGCGCGGCCAGATGCGCACGGAGATCTCCCGGATGCAGCGCCGGCTCGGCGTCACCACCATCTACGTGACGCACGACCAGACCGAGGCGATGACGCTGGGCGACCGCGTCGCCGTCCTCAAGAAGGGTGTGCTGCAGCAGGTGGCCAGCCCGCGCGAGCTCTACGAGCAGCCGGTCAACCTCTTCGTCGCCGGCTTCATCGGCTCGCCGCCGATGAACTTCCTCCCGGCCCGGGTGGACGGCGACACGCTCAAGCTGCCGTTCTTCGACCTGCCCACGCCGGAGTCGTTGCGCGGCAAGCTGTCCGGCAAGGACCTCGTCATCGTCGGCATCCGCCCGGACCACTTCGAGGACGCCTCGATGGTCGACGAGTCCCGGCAGGCCCGGGGCGTGGTCGTCTCGGCGCCGGTGGACCAGACCGAGTGGCTCGGCAGCGAGCAGTACGCCTACGTGCTGTTCGACCCGGACCCCGACGTGCAGGCCAAGCTGGACGAGCTCGACCGCGACCTGGACGGCGAGGGCATGCGCAGCCAGGTCGTCGTGGCCCTCGACCCGATGAGCCGCGTGCGAGCCGGGGAGAGCACCGACCTGTGGGTGGACCCGCGGCGGGTGCACGTCTTCGACCCCGAGTCCGGGGACAGCCTGACCCGTGACGAGGAGCGCGCCAAGCAGATCGGCGAGGACAACGAGACCGAGCGCAAGCGCCAGCTCGAGCGCTCGCGGGAGCAGGAGGCCGCTGCCGCCAGTTGAGTCACCAAGTTCACCGTTTCGCCGGAAGCGGCCGCGGCCTCGGCGCCGATAGCCTTGCGTCCGGGAGGGGTGGACGTTGAACATCGAGCTGGTCCGGCTTTCGGTCGTGCTCGGCCTGGTGGCTGTGGTCTACCTGGCCGTGGCCGCCTACGTGTGGCAGCACCGGCGGGCCGCCGGGGGGCGCGCCCTGACCGTGCTGCTGCTGTCGGCCGGGATCTGGACGATCTGCAACGCCGTCGAGGTCGCCCTGCCCGATCCCGCGGACCAGATCGTCTGGGGCGATATCAAGTACATCGGCATCGTCACCCTGCCGCCCGCCCTGCTCGTGTTCGCGCTCGAGTACACCGGCCGGGTCCGCCGGGTCAGCGGCGCGCTGCTCGCCCTGCTCGCGGTCGAGCCGGTGGTGGTGCTCACCGCGCTCACGGTCCCGCAGACCCACGACCTGGTCCGCTCCCTGCCGGCCGACGCGCACGTCGGTGAGTACGCCGTCGCGGTCGCCGGCCCGCTGTTCTGGGTGCACGCGCTGTACAGCTACGCGCTGGTGGTGGTGGCCATCGGGCTCATCGTGGTTGCCACCCTGGCGGTCACCCGGCGCCAGCTCGGCGCCTGGCTCCTGATCGCCTCGTGCGTGCTGCCCGTCGTGCTGAACATCGCCTACAACGTCGGCTTCGACGAGTACTTCCCGGCCGACCCGACGCCGATCGGCTTCAGCATCGCCGGCTTCGTGCTGGTCTGGGGCTTCTTCCGGTTCAAGCTGTCCGACCTGGTGCAGATGGGTCGCCGTCAGGTCGTCGAGCAGATCCCGGACTCCGTCCTGGTGCTCGACCTGCACGGCCGGATCGTGGACGCCAACCCGTCGGCCACCCGGTTGACCGGTCGCCGCGGGCACGCGCTAATCGGACGCCGGGTGCTCGACGTGCTGACCCAGCTGACCGCACTGCTGGAGACCACCCCGGTCGAGGAGTCGACGTCGGGCACCTGCCGGGCCACGGGGCCGGACGGCGTCGTCGACCTCTCGGTGACCGTCAGCCCGCTGCCCGGTGGCGGCGAGCCGCCGTCCGGTCGCCTGGTCGTGCTGCGCGACGTCACCCAGCAGCGGGACGTCGAGCGCCGCCTGCGCGAGCTGGTGACCGAGCGCACGGGCATCATCGAGACCCTGCGCCGAGGCCTCTACCCGTTGCGGCTGCCCGAGATCCCGGGTCTGGAGGTCGCCGCGACCCTGGACCCCGCGGAGGCCGAGACCAGCATCGGCGGTGACTTCCTGGACGTCCGGTCGATCGGCTCGGGTCGCTGGGCCCTGATGCTCGGCGACGTGGTCGGCAAGGGCGCCGGGGCGGCGACGCTGACCGCGCTCGCCCGGCACACCACCATCGCGCTGACGGGTCTGGGCTGGCTGCCGTCGAGGGTGCTGGAGCGGGTCAGCCACGCGATCGCCGAGGACGACTCGGGTGGCGAGGCGGGACAGGAGGTCCGCTTCTGCACGATGGCGTTGGCCACGGTGGAACCGGGGGAGGACTCGGCCGAGGTGCTGCTGTCCCTCGGTGGGCACCCGCGACCGATGTTCGTCACAGACCGCGGCGTGGTCACCGAGGTCGGGGTGCCGGGCAGCCTGCTGGGCGTGATCGACGACCCGGAGCTGCACGACGTCCGGCTCGGGTTGCGCGCGGGCGAGGCCCTGGTGATGTTCAGTGACGGGGTGACCGAGGCGCGCCGCGGCGCCGACGCCTTCGGCGAGCAGCGGCTGATCGAGCTGCTGTCCCGGCTGGCCGGCACGCCGGCGGCCCACATCGTGCACGAGGTGGTGTCGGCCGTCCGGGCCTTCTCGGCGCAGGAGGAGCACCGTGACGACGTCGCCGTGCTGGTCCTGGCCATCCCCGGCGCGGCCGCCACCCCGGCGTCGGCCAACCCCGCTGCTGGCTAGCTGATCTCGCCGACCTCGATCTCGCCGTCGGCAATCTCACTGCGGCGCGGGGGGTTCGAGCCGGCCCGGCCGCAGGTGATGGACGACGTCAGGGTGGCTCGGTGCAGCGCGCTCACGAGGACGTCGACCTCGGCTGCTCGCAGCGCCGGGCCGCGACCGCGACCCAGCAGCCCGGCATCCGCCAAGCCGGAGAGCAGCCCGGACATGAACGAGTCCCCGGCGCCCACCGTGTCGATGACCTGGACCCGTTGCGGGGCAACGGTGATCGCGGACGACGGGTCCGCCGACCGCCAGGCGCTCGCGCCGTCGCCGCCGCGGGTCACCACGACCAGGGCCGGCCCGGCGGCGGCCCAGCGGGCACCCACCTGCTGCACGCTCGACCCCGGGTAGAGCCACTCGAGGTCCTCCTCGCTGGCCTTGACGATGTCGCTGCCGGACACCAGCGCCTCGACCCCCGGCCGTACGGCGTCCGCGCCGCCCATGATCTGCGGACGCAGGTTCGGGTCGAAGGACGTCGTGACGCCGGCCGCGTGGGCGGCGTGCACGGCGACCTGCACGGCGGCCGAGCCGGGCGCCAGCGCGGCGCCGATGGAGCCGGTGTGCAGGTGGTCGGCGCCCGAGACGTCGAGCGGAGGCAGGTCCCACACCAGGTCGAACACGTACCGCGCGGAGCCCGCGGCGTCCAAGGTCGCCGTCGCCGTGGACGTCCGCGACCGCGACGCCCACCCCTGGGCCAGGTGCACGCCGTCCTCGTCGAGCGCCGCCCGCACCAGGGCGCCGTCCGCGTCCTGCCCGACGCGGGTGGCGAAGGTGACCGTGTGCCCGAGCCGGGCCAGGCCGATCGCCACGTTCGCGGGACTGCCGCCGACGTGCCGCTCGACCGGTGGGACGACGCCGTCCCGCTCGGGCCGCACGACGACGTCCACCAGGGCCTCGCCGACCACGAGCAGCGGGGTCCCTACCGGGGGTTGGAGCGCAGCCACGCCAGCACCTCCGCCGTGTGCGAGTCCGGCGGGAACACCGGGTAGAACGCGTGGGCGACGACACCGTCGTCCAGCACCAGGGTGAGCCGTCGCAGCAGCACCTGCCCGGCCGCCTCGAACGTGGGAAGCCGCAGCGCCTGGGTGAAGGCCAGGTCGTGGTCGGACAGCAGCCGGTACGGCAGGTGCAGCCGCTGCACGGCCTCCTGCTGGTACGCCGTGGTCTGCGTCGACAGGCCGAACACGTGGTCCGCGCCGGCGGCCAGCAGGTCGCCGACGTGGTCGCGGATGTCGCACGCCTGCGGGGTGCACCCCCGGGCGCCGGGGATCGCGTCCCAGTCCGCCACCAGCGGCGCCTCCCCCGGCACGCCGGTGCGCGGGTAGCCGAAGACCACGGAACGACCCGGCAGCCGGGCCAGGTCGACGCTGCCGCCACCGGTCGAGCCCAGCGCGAGCCCGGGCACCGGGCAGGACGCGAGGTGGTCAGCCGCCCCGTCGTCCGGCGGGACGGGCAGACCCGCGGGCAGCTGGCCCGGCTCGTAACCCGGCAGCGGGCCTGCGTCGGTGGCCACGACTCAGCGTCCGTGCTCGAAGTCCACCGAGCTGTAGGCGCGCAGCTTGCTCAGCCGGTGGTGGCTCTCGATCACCCGGATGGTGCCGCTCTTGGAGCGCATCACCAGCGAGTGCGTGGTCGCGCCACCCGCCCGGTAGCGCACCCCGCGCAGCAGCTCGCCGTCCGTGATCCCCGTCGCCACGAAGAACACGTTGTCACCGCTGACCAGGTCGTCGGTGTGCAGGACGCGGTCCAGGTCGTGCCCGGCGTCCAGGGCGCGCTGGCGCTCGGCGTCGTCCTTGGGCCACAGCCGGCCCTGGATCGTGCCGCCCAGGCACTTGATCGCGCACGCCGAGATGATGCCCTCAGGGGTGCCGCCGACCCCGAGCAGCAGGTCGACCCCGGTGTCCGGGCGGGCCGCCATGATCGCGCCCGCCACGTCTCCGTCCGAGATCAGCCGGATCCGGGCGCCGGTGGCCCGGACCTCCTCGATGAGCTGCTGGTGCCGGGGACGGTCGAGGATCACCACCGTGACGTCCTCGGGCTCCTCGTTCTTCGCCTTCGCCACCCGCGCGATGTTCTCCGCGACCGGGGCGGTGATGTCGACGACGTCGGCCGCCTCCGGACCGGTCACCAGCTTGTCCATGTAGAACACGGCGCTCGGGTCGTACATCGCGCCGCGCTCGGCGACTGCGAGGACGGCGATGGCGCTCGGCTGGCCGTTCGCGGTCAGGCTCGTCCCGTCGATCGGGTCGACCGCCACGTCGCAGTCCGCGCCGGTCCCGTCGCCGACCCGCTCGCCGTTGAACAGCATCGGCGCGTCGTCCTTCTCGCCCTCGCCGATCACCACGACGCCGTTCATCGACACGGTGCCGATCAGCTTGCGCATCGCGTTGACCGCGGCCCCGTCGGCGCCGTTCTTGTCGCCACGGCCCACCCAGCGACCGCCGGCCATCGCCGCTGCCTCGGTGACCCGGACGAGCTCGAGGGCCAGGTTGCGGTCCGGCTCCTCGGCGGACACGCGCAGGCTCTCCGGCAGCGTGCCCGCGGTGGTCGGCTCGTCGGGCATGGTTCTCCTCGCGTGGGGCCGTGCGGCGGGGGCGGGTGCAGCGACGACTCTATCGGTCACCGAGCCTGTTCAGCCGCCCGGTCAGCCGCGCGGTCAGCCGCCTGGTCAGCCGCCCGGTCAGCCGGGTGGGCGCAGGCTCTCGGCCAGCAGCGTCAGGTCGTCGAACGGCGCGGTGCCGGTCACGATCGTGGTCACCGCGTCCCGGGTGTGCACCAGGCTGTTCTGGTTGGCGCGACCGCCCGCGTAACGCTGCCACGTCTCGCCGTCGATCTGCTGGGTGCCGACCTTGGGCGCCCGGTTCGTCTGCTGGGACAGCCACTCGTCCGGCGCGTCCTTGCCCTGCTCGAGCGCGGCGTACTGCTGCTGCGGGGTCTGGTACCCCGCGTGCCAGGTCACCACCTGGGCCGTCGAGCGCGTCGTGCGCACGCTCGTCGCCCTCCACCCGTCCGGCAGACCCACCGGCACGGACGGGGTGAACTCCACCTGGGACGCCGCGGCGCGGGCCCCCAGCGGGACGTCGACCGGCGGCTGGGTGACCTGGTTGACCCGAGGCACGATCAGCACCAGCACGAACGCGATGCCCACGACCACCAGCAGGGACAGCACCATCGACGTCCACGGCGCCCGGGCGCGGCGCAGGCGCTTGTGCGCCGCCAGCTCCGCCGCCTGGTCGAGCTCGCTGCGGGTCTCGCTCACGGGTCCGGACTCACTCACTGCTGGAGCCCGACCGCTCGCGGGCGGCGTCGAGGCGCTCGCGGGCCCCGTCCAGCCAGGCCTGGCAGCGCTGGGCCAGGGCCTCGCCGCGCTCCCAGAGCTCGAGGGACTGCTCGAGGCTCGCCCCGCCGGCCTCCAGCTGGCGCACGACGTCCACCAGCTCGTCCCGGGCCTGCTCGTAGGTCAGCGCATCGGTGTCGGGCGCGGCGGCGTCCGGCTGCTTCTTGGGCACGACGTGACCCTAACCTGCACCGGGGACAGCCCTCACCTTCGACCGCTCAGCCGACCGCTCAGTCAGCGGTGGCGGCGATCTCCCCGGCCGCGACCCGCAGTCGCAGCGCGTCACCGGTGGCCACCTCGTCGGGGGAGCGGACGACGACCCCGTCGGCGCGCTGCACGACCGCGTAGCCGCGGTCGAGGGTGGCCTGCGGCGACAGCGAGCGCACCTGGACGGCGAGGTGGCGCACGGCGTCCCCGGCCCGGTCGAGCCGGCCACCCAGCGCGCGTCGGGCCCGCTGCACGGCGGACTCCACCTCGTCCAGCCGGACGTCGACCAGCACCTCCGGGTTCGCGAGCACCGGACGGGAGCGCAGCGCCGACAGCGTCGCCTGCTCTCGGTCGATCCGGTGCACGACGGCCCGGTGCAGCCGCTCCTGCGCGTTCGCGAGCGCGGCGAGCTGCTCGCCGACGTCCGGGACGACCAGCCGGCCGGCGTCGGTGGGGGTGGAGGCGCGCACGTCGGCCACGAGGTCGAGCAGCGGGGTGTCGACCTCGTGGCCGATCGCGCTGACCACGGGCGTGCGGGCGCTCGCGACGGCCCGGACGAGGGCCTCGTTGCTGAACGGCAGCAGGTCCTCCAGCGAGCCGCCGCCCCGTGCGATGACGATGACGTCGACGTCCGGCTCGTCGTCCAGCTCGAGCAGGGCGGCCCGCACCTCGCTGACCGCGTTCGGGCCCTGCACGGCGACCTCGCGCAGCGCGAACTCGACGGCCGGCCAGCGGCGGCGGGCGTTCTCGACCACGTCGCGCTCGGCGGCGCTCGCGCGGCCGGTGACCAGGCCGACCCGGCGGGGGAGGAAGGGCAGCGGCTTCTTGCGGTCGGCCGACAGCAGCCCCTCGGCGGCCAGCAGGCGCTTGAGGTGCTCGACCCGGGCGAGGAGCTCGCCGACCCCGACGGGCCGGATCGCGTCGGCGTTCAGCTGCAGCGTCCCGCGCTTGACCCAGAAGTCGGGCTTGGCGTGCACGACGACCCGTGCGCCGTCGACGAGGTCGGCTCCGAGGCCGTCCAGCACGCGCACGCTGGTGGTGACGGGGAGCGAGAAGTCGACGTCGGCGTCCCGCAGGGTGAGGAACGCCACGCTCTGACCGGGTCGACGGGTCAGCTGCACCACCTGGCCCTCGATCCAGACGGGCGGCATCTTGGCCACGTACTCGGCCATCTTCGTGCTCAGCAGCCGCACCGGCCACGGGTGCTCGGCGGTGGTCTCGCGGGCGAACTCCGGCACCCGGCGTGGCTGGTCGCTCACCCGGCCACCCTACGCAGGGCCGCTCGGACGGCGCGGCGCCGTGTGGCACCTACGATGGACGGGTGACTGAACCGAGGAAGCGTGTGCTGCTCGCCGCCCCCCGTGGCTACTGCGCCGGGGTCGACCGCGCCGTCGTCGCGGTGGAGAAGGCGCTCGACCTCTACGGTGCGCCCGTCTACGTGCGCAAGCAGATCGTGCACAACAAGCACGTCGTGATGACGCTCGAGAAGCGTGGCGCGATCTTCGTGGACGAGACCGACGAGGTCCCCGAGGGCGCGACCGTGGTGTTCTCGGCGCACGGGGTGGCTCCGTCGGTGCACGAGGAGGCGGCTCGGCTGTCGCTCAAGACGATCGACGCGACCTGCCCGCTGGTGACCAAGGTGCACCACGAGGCCGTCCGGTTCGCCGCCGACGACTTCGACATCCTGCTGATCGGTCACGAGGGTCACGAGGAGGTCGTGGGCACCGCGGGGGAGGCCCCGGCGCACATCCAGCTCGTCGACGGCCCGGACGACGTCCCCAACGTGAACGTGCGCGACCCCGAGCGGGTGGTGTGGCTGTCCCAGACGACGCTGTCGGTGGACGAGACGATGGAGACGGTGCGCCGGCTGCGCGAGCGCTTCCCGGCCCTGCAGGACCCGCCCAGCGACGACATCTGCTACGCCACCCAGAACCGTCAGGTGGCCGTGAAGCAGATCGCTCCGCAGGTGGACCTGATGATCGTGGTGGGGTCGACGAACTCGTCGAACTCGGTGCGCCTGGTCGAGGTCGCCATCGAGCACGGCTCGAAGGACGGGCACCTCGTGGACTACGCCGACGAGATCGACGAGGCCTGGCTGGACGGCGTGACGTCGGTGGGTCTGACCAGCGGCGCCAGCGTGCCCGAGGTGCTGGTCCGCGACGTCCTGCTGTGGTTGGCCGAGCGCGGGTACGGCGAGGTCGACGAGGTCGTGTCGGCGCAGGAGAGCCTGCTGTTCTCGCTGCCGCGCGAGCTGCGCCGCGACCTCAAGGCCGCCGAGGCCGCAAAGGCCGCCAAGGGCGCCGACGCGCTCACCTGAGTCGCGCTCCTCCCGCGTCGCGTTCATCCAGCGTCGCGTTCATCCAGCGTCGCGTTCATCCAGCGTCGCGGGCGGCCCTGCGGGCCGAGGACTCCGCCGTCGTCCCGTTGACCAGGTCGGTGTCGTCCAGCAGCAGCTCGACCGCGGTCAGCGTCCGCGGCGTCGCCTCAACCGGGGGCACGGTCTCGAGCGGGTCGTCCGTGAGGTCCAGGTCGTTCATCCGTCGTGCGGTGACCAGCACCCGGCGTTCGAGCGTGCCGACCAGGGCGTTGTAGTCCTCGACGGCCCGGTGCAGGGTGCGGCCGAGCTTGACCGAGTGGCTGCCCAGGGTGCCCAGGCGCGCGTACAGCTCCTTGCCGACCTCGAACAGCTCGCGGGCGTTGCCGGACAACGCGTCCTGCTGCCAGGTGTACGCGACGGTCCGCAGCAGAGCCAGCAGCGTCGCCGGTGAGGCGAGCACCACCCGGCGCGCCATCGCGGCCTCGTGCAGGCCGGGGTCGGCGTCCAGCGCCGCGGCCAGGATCGCGTCGCCCGGCACGAAGCACACGACCATCTCGGGCGTGGGGGTGAAGGCCTGCCAGTAGGCGCGCGCCGCCAGCACGTCGACGTGCCCGCGCAGCGCTCGCGCGTGGGCCTGCAGCAGCCGCCGCCGGTCCGCGTCGTCCTCGACGGCCCCGGCGTCCAGGAACGCCGTCAGCGGTGCCTTCGAGTCGACGACGAGCTGCTTGCCGCCCGGCAGCCGCACCACGAGGTCGGGGCGCAGCTGCCCGCCGTCCGGGCCCGAGGCACTGGCCTGCTCGACGAAGTCGACCCGAGCCAGCATGCCGGCGTGCTCGACCACGCGCCGCAGCTGCGTCTCACCCCAGGTGCCCCGGGTGTTCGACGAGCGGAGTGCGCCGGCCAGCGCGGCCGTCTGCGTCCGCAGCGCCTCACCGGACGCCGCGACCGCGAGGAGCTGCTCGTCCAGCCGCGCGTACTGCTCGACCCGGTCGCGTTCCAGCACGCCGACCTGACGCTCGACCCGGGTCAGGCTGTCCCGCAACGGCCCCAGCACGGCGGCGAGCTCACGGTCCTGGCTGGTCGCGGCCTCGAGGTCGATCACCCGCTGGCGCAGCAGGTCGCGCTCGGCTGTCGTACCGGCCGTGCGCACCCGGGCCCAGGTGCGGGCGGCGAGCACGCCGACGACCCCGCCGAGGGCGAGGCCGACGAGCAGCGCGAGCAGGGTCCCGTGATCCATGTGGATCACCATGACAGCGGCCACCGACAAGGCGCCGTCGCCACGCGGTGCGCGCATGCCGCTCCGTAGGCTGCCCAGCATGCCCAGACCCCAGACCCGCTGGATCGCCGAGACCGGTGGACGTCGCGGCCCGGCGTACGCGGCGCGGTTCCGCGAGCTCGCGGCCTCCGGCGCGGACCTGCACGGCGAGGCCCGGTTCCTCGACGGCCTCCTGGTCGACGCGGGCCGCACCCCGGCCCGCGTCCTGGACGCCGGCACCGGCACCGGCCGCGTCGCGATCGAGCTGGCCCGCCGCGGCCACGACGTGACCGGCGTCGACGTCGACGAGTCGATGGTCGTCGAAGCCCGGGCCGACGGCCGCCAGGCCGGGGTCGACGTCCGCTGGGTGGTGGGGGACCTGCTCGACCTCGCCGACCTCGCCGGCGGTGGGTTCGACCTGGTCGCCGCGCCCGGCAACGTCCTGGTCTACCTCGCCGACGGCACCGAGCCGGACGTCGTGATGGCGCTCGCGGCAGCGCTGGCGCCCGGCGGGCACCTGGTCGTCGGGTTCGCCGCGGACCGGCACGTCGACCCGGACGCCTACCAGGGCTGGTGCGCCGACGCGGGTCTGGTCGAGGTGGCGCGCTACGCCAGCTGGTCCGGGGACCCCTGGGTGGCGGGCGGCGAGTTCGTGGTGGCCGTGCACCGCCGGTAGACTCCCGTCCTCGTGGCCCTCACCATCGGAATCGTCGGACTGCCCAACGTCGGCAAGTCCACCCTGTTCAACGCCCTCACCAAGAACGAGGTGCTCGCCGCGAACTACCCGTTCGCGACGATCGAGC
Source organism: Angustibacter luteus (assembly GCF_039541115.1). Taxonomy (NCBI): domain Bacteria; kingdom Bacillati; phylum Actinomycetota; class Actinomycetes; order Kineosporiales; family Kineosporiaceae; genus Angustibacter; species Angustibacter luteus. The sequence continues at coordinate 142,388 of NZ_BAABFP010000007.1, forward strand.
CCAACGTCGGGGTGGTCCCGCTGCCCGACGAGCGGCTGCCGAAGCTCGCCGAGGTCTTCGGCAGCGCGCGGATCCTGCCGGCCACTGTGTCGTTCGTCGACATCGCGGGCATCGTGCGCGGCGCGAGCGAGGGTGAGGGGCTGGGCAACAAGTTCCTGGCCAACATCCGCGAGGCCGACGCCATCTGCCAGGTGATCCGCGCCTTCGGCGACCCGGACGTCGTGCACGTCGACGGCAAGGTCGACCCGTCGTCCGACATCGAGACGATCCACACCGAGCTGATCCTGGCCGACCTGCAGACCCTCGAGAGCGCGATCCCGCGCCTGGAGAAGGAGGTCAAGGGCCGCAAGACCGACGCGAAGGTGCTCGAGGCGGCCCGGGCGGCGCAGGCGGTGCTCGAGGAGGGCACCACGCTGTACGCGGGCGGCGCGAAGGCCGGCATCGACCCGGCGGACGTGCGCGAGCTGTCGCTGCTGACGTCGAAGCCGTTCATCTACGTGTTCAACCTGGACGAGGACGGCCTGGCGGACGAGGCGCTGATGACCTCGCTGCGCGAGCTGGTGGCACCGGCCGAGGCGATCTTCCTGGACGCCAAGGTGGAGGCCGAGCTGGCCGAGCTGGACCCGGCGGACGCCGCCGAGCTGCTGGCCGGCATCGGGCAGGACGAGGCCGGGCTGGACCAGCTGGCGCGGGTCGGCTTCGAGACGCTCGGGCTGCAGACCTACCTGACGGCCGGCCCGAAGGAGACCCGGGCCTGGACGATCCGCAAGGGGTGGACGGCGCCGCAGGCCGCCGGGGTCATCCACACGGACTTCCAGCGGGGCTTCATCAAGGCCGAGATCGTGTCCTTCGAGGAGATCATCTCGGCCGGGTCGATGGCGGAGGCCAAGTCCCGCGGCAAGGTCCGCATCGAGGGCAAGGACTACGTCATGGCGGACGGCGACGTCGTGGAGTTCCGCTTCAACGTGTAGAAACCCAGGTCGCCTGGTTGCGCCGCTTGCCGACCCCTCCGACGTCGCGCCGGCTACTGCTTGAGCATCGCGGCAGCCATCCGGTGCTCCGGTTCGATCAGGTGGCTGTGGTCGTCGTCCCCGGCGTCGAGTCTGACCCAGCTGATGGTGCCGGTGAACTCGTTGCCGGTCGGTCCGTAGTCCGGGGACACCGGGGAGGCGACGTCCATGCCGATGTCGACGGTCTCGTCGAGCGAGAACGTGAACGGGATGGTGCGCTCCACCCGGCCCTCGCCGACCTGGGTGTCGCCGTCGAAGAGCGTGACCGTGCCGCCCTTGCCCAGTCCGCCGCCGTCGTAGGCGAAGTGCGCACGGACCTCCCGGGTGCCAGGCCCCAGAGGTTCGTCGGCGTGGATCACCGAGGTCATGATCGCCAAGGTGTTGTAGCAGAACGCGAGCCGGCCCTCGTGGACGTAGAAGCTCCACCCGCCGTACGCCCCGCCCTGCGCGATGATCACCCCGTTGGCGCCGGCGCCCGGGACGGTGACCTTGGACGTCGCGCTGAACGACTTGTTCTTGACCCCGACGACGCAGTTCTCGTTGAGGCGCTTCATGCCCGGGTAGAGGATCTGGGTGTCGCCGTCCAAGATCTTCGGCCGCCCGACCAGGTCGGCGTTGAATCGCTCGGCGGAACGCACGTCCATGGGGAGCACGTTGAACCGGGCCGCCTGGATCAGGAACAGCTGCTGGAGGTGCGCCAGCCGGGCCGGCTCCTGCTCGGCGAGGTCGTTCGACTGGGTCCAGTCCTCCTCGACGTTGTAGAGCTCCCACACGTCGTCGTCCAGGCCCCGGGTCGAGCCGGCCCAGGGATCCTTGTGCTTCGCGACGGCGGTCCAGCCCCGGTGGTAGATCGCGCGGTTGCCGACCATCTCGAAGTACTGGGTGAGGTGCTGCTCCTCGGCGTCGGCGTCGTCGAAGGTGTAGTTCATCGGCGTGCCCTCGTAGGGGCGCTGGGTGACGCCGTGCACCGTCGAGGGCTCGGGGATGCCCGCGGCCTGGAGCACCGTGGGCGCGACGTCGATGCAGTGCGCGAACTGGTGTCGGATCTCGCCGCGCGCCCGGATCCCGTTGGGCCAGCTGACGATGGTGCCGTTGCGGGTGCCGCCCCAGTGCGAGGCGACCTGCTTCGTCCACTGGTACGGCGTGTCCATCGCGTGCGCCCAGCCGATGGCGTAGTGGTTGTAGGAGTTGGGCGTGCCGAGGTCAGCCTGGTGGTCGATCAGGTAGGCGTCGTCCTCCATGTCCATCATGTGGTTGAGCAGGAAGCTCTCGTTGGTGGTGCCCTTCATCGTGCCCTCGGCCGAGGCCCCGTTGTCGCCGATGATCACGTAGACCAGCGTGTCGTCGAGGACGCCGAGCTCGTCCAGGGCGTCGAGCAGGCGGCCGGTGTGGTGGTCGGCGTACTCGAGGTAGCCGGCGTACACCTCCATCTCACGGGCCAGGACCGGGTGCAGCTCGGGGTTCATCTCGTCCCAGGCGGGGATGCCCTCGCTGCGCGGGGTGAGCACGGCGTCCTGGGGGATGACACCGAGCTCCTTCTGCCGGGCGAACGTCTCCTCGCGGACCTTGTCCCAACCCTGGTCGAACCTCCCGGCGTACTTGTCCGCCCACTCCGCGGGGACGTGGTGCGGGGCGTGGGTCGCACCGGGCGCGAAGTAGGTGAAGAACGGCTTGTCGGGAGCGAGCGCCTTCTGCTGCTTGGTCCAGGCGATCGCCTTGTCGGTCATGTCGCCCATGAAGTGGTAGCCCTCCTCGGGCGTGCCCCAGGGCTCGACCGGCATCGTGCCCTCGTAGATCGCCGGGTACCACTGGTTGGTCTCGCCGCCGATGAACCCGTAGAAGTGCTCGAACCCACCGCCCGGGCTCGGCCACTGGTCGAACGGTCCGACCGGGCTGGCCTGCCAGACGGGAACCTCGTGGCACTTGCCGAACTGGGCGGTGCTGTAGCCGTTGAGCTTGAGGGTCTCGGCGAGCGGGGCGCAGTTGTTGGGCCGAATGGAGCTGTAGCCCGGCGCGCTCGTCGCGAGCTCCGTGATCGCTGCCATGCCCACCGTGTGGTGGTTGCGACCGGCGAGCAGCGCCGCGCGCGTGGGGGAGCACAGTGCCGTGGTGTGGAATCGCGTGTACTTCAGCCCGGCGGCCGCGACCCGATCGAAGCTCGGGGTGTCGATCGGACCCCCGAACGCGCTGGACGCACCGAAGCCGACGTCGTCGATCAGGACGATCAGCACGTTGGGCGCACCCTCGGGCGGCGTCAGCTTCTCGATCGGCGGGAAGTGGGTATCCGGATCGGTGGCGTCGTACGTGACCGGGCCGGTGTAGGCCAGGTCGGGGATCGGGAGCGAGCCACGCTGAACTGACCTCCGAGCTGAAACCACGATCCCGCCTCTTCCGTCGACTGAAGACTGGTTGCTGGTCCCCAGCCTCCGACGAATGCCACGGTTTGCGTTCCCCCGGTTCGGGTGAGGTCCCGGCGGCGTGGCACCACACCAGCCGAGCCGTGCCGCCCGTCCTTCAACCCGTGACCTTCCGGGTGGCGAGCCGGCGGCCGGCGGCCGGCATCACCGCCGAGTGCTGCTCGAGGAACCTGCTGAGCGCGGCCGGATCTCGTTGTCCCGCATGGGCCAGGAAGATGCCGGCGGCCTTGTGCACGGACGGTTCGGCGTCGGTGCACAGAATGGTGGCGACGTCGAAGCCGGCCGCGAGATCCGCCGGAGAGCCGTGCCGGGTGAACCACAGCGGCGCCGTCATGGCGGACCGCCGCCGCAGCGGCTCGACCGAGCCCGCCAGCTCGTGCAGGACGTCGTACGGGCCGGCGGCCAGGGCCGCGCCGACGACGCGTGGCGCGGCGCGGTCGACCATGTCCCACGTCGTGATCCGGTCGTGGTGGCCCAGGTAGGTCGAGCAGAGCACCCGGCTCCCCACGTCCTTGCGGGCCTGGAAGTCCAGGATGCTGAACGCGACCATCCGCGCCTCGTACGTGGGTTCGACCACGAGCCGCTCCCACTCGTCGAGCGGCATCGCGGTCGCCGCCTTGGCGACGTCGAACACGGACCTCATCCGGACGCCGATGGCAGGCTCGGCCGGGTCGAGTCGCCGTCGCACCTTGGCCAGCTCGTCAGCCGATGCCAGCGACTGCAGCTCGTCGACGACGGCACCAGCGGTCGGCAGCGCGCCCATCCACCGGAGCGTAGCGATGCCCCCAGCGCGCGGACGCCGAATCGTCGTGACGCCGAATCGTCGTGGACGCTGGAGCCGCCGTCCAGGATGCTGGGTCGGTGGACGAGAGCGCCGCGGATGCGCCTGACGTCGAGCGGCCGCCGCTCGCCGACCCCACGGACGCCACCAGCACCCCCGAGCTCCCCGCGGTCGCGGTCGTTCCCCTGGCCCTCGTCTCCGGCCTCACGGTCCTGGTCCTGCTCGTCCTGGCCCCGCACTACGGCTACTTCCGCGACGAGCTGTACTTCCTGGCCGCAGGCCGGCACCTGGCCTGGGGCTACCCCGACCAGGGCGTGCTGACGCCGGCCCTGGCCCGGGTGGCCGACGAGCTCGCGCAGCACTCGTTGCTCGCCCTGCGCACACCGGCCGCGCTGCTCACCGGCGTCACGGTGCTGGCCGCCGGGCTGACTGCCCGGGAGGTCGGCGGGGGACGGCTGGCCCAGCTGCTCGCCGCGGTCGCCGTGGCCACCGGCACCCTCACCCTGCTCACCGGTCACCTGCTGGCCACCTCCACCGCCGACCTGACGGTCTGGGTGGTGATCGGCTGGCTCACCACGCGCCTCCTGCGCACCCGGGACACCCGGCTGTGGCTCGTGCTAGGGGCGGTGTGTGGTCTGGGTCTGACGAACAAGGACCTGCCGCTCGCGCTGGCTGGCGCCACGGTCCTGGCGATCGCGATCGACCCCGGCGCCCGTCGGCTCCTGGCCAGTGGCTGGCTCGCCGCCGGGGCGGGCGCCGCGCTGCTGGCCTGGGCGCCAGGGCTGGTCTGGCAGGCCCGGCACGGCTGGCCGCAGGTCGAGCTGGCCGGGCAGATCCGCGACGAGTACGGCGTCCTGGGCGAGCGCATCGGCTTCCTCGCGATCCAGCTCACCATCTTCAGCGTCGGCGCCACGCTGGTGATGATCCCCGGCATCTGGATGCTGCTGCGGGACAAGGACTTCCGCGCCTACCGGCCGCTGGTCTGGATCGCCGCCATCGTGCTCGTCGTGTTCATCGTGACCGCCGGCCAGGTGTACTACCCGGCTGGCGCCTACGTGCCGTTGATCGCGGCCGGCGCGGTGGCCCTGGAGGCGCGCGGCGCCAGCTGGCGCAGCATCGCGATCGTGGTGGCGACGGCGGCCCTGCTGTTCCCGGCGGCGCTGCCGCTGCTGCCCGCGACCACGTTGGCGGACTCGCCGTGGAGCGGCCTGGGGGAGCAGCAGCGCGAGAGCGTCGGCTGGACCGACCTGGTCGACCAGGTCGCCGGTGCCTACGAGTCGATCCCGGCCGCCGAGCGTGCGTCCTCGGTCGTGTTCACCAGCAACTACGGGGAGGCTGGCGCGGTCGATGAGCTGGGCGCGGCCCGCGGCCTGCCAGCCGCCTACAGCGGGCACAACGGCTACGGGCTGTGGGGTCCACCGCCGCAGAGCATGACGGGCCCGGTCGTCGTGGTGGCGGAGGGGAGCCGACCGGACGACGTCTTCGACGGCTGCGACGAGGGACGCAAGGTCACCGGCCCCGTGCCCAACGAGGAACGGGATGAGGCGTGGATCTACGTCTGCGAAGGGCCCCGGGGTAGCTGGGGGGCTGTCTGGGCGGCGCTGGAGCACCTATCGTCATGAAGGTGACCTGACGGGCAGATCGGGCACTTCGCTCAGGTTCGCGGCCCGGACGCCGACGGGACAAGGAGATGTGACTGACATCGGGATCTGAGTCCTGGGGAGCCCCTGCATGCGAACGTTCGCCCGCCGTCCTGTGCACGCCGTGGTCGTGGTCCTCGCGGTCTGCGCCAGTGTGCTGCTGGCCACCACCAACGCGTCGGCCTCGCCGTTGAGCGAGGGCAGGCTGCCCACGTTCGGCAAGGCGATCGAGGGGTACGCGCCGTACCAGCCCCAGCTGACCTGCTCCGCCGGCGCCCAGAAGGGTGCGGTGCTGATGTCCCGTTGGCTGCTCAAGCGCTACCCGGGCAGCTCGTCGTCCGGGATCATGCGCGGGTGCACCGTCGGGTCCCGCAGCGAGCACAAGGACGGGCGCGCGTTCGACTGGCACGTGGACTTCCGCACCAAGAAGGGCAAGGCGCAGGGGCTGGCGTTCCTCAACCTGGCCCGGGCCACGGACCGGTACGGCAACCAGCACGCCATCGCCCGTCGGCTGGGCATCATGTACATCATCTGGAACGACCGGATCTACTCGGCCAGCAACGGCTTCCACGCCCGCCCGTACCGCAACGGCGCCTGCCCGCCGGGCCCGCTGTCGAAGTGCAGCTCGACGCTGCGGCACCGCGACCACATGCACATCTCGCTGGGCTGGTCCGGCGCCAAGGCGGTCACCTCGTTCTTCGACGGCACCGTCGCCGGCGTCACCTTCGGGCCGCGGCCGGTCCTGAACCAGGTCAAGCACCCCGTGGTCACCGTTCGGGTGCCTGCGACCGAGAAGCTCGTGCACACCGAGTTCGCGCTGCGCAAGGGCACGAAGTACCGCCTGGTCGCCACCGGCTACTACCGCGCGGCGGCCGGCACCAGGCTCGCCGACGCCGGTTGCTCCTGGCGCAACGACAACGACCTCGGCTGGTCCCCCCAGGCCCAGCAGACGACCTCCACCACCAAGCTCAAGCTGAGGGTCGGTACGTCGGCGGGCTGGGCTCCGGCCCGCGGGCTGGGCCGCTGCGACACGACGTCGCACACGTACGTCTGGGACTACACGCCGTCCGTCACGGCGCCGATGACGCTGTCGATCGATGACGGGCTGCTGACCAACAACAGCGGTGGGCTGACCCTGCGGGTGCTGCGCGCCGGCGCCTCCACGGCGGCCTACACGACGACCGTCCCTGCCGCGCCGAAGGCACCCACGACGGCGTACTCCGCCCCGAGCGGACCGGAGCTGACGGCTCCCGAGACCGTCCCGGTGGACGCCGTCCACGGCGGGCGCAGCGCCGGTTGGCTGCGGGCCGGTCAGCCGTACACGCTCACGGTCTCCGGCACCTGGCGGGCCGGCGAGGGACTGCTCGCGGACGCGGAGTGCACGAAGGCCCCGACCGGTCAGTGGGCGCTGCAGCGCTCGTCCGACCCGCTGCACCCGGCGCTGGACAGCTACGACCTGTTCGCGAACGGCACCGCCGTCGTGCCGGACGTCGCGGGTTGCCAGTCGAGCCACACGTACACCTACACGTACGTGCCCGCCCAGGACACCCGGCTGTCGCTCGCGGTGTGGGACACCGCGAGCAGCGACGACAGCGGTGCCCTGGCGGTGCAGGTCGAGCCGCGGGTCAGCTGAGGGCGCGGCTGGCCCCGCTCAGAGCTGCACGCCGCCGACGAGCAGGCCGATGCCGTAGGTGACGGCCATGGCCAGCGCGCCACCGATCACGTTGCGGCGCATGGCCCGCAGCCGGTCGGCGTTGCCGATCCGGGCCGACAGCCAGCCGGTCAGCGCGAGGGCGAGCACCACGGCCACGAAGGTCACGGGCACGCGCAGGGCGACCGGCGGGAGCAGGATCGCGAGCATCGGCAGCAGCGCGCCGACGACGAAGGACGACGCGGACGCCGCCGCCGCGTGCCAGGGGTTGGTCAGGTCGTCGGGGTCCAGTCCGAGCTCGGCGTCCACGTGGGCGGCGAACGCGTCGTGCTCGGTCAGCTCCTCGGCGACCTCACGGGCCAGGTCGGCCGACAGGCCCTTCTCCTGGTAGATCCCGGTCAGCTCGTCGAGCTCCTCGGCCGGCATCTCGCGCAGCTCGCGGCGTTCCTGCTCGAGCAGCGCGAGCTCGGTGTCGCGTTGCGTGCTGACCGAGACGTACTCGCCGGCGGCCATCGACAGGGCGCCGGCCACCAGGCCCGCGACACCGGCGGTGACGATCGTCTGGCGCTCGGTGGTGGCGCCCGCCACACCGACGACGATGCCGGCCACCGACACGATGCCGTCGTTGGCGCCGAGCACGGCTGCGCGCAACCAGTTGAGCTGGGCGCCGATCGACTGGCTGTGCTCCTCGCCGGGGTGGGCTCGGACGGGCTGCGCTGCACTGCTCACCGAGGCATCGTAGTTCGTGGTCGAAGCGTCAGCCACGAAGGAAAGGCTTGCCTCAGAACGGATCTGGCTGCCTAGAGCGCGCCACCGGCCGCGGCCGGGGCGGTCGGGTCGGCCTGCGCGCCGGCCATCTCGCGGGCCACGAAGTCCTCGAGGTGGAACAGGTTGTCGCCGGCCCGGCGGGCGATCGCGAGCAGCGTCGTCATGGACGCGACCTCCTCGACCTGCTCCTTCAGGAACCACTGCATGAACTGCTCACCGCGGTAGTCGCCTTCGTCCCGCGCGGTCCGGGCGAGCGCCTCGATCTGTCCGGTGACGACGCGCTCCTGGTTCAGCGCCAGCTCGATGGGGGCGATCACGTCCTCGAAGTCGCTGGTCACGTCGTCCACCCCCGGGACGAGGACCTTGGCGTCACTGTCGAGCAGGTACTGCACCATCATCATCGCGTGGTTGCGCTCCTCGACGGCCTGCGCGTAGAAGTGCGCGGCCAGCTGGGGCATGTCGAAGTCGTCGAACCACACGGCGACGGCGACGTACTGCTGCGACGCGGTGAACTCGTGACGGATCTGCTGACGCAGGAGGTCGAGGAAGGCGTTTCCCATGCCGGCGAGCCTAGTGGGCGGGCGTCAGCCCAGTGCCTGGGCCAGGCGCTGGCCGACGGCCGGGGCGAGCGACTTGCTGAAGCTCGCGGTCAGGTGGTGGTGGTCGCGGTAGAGCACGACTCCCTGCTGGGTCACCACCGGGCAGCTGGCGGTCGGGCATACCAGGTCGGTGAGGTCGAGCGTGGACACGCGCGGGCTGGCCGCCACCTCGGCGCGCAGCAGCTCGGCGTCGAGGTGCGTGTGCCCGGCCCGAGCGAACGCGCAGGCGGCCGGGTTCGCGGGGTGCTTGGACAGGCACGTCGGGACGTCGACGCCGGGCCGAGGCGTGTCCTGCAGGACGACCACCCGGGGCACGTCCGGGAGCGCAGCGACCGTGCGTGCCATCCCGGCCTGCCAGCGTGCACCGAGCTGGCCGGTGGGGACCCGTGCGCCGGACGCCGTCCGGGCGTCCCTCGTGTAGATCATGTACCGGCCGACGAAGACGGCGTCCAGGCCCTTGATGGCGGCCAGCCGCGTGAGCATGGTGTGCCGCCACGTCGGGCAGTTGGCGTACACCGCCTGCAGCGACGGCGACCAGACGGGCACGTCGACCGGGGCGCAGGCGCTCTTCGCGAAGTAGTAGAGGGTCCAGCCGTTGTCCTTGGCGGCCTGCACGAAAGCCGGCAACCACTGGGCCGCGTGCGAGTCACCGATCAGCGCGATGGTCCTGGTGCCGTGCGGTGCGCCGTACCGGCAGGCCGTCGTCGGTGGTACCTGGTCGCGTGGGTAGCCGATGTAGCAGGCGTTTCCGTTCGGCGGGAAGTCCGCTCGGGCCTCCTGCACGGTCATCGGGCTGGGGGCGGTCGCCGTCGGCCGTCCGGCGCTCGTCGGTGCCGTCGCGGAGGCGGCAGCCATCGCAGCCGCGGGCGGCGTCGCTGCGGGCACCGCGAGGCCGTACCCGGTGGGGATGGCCTCAACCTGTGCGGCGACGGGCAGGGTCAGCGAGGCCGCCGCCACCAAGGAGCCGACGACGAGCCCGGCGCCCACGGCTGCGGTCCGCAGCCGGGAGACCCGCAACCACGGCAGGGCGCGGGCCGGCTGCTCGACAAGCTGGTGCGACACCACGGCCAGGGCGAGCGAGACCAGCACGACGAGGAGCGTGACCGGGGCGGTCAGCCGCGGGGCGCCGTCATCACTGCCCGCCGGCACCGTCCCCCAGCGGGCCGCCACGAGGACCAGGCACGGCCAGTGCCACAGGTACCAGGCGTACGACGTCCGGCCGACGAACCGCAGCGGCGCGATTCGCAGCAGGCGCGGCACCGCGGCGACGTACATCCGTGCCCCCGACACGACCAGCAGGACGGTCCCCACCACGGGCACCAGCGCGGCGGTGCCAGGGAACGGGGTCTGCTCGTCCATCACGACCGCGGAGGCCACCACCAGCGCGAGCCCCAGGTAGCCGGCGAGCACCGCGGGGAGCCGACCCAGCCGGGGCAGCGCGGGTCTGGCCAGCGCGGCACCGGCGCCGGCGGCCAGCTCCCAGGCCCGGGTGTGCAGACCGAAGTACGCGAACGAGCCGTCCCCACCGACCCACCAGGAGACGGCCAGCGACCCGCCGCCGAGGACGGCGAGCGCGAGCACGATCCGGCGCCGCGCGACGACCCAGCGCCGGGCGGCCAGCCCGCCGGCGCCGGCCACGCAGATCAGCAGCAGCGGCCAGACCAGGTAGAACTGCTCCTCGACGGCCAGCGACCAGTAGTGCAGCACCGGGCTCTTCGCGGTGTCCGCCATGTACTGCGTGGACTCCATCGCGAAGTGCCAGTTGGCGACGCCCAGGGCGGCGCTCGACACGTCCCCGCCGACCGCACCCCGGTCGACGGCCGGCACCAGGAAGAAGGCGGCCGCGGTGGTGGCGACCAGGACGAGCGCGGACAGCGGCAGCAGGCGACGGATCCGCCGGGCGTAGAAGCCGGACAGTGAGATCCGCCCGGTGCTCTGCAGCTCGTCGACCAGCAGGCCGGTGATCAGGAACCCGGACAGCACGAAGAAGACGTCGACCCCGACGAACCCGCCGGACACGAAGGGCACGCCGGCGTGGAAGGCCACGACGAGACCGACGGCGAGCGCCCGCAGGCCCTCGATGTCACCGCGGTACCGCGGCGACAGCTGGCGCGCTCGTCGCCTCGCGGTACGGCTGGACGGGTCTGCAGGAGACATCGAAGTCCATGATGCCCGAGTAGCCCGCCGTATCCCTGTTCGCGCGTGCCGTGGCACGGCGCGGCGCCGGTAGACTGCGTCGACTCCCCGAACCGGACAGGACGTACCTTCATGCCCACGCAGAGCCGCGACGATATCCGTAATGTCGCGATCGTCGCCCACGTCGACCACGGCAAGACCACCCTCGTCGACGCCATGCTGTGGCAGTCCGGGGCCTTCGGTGAGCACCAGCACGTCGACGAGCGGGCGATGGACTCCGGCGACCTGGAGCGTGAGAAGGGCATCACGATCCTCGCCAAGAACACCGGCGTGAAGTACAAGGGTCCGGCGGCCGCCGCCATCGGCAAGCCCGAGGGCGTCACCATCAACATCATCGACACCCCCGGTCACGCCGACTTCGGCGGCGAGGTCGAGCGCGGGCTGAGCATGGTGGACGCGGTCTGCCTGCTGATCGACGCGTCCGAGGGCCCGCTGCCGCAGACCCGGTTCGTGCTGCGCAAGGCGCTCGAGGCGCGGCTCCCGGTCATCCTCGTGGTCAACAAGGTCGACCGTCCCGACGCGCGGATCAGCGAGGTCGTGGACGAGACCTACGAGCTCTTCATGGACCTCGACGCCGAGGAGGACCAGATCGAGTTCCCGATCGTGTACGCCTCGGCGCGGGCCGGTCGGGCGTCGCTGACCCGCCCGGAGGACGGCGGCATGCCGGACTCGGAGAACCTCGAGCCGCTGTTCGAGACGATCCTGAAGGCCGTCCCGGCCCCCGTGTACGACGACGAGCACCCGTTCCAGGCGCACGTGACCAACCTCGACGCCTCCCCGTTCCTGGGCCGGATCGCGCTGTGCCGTGTCCACCAGGGCACGGTGCGCAAGGGTCAGCAGGTCGTCTGGTGCCGGCACGACGGCACCCAGCAGCGGGTCAAGATCACCGAGCTGCTGATGACCCAGGCGCTGGAGCGGCTGCCCGCCGAGCAGGCCGGCCCCGGCGACATCATCGCGATCGCCGGCATCCCGGAGATCACGATCGGCGAGACGCTCGCGGACGCCGAGGACCCCCGCCCGCTCCCGTTGATCACTGTCGACGAGCCCGCCATCTCGATGACCATCGGCACGAACACCTCGCCCCTCGCCGGTCGCGGCCCGACCAAGAACACCAAGGTCACGGCCCGGCTGGTCAAGGACCGGCTGGACCGCGAGCTGGTCGGCAACGTCTCCATGCGCGTGCTGCCCACCGAGCGCCCGGACACCTGGGAGGTCCAGGGCCGCGGTGAGCTGGCGCTGGCCATCCTGGTCGAGCAGATGCGCCGCGAGGGCTTCGAGCTGACCGTGGGCAAGCCGCAGGTGGTCACCCGCGAGATCGACGGGAAGGTCCACGAGCCCGTCGAGCGGCTGACCGTCGACGCCCCGGAGGAGTACCTCGGCGCGATCACCCAGCTGCTCGCCGTCCGCAAGGGTCGGATGGAGCAGATGGTCAACCACGGCACCGGCTGGATCCGGATGGAGTTCCTGGTGCCCTCGCGCGGGCTGATCGGGTTCCGCACCGAGTTCCTGACCGAGAGCCGCGGCACGGGCATCGCCCACCAGGTCTTCGAGCGGTACGAGCCCTGGTTCGGCGAGCTGCGCACCCGGCCGAGCGGCTCCCTGGTGTCCGACCGCGCCGGCTCCTCGACGCAGTACGCCATGGCGAACCTTCAGGAGCGCGGCACGCTCTTCGTCGACCCCGGCACCGAGGTGTACGAGGGCATGGTGGTGGGGGAGAACTCCCGGGCGGACGACATGGACGTCAACATCACCAAGGAGAAGAAGATGACCAACGTCCGCTCCAACGCGGACGAGCTGGAGCGCCTGGTGCCGGCCCGCAAGCTGTCGCTGGAGCAGTCCCTGGAGTTCTGCCGGGACGAGGAGTGCGTCGAGGTCACGCCCGACGCGGTCCGTATCCGCATGGTCATCCTCAACGGCCATGACCGCCAGAAGGCGCACGGCCGCGCCCGTCGCGCCTGACCGAGCCTGCCGGCCGAAGGCCCCCGCGTCCTGCCCGGAGTGATCAACAACGGCCGGCCGGCGGGGCCGCCGGGGGCAGTCGATGCCCGAGATGTCCGATCTCGGGGTGCCCCATTCGTGGTCGAACCAGGTCACGAACGGGTGTCGGCGTAGTCTCGAGCCGAACCCCGACGAAACCTGACGAGCGCACCCAGGTCGCGGCGCGGTCACGATTGGGCAACGTAGGCCCTCACGTGTTGCAGCGCTCGTGCCTGGTTGGCATAGAGTCCACACGGCTTGAGAGCGTCCCCCACGGAAAGGCACCTTCCCCATGACCATTGCGTCGCAGTCCCTTGACCAGGAGACGCATGTCACTGAGGGTGCCGCCGGCATCGAGGGCCGGTCGCCGTCGCAGATCGCCTGGGGTCGACTGAAGCGCGACCGCGTGGGAATGATCAGCCTGCTCGTCGTCACGCTGTACGTCGTCATCGCGCTGCTCGCGCCGGTCATCACCCGGCTGCTGGGCGTCGACGCGAAGTACCACACCGACCTGATCGGTGACGGCGGCATGCCGAAGGCGTCGTCCTGGCTCAACCAGGGCATCTCCACCACGCACCTGCTGGGCATCGAGCCCGAGACCGGCCGCGACATCCTCGCCGAGCTCCTGTACGGCAGCCGGGTGTCCCTGCTGGTCGCCTTCTCGGCGACGCTGCTCACCGTGGTCATCGGCGTCGTCCTCGGCATCGTCGCCGGGTACAGCGGCGGCTGGCTCGACACCCTGCTGGGCCGCACGATGGACCTCATCCTGTGCGTTCCCCAGCTGGTGCTGCTGATCTCGCTGAGCCCGCTGGTGCTGAACGCGCTGGACAGCCGCTTCGGCATCGACGGCAACTCCGCCCGGTTGATCTACCTGATCGCCGTCTTCGGCATCTTCGGCTGGCCGTACCTGGCCCGCATCATCCGCGGCCAGGTGCTGAGCCTGCGGGAGCGGGAGTTCGTCGAGGCCGCGGTCTCGATCGGGGCCTCGACCCGGCGGATCCTCTTCAAGGAGATCCTCCCGAACCTCTGGGTGCCGATCCTCGTCTACTCCTCGCTGCTGCTGCCGTCGTACATCAGTGCGGAGGCCGCGCTGTCGTTCCTGGGCGTCGGCGTCGCGGAGCCGACGGTGACCTGGGGCAACATGCTGTCGAACTCGGTGAAGTACTACCAGGTCGTGCCGCTGTACCTGTTCATCCCGGGTATGGCGCTGTTCCTGCTGGTGCTCGCGTTCAACCTTCTCGGCGACTCGATCCGAGATGCGCTCGACCCGAGGGCGGGCCGCTCCTAGCGGCGAGAGCCCGAACCATCCACAAACTCCCCGGCTACTCGCCGGGAGCGGCCTACCGCACGCGGCGGGCCGGACGGGCCGAGCAAAAGTCTCGGCTCATCGACCAGGAGGAGAAAACATGGGCAAGGCCAAGACCGGTCTTCGCTTTGTGGCCCTGGCCTCGGTTGGCGCTTTGGCGCTGGCCGCGTGCGGCGGGGGCGACGACGGAGACAGTGCAACCGGGTCGAACAACAGCGGCAACAAGGGTGGCACCCTGACCATCCTCACGAACGCTGAGCAGTTCAACCACCTCGACCCTCAGCGGAACTACACCGGTGAGGACCTTGCTTTCTCGAGCGCGTACTTCGCTCGCACGCTCACCGCGTACAAGATGAGCCCGAACGGCGACGCCGCCGGCCAGCTCGTCGGTGACCTCGCGACGGACACCGGCAAGGCGACCGAAGAGGGCAAGACCTGGGCCTTCACGCTGCGTGACGGCGTCAAGTGGGAGGACGGCTCGGACGTCACCTGCGCCGACGTCAAGTACGGCGTGTCCCGTACCTTCGCGCAGACCGTCATCACCGACGGTCCGACCTACGCGATCAGCCTCCTGGACATCCCGAAGGACAAGGACGGCAACTCGACCTACAAGGGCCCGTACGAGACCTCGAAGAACGACACCGGGGCCTTCGACAAGGCTGTCGAGTGCTCCGCCGACGGCAAGACCATCACCTTCCACCTCGCGAAGCCGGCCGGTGACTTCAACTACACCGTCACCCTCTCCGCGTTCGCTCCGGTGCCGAAGGCCAAGGACAAGGGCGAGAAGTACGACGACGCCGTCGTCTCGAACGGTCCCTACAAGATCGCCGAGTACACCAAGGGTCAGCAGCTGGTCCTGGAGCGCAACACCAACTGGAGCGCCGCCAGCGACAGCTACCGTCCGGCCCTGCCGGACAAGGTCGTCGTGAAGTTCTCGATCGAGACCACCACGATCGACCAGCGCATGATGGCCGACTCGGGCGAGGACCAGACCGCGATCTCGCGTGACAACCTCGACACCGCGTCGCTCACCTCGGTGTTCAACGACGCTCGCTTCGAGTCGCGTCGGGTCAACGAGTTCGACCCGTACTCGCGCTACATCGCGATCAACGTCAACAAGGTCCCGAACGTCAAGCAGCGTCAGGCGATCGTCGTGGCTGCTGACCGTGCGGCCATGCGCACCATCTCCGGCGGTGCCTTCGCCGGTGACCTGGCCGACGGTGTCATCAAGCCCAACCTGCCCGCCGACTACGCCAAGTCGGGTATGTGGGACGGCATGTACGGCGGTCAGGTTCCGGACACCGGCAACCCCGACCTCGCCAAGAAGCTGATCTCCGAGTCGGGTGCTCCGATGCCGACGCTCACCTACCAGTACGGCAAGACCCCGGTCGCCGACAAGGCCGCTGCCTCGCTGCAGTCGTCCCTCGCCCGCGCCGGGATCAAGCTGAAGCTGTCGGCTCTGCCCCCGGGCGAGTACTACTCGATCGTCCAGGACCCGACCAAGGAAGAGGCTCTTGCTTCCGCTGGCTGGGGCCCGGACTGGCTGAACGCCTCCACGGTCATCCCGGAGCTGTTCACCAAGGCCGGTGGCTTCGACCTCTCCCGTGCGGACGACAAGGCGTTCACCGCCAAGTCCGACGCTGCCAAGGGTGAGACCGACCGCGCCAAGCAGGGCGACCTGTGGAAGGAGCTCAACAAGGAGGCCATGCAGCAGGCCTGGGTCCTCCCGACCCGGTTCGGCCGCGAGCAGCGCCTTGCTGGCTCCAAGGTGGGTAACGTCTCCGGTGACGGTGGCAAGGTTTACGTGTGGGCTCCCTACGGCTCCTGGAGCTACGGGGACCTGTACGTCAAGAAGTGATCTTCAGCTCCTGAGCTGAAAGGCTCCTGAGCCGAGACCGCTTCACCGTTCGACCAGGTTTCCGGGGGCGGGTGCAACCCACCCGCCCCCGGGGACCGGACCGGGCCACGCGCCCGGTTTACCGCTGCCCAGAATCCGGAGGCTTCCATGGGGACCTACATCATCCGACGACTGATCGCGATGATCCTCATGCTGATCGCGTTGAGCATGCTCGTCTTCGGGATCTTCACGATCCTGCCGGCCGACCCCGCCTCGCTCACCTGCGGCAAGTCGTGCAACGCGCAGGTCATCGCCCAGAACCGCATCCGGCTCGGGTACGACAAGCCGATCTACGAGCAGTACCTGAAGTTCGTGAAGGGCATCTTCGTCGGCCGTACGTACGGCACCGGCGCGGTGGCCTTCGAGTGCCCGGCGCCGAGCCTGGGCTACTCCTTCACCAAGCAGGCCTGCGTCACCGACCTCATCAAGACCCGTCTGCCGGTCACCGCCACCGAGGCCGTCGGCGCGTGCATCCTCTGGCTGATCACCGGCGTCTCCGTCGGCATCCTCGCCGCCCTCAAACGAGGTCGATGGCAGGACAGAGCAGCCACCGGTGCGGCACTGATCGGGTACTCGTTCCCGACGTTCTTCATCGGCCTCGTCCTGCAGTACTTCGTCTTCTTCAAGTTCCAGATCATGGACTACGCCGCCTACACCCCCTTCGCGGACGACCCCACGGCCTGGTTCAAGTCCTTCATCCTGCCGTGGATCACCTTGGCGCTGGTGTTCGCCGCGTTCTACTCGCGGCTCACCCGCAACCAGATGCTCGAGACCCTGGGTGAGGACTACATCCGGACCGCGCGGGCCAAGGGTCTGACCGAGCGCGTCGTCATCGGCAAGCACGCCCTGCGGTCGGGCCTGACGCCGATCGTCACGGCCGCCGGCCTCGACCTGGCCACGCTGCTGGGCGGTGTGGTCATCACCGAGCAGATCTTCGGCCTCCCCGGCCTGGGCAAGCTGTCGCTCGACGCGGCGGTCACGTCCGACCTGCCCCTGATTGTCGGGATGGTCCTGCTCGCATCCACCTTCGTCATCGTGGCCAACCTCGTCGTGGACTTGCTCTACGCGGTGATCGACCCGAGAGTGAGACTGTCATGAGCGCCTTCTTGGAGGTCGAGGACCTCAACGTCCGGTTCACGACGGAGGACGGCGTCGTCCGCGCCGTGGACGGCGTCACCTTCGACGTCGACAAGGGTCGGACGCTGGCCATCGTCGGCGAGTCCGGCTCCGGCAAGAGTGTGACCAGCGCGGCCATCATGGGCCTGCACAACCCCCGGCGGACCCACGTCAGCGGTTCGATCCGCTTGGACGGCGAGGAGATCGTCACCGCCAGCCCCGAGCGCCTGCGCGAGCTGCGTGGCAAGCGGATGGCGATGATCTTCCAGGACCCGCTGAGCTCGCTGCACCCGTTCTTCACGATCGGTTCGCAGCTGGTCGAGGCCGTCCAGGTGCACCGGGACATCAACAAGTCCGATGCCAAGAAGCGCGCCGTCGAGCTGCTCAAGAAGGTCGGCATCCCGAACGCCGAGCGCCGCGCGGGCGAGTTCCCGCACCAGCTCTCGGGCGGCATGCGCCAACGCGTGATGATCGCGATGGCGCTGATCAACGACCCGGACCTGCTGATCGCGGACGAGCCGACCACGGCGCTCGACGTGACGGTCCAGGCGCAGATCATCGAGCTGCTCAAGAGCCTGCAGAGCGAGTTCGGCACCGCGATCATCCTGATCACCCACGACCTGGGCGTCGTCGCCGAGACCGCCGACGACGTGGCCGTCATGTACGGCGCGCGGGTGGTCGAGCGCGGCACGGTGCGGGACATCTTCTACCGTCCGCAGATGCCCTACACCTGGGGCTTGCTCAGCTCACTGCCCCGGCTGGACGAGGCGGGTGGGGGACGGCTGTCGCCCATCCCCGGCCAGCCGCCGTCGCTGATCAACCTCCCGCAGGGCTGCGTGTTCCGTCCTCGCTGCCAGTACCACCAGTTCGTCACCGACGGCCGCTGCGACACCGTGCGACCGGTGCTCGACGAGGTCGCCGAGGGCCACTCCGCTCGCTGCCACCTGTCCGCGCCGGACAAGCAGCGCCTCGCGGCCGAGCGGCTCGCCTCCGTGGCGCCCAACACGCAGAAGGAGGGCGCGTGAGCGACCCGATCCTGAAGATCACCGACCTGCAGAAGTGGTTCCCGATCAGGGAGGGACTCCTTCGCCGGCAGGTAGGTGACGTCAAGGCCGTGGACGGCGTGAGCATCGGTCTGCGCGAGCGCGAGACGATCGGTCTCGTCGGTGAGAGCGGCTGCGGGAAGTCGACCGCCGGCCGCACCATGCTCAAGCTGCTCGAGCCGACCGGCGGGAAGATCGAGTACGAGGGCCGCGACATCACCAACCTGTCGCGCAAGCAGATGGTCCCGATGCGTCGCAAGATGCAGATGATCTTCCAGGACCCGTACAACTCGCTGAACCCCCGGCACACGGTGGGCTCGATCATCGGGGCGCCGTACGAGGTCCAGGGGGTCGTCCCGCAGGGCGGCGTCAAGGCGTCCGTGCAGGACATCATGGCGCGGGTCGGGCTCAACCCCGAGCACTACAACCGCTACCCGAACGAGTTCTCCGGTGGGCAGCGCCAGCGCATCGGCATCGCCCGGGCGATCACCCTGCGACCGAAGATCATCGTCGCGGACGAGCCGGTCTCCGCGCTCGACGTGTCGATCCAGGCCCAGGTCGTCAACCTGCTCGAGGACATCCAGGACGAGTTCGGCCTGTCCTACATCGTCATCGCGCACGACCTGTCCGTCGTCCGGCACATCTCGGACCGGGTCGCCGTCATGTACCTCGGCCACCTGGTCGAGTTCGCGGACGCGGAGGACCTCTACGGCCGTCCGCTGCACCCGTACACGAACGCGCTGATGTCCGCGGTGCCGATGCCGGACCCGGACCTCGACAAGACGCGTGAGCGGATCCTGCTGCAGGGCGACCTTCCCTCGCCGAGCGACCCGCCCTCGGGCTGCGTGTTCCGCACCCGCTGCTGGAAGGCCCAGGACCGCTGCGCCACCGAGATCCCGCTGCTGCGCGAGCTGACTCCGGGGCACACGGTGGCCTGCCACTTCCCGGAGCACGACCCGAAGGCCGCACAGACCAGGGACGCCGAGCCCGCGCTCGGGTGACGGCCGACTACCCGATCGAGGAGGAGCCGGTGGTGGGCGAGGAGCCCGGCCGCCGGCTCCTGCTCGTGCACGCCCACCCGGACGACGAGACGTTGACCACGGGCGTCACGATGGCGCGCTACGCCGCCGAGGGAGTGGGCGTCACGCTGGTCACCTGCACCCTCGGCGATGAGGGCGAGGTGATCCCCGCCGAGCTGCGCCACCTCGCCAGCGACCGCGACGACACGCTCGGCGCGCACCGGGCGGGCGAGCTGGTCCGGGCCATGGCCGCCCTCGGCGTCCCGGACCACCGACTGCTCGGGGATGGGCGCTGGCGCGACTCGGGGATGGTCTGGCTGGCTCCCGGGGTGGCCGGGGTCGCCGGCGACGTGCACCCCGACGCGTTCGCCCTCGCCGACCTCGACGAGGCCGCCGGCCTGCTCGCCGACGTCCTCCGGGAGGTCCGCCCCCAGGTCGTGGTGACCTACGACCCGGACGGCGGGTACGGCCACCCGGACCACGTGATGGCCCACCGGGTGACCATGCGGGCGGTCGAGCTCGCCGCGGACGACGGGGCCCGCCCCGGGTGGCAGGTGCTCGCCGTGCACTGGGTGCAGGTCGCCACGTCGTGGGCCCGCGCGGAGCGTCGCGCGGTGCTGGCCGCCGCGCAGGACGGCCGGCTGCCGGCCGGCATGCTCCCCCCGGACTACGCCGAGCACCCGCCGGCCGTGGTCGACGACGACCTGCTGGACGTGGTCGTGGAGGCCCCGGAGCACCTGCCTGCGGTGACGGCGGCCCTCGAGGCCCACGCCACCCAGGTGGTGGTGCGCCCGCCGTGGTTCGCGCTGTCGAACGACGTCGCGCAGCGGCTATCCGCGCGTGAGGGCTTCCGCCGGGTCCGGGGACCGCGAGCGACGATCGCCGAGAGCAGCGTCGCCGGACCGGCCGACGACCTGTTCGCCGGCCTGGGCCTGCCGCAGCGCTGACTGGGGCCTGATCGCACGTCACGCTCGGTGAGCGAACCGACCCCATGCGGGTGAGCGGGCGCGCCAACCGCCCTCCGATGGGCGAGGCTGGCCCTCTCACCGTGCTGGACAGTCAGCGCGCGGACGAAGGGGCTGGCCGTGGCTGGGACGACGGAGCACACGAACCTGCTGGCAGACCTGTCCGGGACGGTGCCGCTGCGCGGCGCGGACGTCGCGGTCACCCGCGAGCGCACGCGCCTTCGCCGGCTGCGCAAGGTCGCCGTGCTGCTGGGCGTGGTCCTGGTCTGGCTGTGGTGGCGGCTGCTGTCCGGCGACCCGGTCGGCATGCTGCAGCTGCCCCAGGTGGACCCGATCTACCTGATGACCGGCTTGTTCTTCTTCGTGCTCATCCTGGCGACGGTGCTGAGCCTGACCATGACCGGTCGCTCGCCGCACGTGGTCATGCGCCCCGAGCAGATCGACGTCGGCCTGGACGACGTCGTGGGCATCGACGTCGTCAAGGCCGAGGTCGTGCGCACGCTCAACCTGTTCCTGGCGCACCGCACGTTCACCGCGCAGATGGGCGGTCGCCCGCGCCGCGGCGTCCTGTTCGAGGGGCCCCCCGGGACCGGGAAGACGCACACGGCCAAGGCGCTGGCCAAGGAGGCCGGCGTCCCGTTCCTGATGGCCTCCGCGACGTCGTTCCAGTCCAGCATGCAGGGCGCCTCGCAGCGCCAGATCCGCAGCTTCTTCAAGGCGCTGCGCAAGGCGTCCCGCCAGTACGGCGGGGCCATCGGCTTCATCGACGAGTTCGACGCGATCGCGCTGAGCCGCCCGTCGACCGCGATGACCGCGGCGCCCGCGACGTCCAGCCAGCTGCTCGGCTGCGGGGGACTGACCGGCCTGCCGATGTCCAGCTCGACCGCGGGGACCGTGCACAGCGCGTTCACCGGGCCCGGTGACGGGCAGATGACCGTCAACGAGCTGCTGGTGCAGATGCAGTCGTTCGACCAGCCGACGGGCGGGCAGAAGCTGCGCGGCAAGCTCACCGACCTGGTCAACCTGGTGCTGCCGATGAACCACCAGCTCAAGGGCCCGGGCGTGCCGTGGGCCAACATCATGCTGCTGGCCTCGACCAACACGGCGGACCGGCTGGACCCGGCCCTGATGCGCCCCGGCCGGTTCGACCAGCGGCTCACCTTCGACCTGCCGTCCAAGGCCGGCCGCCGCCAGATCGTCGACCACTTCCTGGCCCGCAAGGCGCACGACGCTGCCCTGGACGGCGAGGACCGCCGGGACGCGCTCGCCGCGATCACCCAGGGCTACAGCCCGGCGATGCTGGAAGGGCTGTTGGACGAGGCGCTGGTCCGGGCCGTCGAGGGCGGCCGGACGGCGATGACCTGGGCGGACGTCGAGCACGCCCGGATGATCACCGAGATCGGGCTCGGGCAGCCGGTGGGCTACACCGCGCACGAGGAGCGGCTCATCGCCACCCACGAGGCCGGGCACGCCACGATGGCCTGGCTGGTCGCACCCACCCGCCGGCTCGAGGTGCTCACCATCATCAAGCGCCGGGACTCCCTCGGCCTGCTCGCCCACGGTGACGCCGAGGACGTGTACACCCGCTCGCGGGCCGAGCTGCGCGGGCTGATCCAGGTCGCGTTCGGCGGCCAGGTCGCCGAGGAGCTGTTCTTCGGGGACGTCTCGACCGGCCCCGGCGGTGACCTGCTCTACGCCACCAACGTCGCCGCCCAGATGGTCGGCGCGGCCGGCATGGTGGACACCCTGGTGTCCTACAACGCGATCTCCGGTTCGGCGCTCAGCGACTCGAACCTGGTCGGCCGCGTGCTCGGGGACTCCGAGGGGCGCCGCATGGTCGAGGACCTGCTGCAGGAGCAGAAGCGGGCCGTGCGCGACCTCATGAGCAACAACAAGCACCTGGTCGAGGCCCTGCGGGACGCGCTGCTCGAGCGGCACGAGCTGATCGGCCCGCAGATCACCGACGTCCTGGAGGCGGCGGCCGCGCGCCACGGCGACCTCGGTCGCCCCGGCGTGGCCTTCGCCGACGTCGTGATCGACCTGACGCAGGACCCGGCCGACCGGACCGACCGGCCCGCCGGGGGCGCCGGGGGCGACGGGGAGCGCCGCGTACCCTGACCGCGTGCCCTGGCAGCGTGCGACGTCGGGCCGGGGTGCTGGCGTCCCGGCTGCCCTGCGCGCTGCCGCGGTCGTGCTCGGCTGCCTGCTGCTCACCGCGGTGACCGCGTTCGTCGCCACGGTGACCCACCAGGGCGCCGTGACCGGGCCGGGCGGCGTGCGCTGGCCGGTGGGGCTGGGTCTGGCGCTCGCGCTGACCGCGTGCGTCGGTGCCTTCCTGCGCGCGCTGGGCCCTTCGCTCGCGGCCCGGTTGGCGGCTCTGGGTGGGTGGCTGCTGGTGCTGGCATGGGTCTCGAGCGGCTCGGCCGGTGAGGACGTGCTGGTTCCGGCGAACGGGCGCGGTTACGCGTGGCTGTTCGCCGGTCTGGTACTGCTGGCGGCCCTGCTGCTGCTCCCTGGGCGGGTGGCCCGCGCCGCCCGCGGTTAGGGTCGGGGAGTGAGCCTCGTGGGAACGCCGTCCGATCCGCAGCCCCTGCGGGCTGACGCTGACGTCGCGCGGTTCCGGCGCGCGATGGCCCGGTTCGCGACCGGGGTCACGGTGGTGACCGCGCGGGTGGCCGGGGTGGACCACGCGATGACCGCCAGCGCCTTCACGTCGGTGTCGCTGGAGCCGTTGCTGGTGCTGGTCTGCGTGGAGCGGGAGGCGCGCTTCCACGACGCTGTCACCGAGTCCGGGTACTGGGGCGTGAGCCTGCTGGACGAGTCGGCGCGGACGATCTCGCAGTGGCTGTCCACCCGCGGGCGTCCGCTGCACGGCCAGCTCGACCGGGTGCCGCACCGCCGCGG
Organism: Angustibacter luteus; assembly: GCF_039541115.1. Taxonomy (NCBI): domain Bacteria; kingdom Bacillati; phylum Actinomycetota; class Actinomycetes; order Kineosporiales; family Kineosporiaceae; genus Angustibacter; species Angustibacter luteus. The sequence continues at coordinate 165,677 of NZ_BAABFP010000007.1, forward strand.
CCCGGTCACCGGGGTCGCGCTGGTCGACCCGGCGCTGGCGGCCATCGAGTGCCGGACGACGGACCTGCACCCGGCCGGTGACCACTCGATCGTGGTCGGTGAGGTGATGTCCATCGACCTGCCGGACAGCCCGGACGGGCCGCTGCTCTACCACCGCGGCGCGTACACCCACCTGCGCTGAGCCGGCTCGCCCCCGTCAGGACGGTGGCGCCACCCGGTAGTGGTAGCCGTGGTGGTCGGCGAACCCGAGACCGGCGTAGAGGCCGCGCGCGCCGCGGTTCTGCTCGGCGACCTGCAGGTACATGGACCGGTCACCGCGCTGCATCGCCCACTCGGCCAGGGCGCCGAGCACCAGGGTGGCCAGGCCCCGGCGGCGCTGGGCGGGCACCACCTCCATCGCGGTGACCCCGGTCCAGCCGCGGGACGACGCACCGCGGCCGACGGCGACCACCTGGTCGAGCGGTGGATCGGTGCCGCGCACCGTGACGAACACCTGCTCGGGTGCGGACAGCAGCAGCCGGCGCGCCACCGGGGGCAGCTCCTGGCCGCGGTAGTGGTAGACCGACAGCCACCCGTCGTCGGGCTCGGCGGCGTCGTGCAGCTCGAACCCGGCGGGCACCCCGGAGCTGGGGCCCACCGAGAACCCCGGCCCGCCCGGCTGGGCGACGGCAGCGGCGACGTCGCGGGTGGCGGCGCTCATCACCAGCGTCGGGGTGTCCACCTCGTAACCCCGTTCGGCGAGCAGGGCGTCGAGCTTGCTGTCGCGCTCGGCCAGCGGCCAGGGCAGGGCGAAGCGGGCGCCCAGTCCGCGCTCGGCGTACCACTGCTCGGCCCGGTCGACGGCCTGCTCGAGGGGCAGGCCGGGGTCGCCGACGGCCAGCACCGAGTTGGCCCGGCCGGTGAAGCCGTCGGCGGCGCGCAGGCGCCAGCCCTGGCCGCGCACGCCGAGCCAGTCCAGCTCGAGCGGGCGCCACCCGTCGACCATGACGTCCTCCAGCCCCTCCCATCCGATGGCCCGGTGCGGCGCGCCGCGCCGCTCGGGCGGGGGCGGCACGGGCTTACCGGCCACGACGTCCGCGAGCGGCACGACGACCTCGCCGTGCCGGCTGCGGATGCGGGCCGTCCCGTCGCCGTCGGCGTCCCAGGACAGCAGCTCACCGAGCACGTCCGCGACCCGTCCGTTGCCGATCCGACGCCGGACGACGACCCGCTGGCCGACCTGCTCGGGACCCAGTCGGGGGACGATGCGACCGGACACGCCACCCCTCCCTGTTCGCGACGGCTACCGTGTCCGCGATACTAGGTGCGGACCTGGTCGACAACCGGGCCGCGTACCACGGCGTGCACGCGCCGTCTGTTCGAGGAGGATCGCACGTGACGTACGTCATCGCCCAGCCCTGCGTCGACCTCAAGGACAAGGCCTGCATCGAGGAGTGTCCGGTCGACTGCATCTACGAGGGCGAGCGTTCGCTGTACATCCACCCCGACGAGTGCGTGGACTGCGGCGCCTGCGAGCCGGTCTGCCCCGTCGAGGCGATCTACTACGAGGACGACGTCCCCGAGCAGTGGAAGGAGTACTACACGGCGAACGTGGAGTTCTTCGACGACCTCGGCTCGCCTGGTGGTGCGGCCAAGCTCGGTGTCATCGCCAAGGACCACTCGATCATCACCGCCCTGCCGCCGCAGGAGCACGACGAGTAAGGGTGCAGCTCCCCGACTTCCCCTGGGACTCGCTCGCGCCTGCCGCAGCGAGGGCCAGGGCGCACCCCGGCGGCATCGTCGACCTGTCGGTCGGCACCCCCGTGGACCCCACCCCGCAGGTGGTGCAGGACGCGCTGCGGGCGGCGTCCGACGCGCCTGGCTACCCGCAGACCTGGGGGACGCCGGACCTGCGTGAGGCCGTCGCGGGCTGGTTCGCGCGCCGGCGCGGCGTCCCAGACGTCGACCCGGACGGCGTGCTGCCCACCGTGGGTTCCAAGGAGCTGGTGGCGTGGCTGCCGACCCTGCTGGGGCTCGGTGCGGGCGACCTCGTGGTGCACCCCGAGGTGGCCTACCCGACGTACGACGTGGGCGCCCGGATCGCCGGTGCCACACCGGTTCCGGCCGACGGGACGGCGCAGCTCGGCCCGGCGTCCTCGGCAGGCCCGGTGCGGCTGGTGTGGCTGAACTCGCCGTCCAACCCGACCGGCCGGGTGCTCGGCCGCGAGCACCTGGCCAAGGTGGTCCGCTGGGCTCGCGAGCGCGGCGCGATCGTGGCGAGCGACGAGTGCTACGCCGAGCTGGACTGGTCCGCTGACGGGGTGGGGTCGGTGCCCAGCGTCCTGGACCCCGAGGTCTGCGGCGGTTCGCACGAGGGGTTGCTCGCGGTCTACTCGCTGTCCAAGCAGTCCAGTGTCGCCGGGTACCGGGCGGCGTTCGTCGCGGGCGACCCGGCGCTGGTGAGGCGCCTGCTCGAGGTCCGCAAGCACGCCGGGATGATCGTGCCCTGGCCGGTGCAGCGCGCCATGCTCGCGGCCCTGGGCGACGACGAGCACGTCGCCGCGCAGAAGGCGCGGTACCGGGCCCGTCGTGACCGGCTCGCGCCGGCCCTGCAGCAGGCGGGGTTCCGGATCGACCACTCGCAGGCCGGGCTGTACCTGTGGGCGACCAGGGACGAGCCGGCAGGGGCAACCGTGGCCGGGCTCGCCGACCTCGGCATCCTGGTGGCGCCGGGGACCTTCTACGGTGCCGCCGGCGCCCAGCACGTGCGGGTGGCGCTGACCGCCTCCGACGAGCGCGTCGAGGCGGCCGCGCAGCGCTTGACGAGCCGCAGCGGTTGATCCCGGCTGTTCCGTTCGGGCGAGCCCTGATTGGTGGAGGTCGGGTACCGCCGGGTAGCGTCGGGGACGTGTGCGGCCGCCCGAGGCGTCGGCCGCCGGCTGGGCCCGACGTGACCCGTGGGCTGGTCGACGAGGACGAAGGAGCGGACGAACCATGGCGGACGATGCCATTCTCAAGCACGCCGGCGGCGAGCTGACCCTGTCCGGTGAGACGGCGACCGAGGGCGAGGACGCGTACAACATCTCCCCGCTGCTGAAGAACACCGGGCACGTCACGCTCGACCCGGGCTTCGTGAACACGGCGTCCTGCCGGTCGGCGATCACCTACATCGACGGTGACGCCGGCATCCTGCGCTACCGGGGCATCCCGATCGAGCAGCTGGCCGAGAAGTCCTCGTTCCTGGAGACCTCGTACCTGCTGATCTACGGCGAGCTGCCCACGCAGGCCGAGCTGGACGACTTCGACCAGCGGATCCGCCGGCACACGCTGCTGCACGAGGAGCTCAAGCGCTTCTTCGAGGGGTTCCCGCGCGACGCGCACCCCATGCCGGTGCTGTCCTCGGCGGTCTCGGCGCTGTCCACCTTCTACCAGGACAGCCTCAACCCCTTCGACCCCGAGCAGGTCGAGATCTCGACCGTCCGGCTGCTGGCGAAGCTGCCGACCATCGCGGCGTACGCGTACAAGAAGAGCGTCGGCCAGCCGATGCTGTACCCGGACAACTCGCTGTCGCTGACCGACAACTTCCTGCGGATGACGTTCGGCTTCCCGGCCGAGCCGTACGAGGTGGACCCGACGCTGACCAAGGCGCTGGACCAGCTCTTCATCCTGCACGCCGACCACGAGCAGAACTGCTCGACGTCCACGGTGCGGCTGGTCGGCTCGAGCCAGGCCAACCTGTTCGCCTCAATCTCGGCCGGCATCAACGCGCTGTTCGGCCCGCTGCACGGCGGGGCGAACCAGGCGGTCCTGGAGATGCTGCAGGGCATCAAGGACTCCGACGACGACGTCGACGCGTTCATGAAGAAGGTCAAGAACAAGGAGCAGGGCGTCCGGCTGATGGGCTTCGGGCACCGGGTCTACAAGAACTACGACCCGCGCGCGGCCATCATCAAGAAGACGGCGGACCAGGTGCTGGACCAGCTCGCCGGCGGCGACGAGCTGCTCGAGATCGCCCTGCGGCTGGAGGAGATCGCGCTGGCCGACGACTACTTCGTCGAGCGCAAGCTGTACCCGAACGTGGACTTCTACACCGGCCTGATCTACAAGGCGATGGGCTTCCCGACCCGGATGTTCACCGTGCTGTTCGCACTCGGCCGGCTGCCCGGCTGGATCGCCCAGTGGCGCGAGATGATCGAGGACCCGGAGACCAAGATCGGTCGCCCGCGCCAGCTGTACGTCGGAGCCACCGAGCGCGACTGGCAGCCCGTCTCCTCCCGCTGACCCACCCAGCCCCACCCCAAGCCCCATCCCGCACCATTCGCGCTACCCGTGGCTATTCGGCCTCGAAAACCACGTGAAGCGCGAATGGTGCGTCGGGTTTGCTAGGGGGCGAAGGTGACCACGACGCCGTCGCCGCCGTCGCTGGACGCCGTCCAGCCGTCGTCCGGCTTGGCGCGGTCCCAGACCTTGCCGTCCACGTAGACGCGTTCGATGCCGAGCCGGTCCGCACCGGCGACCGACCACTGGGCGAGCGACCACGCGGTCGTGACGCCGGGCGCGTCCAGCCGGACGCCGGGCACCTTGCCGGTCAGCCGGGACGACTGGACGGCGACCTGCTCGCGCCCCAGGGCCTTCAGGTACGGCGCTACGGCGGCCGCCCCGCCAGACGTCGAGTCGGGGTCCAGCCGGCAGGTCAGGGCCGCCTTGGAGTTCCCGGACAGCGCGGACGCGAGCACCCGGCCCTCCGGCTCGTGGTCGGCGTACGCCTCGGGGTAGGCCGAGCGCTGCACCTTCTGGGCGACCTTGGTGATCTCCATGGACCGGTAGCCCTCGATCTTGGTCAGCACGTCGTAGAAGGCGTTGGTGGCGTACACGGGGTCACTCACCTGCGCCTTGGTGCCCCAGCCCTGGGAGGGCCGCTGCTGGAACAGCCCGAGCGAGTCCCGGTCCCCGTAGTCGACGTTGATGAACTTCGACTCCTGGCGGGCCGTGGCCAGCGCGATGGTGGCTGCCCGGGCCGGTAGCCCGCGCTTCATGGCGATGCCGGCGATCGTGGCCGCGTTGGCCATCTGCTCGGGGGTGTACTCGAACGTCGTGCCGGACGCGGTGGCCTGGCAGGACGGCGACCCGAAGGGGTGGCTGCCCCCGCGCAGGGCGAACGCGCCCACGCCGACCGCCAGCACCGTGACGCCGGCGAGCACGACGTTGCGGGTGACGCGACCGCGGTGGGACAGGGGCACGAGGGACCGTCAGTTCGCGTGCAGGACGGCGTTGAGCTCGACGGTGGTCCCCGGGCGCGCGACCATCTCGACCCGGCCGGTGGTGGAGTTGCGGCGCAGCAGCATGTTCGCGCTGCCGGACAGCTCGCGCGCCTTCACGACGCGCCCGGCCAGCTCGCCGTCCACGATCGTCACCTTGGTGCCGGCCGTCACGTACAGGCCGGCCTCGACGACGCAGTCGTCTCCCAGGCTGATCCCGATGCCGGCGTTGGCGCCGATCAGGCACCGCTCACCGACCGACACGACGTCCTTGCCGCCGCCGGACAGGGTGCCCAGGATCGAGGCGCCACCGCCCACGTCGGACCCGTCCCCGACAACCACGCCGGCGACGATGCGGCCCTCGACCATCGAGGTGCCCAGGGTGCCGGCGTTGAAGTTCACGAAGCCCTCGTGCATCACGGTGGTGCCGCTGGCCAGGTGCGCGCCGAGGCGGACCCGGTCGGCGTCGGCGATCCGGACGCCGCTGGGCACCACGTAGTCGACCATCCGGGGGAACTTGTCGATGCCGTAGACGGTGACCCGGCCGTGCTGGGCCATCAGCCGCCGCCGGGTCGCCTCGAAGCCCTCGACGGCGCACGGCCCGGCATTGGTCCACACGACGTTGGTGAGCACGCCGAAGAGGCCGTCCAGGTTCTGGCCGTGCGGCTGGACGAGCCGGTGCGAGAGCAGGTGCAGGCGCAGGTAGGCGTCGGCGGGGTCGGCGGGGGCGGCGTCCAGGTCGATGACGGTGCGCACCACCGACGTCCGGACGCCACGCGCCGGGTCGATCCCGGCCAGCGCGGCCAGGTCGGCCGGGACGTCGTGCGGTCCGGCGTCCGGGGGAGCCTCGCCGAGCGCGGGGGCGGGGTACCAGACGTCCAGCACCTGACCGTCGTCCGAGGTGGTGGCGAGGCCGTAGGCCCAGGCGGCGCGGGGGTCGGTCATATGCACCAGGATACGGGGCCGACGATCACCAGCGGACCGGCCCGCTGGGCTCGGGACCGTCGCCCGGGGTGTCCTGCAGGTAGCCGAGCGTGGCGTGCGGCGGACGGCGCAGGGGCTCCAGGGCGAGGTCGGGCGGCGCGGGCGGCCCGCCCGGCTCGGACGGCGGAACCAGCACCCGGGACGGCGCCCAGACCTGGGTGGCCCAGCACAGGCCACCGAGCAGGACGGCGCCGCCGAACAGGAACGCGAACGCGTTGTTCGCGCTCGGCAGGCCGCCGCCGACGAACTGCCGCCCGAAGGCCAGCAGCCAGACGAAGGGCGGAGCGGTCAGTGCCAGCCGCCCCCGCCAGCCGAAGCTCGTCGGGGTCGCCGCGGTCCGGCTCGTCGCGTGCACGCGGTCCCAGTCGATGTCAGGCATGCCTGGGGTATCGACCGGCCGGGCTCGGCGGTTGAGCGGGCACTAGGGTCGATGCCCATGAGTGCGTCTGACATCCAGCTCGACCTGTCCCAGGACCCTGTCGACCTCACCCGCGCGCTGTGCGACATCGAGTCGGTGAGCGGCAACGAGGGCCCGATCGCGGACGCCGTCGAGGCGGCGCTGTCCCGGCTGCCCTGGCTCACGGTGACCCGGCACGGCGACTCGGTGGTCGCCCGCACCGAGCTGGGCCGCGACGAGCGGGTCGTGCTCGCGGGGCACCTGGACACGGTGCCGCTGGCCGCCGAGCCCAACCTGCCCACCTGGTACGAGGGCGACCTCCTCTACGGGCGCGGCACGTGCGACATGAAGGGCGGGGTCGCCGTCCAGCTGGCGCTGGCCGCCGCGGTCCCCGAGCCCAGCCGCGACCTGACGTTCGTGTTCTACGACGGCGAGGAGGTCGAGTCCGCGCGCAACGGCCTGGGCCGGATCTCCCGTGAGGCGCCGCACCTGCTGGCCGGGGACTTCGCGGTGCTGCTGGAGCCGACGTCCGGGCTGGTGGAGGGCGGCTGCAACGGCACCCTGCGGGTGGACGTGACCGTGCACGGCAAGGCGGCGCACTCGGCCCGGGCCTGGATGGGCCGCAACGCCATCCACGACGCCCAGGTGGTGCTGGGCCGGCTGGCGGCCTACGAGCCGCAGGAGGTCGAGGTCGAGGGGCTGGTCTTCCGCGAGAGCCTGAACGCGGTGCTGATCAACGGCGGCGTCGCCGGCAACGTGATCCCGGACCGCTGCGTGGTCTCGGTCAACTACCGGTTCGCGCCCAGCAAGAGCGTGCAGGACGCCGAGCACCACCTGCGCGAGCTGTTCACCGGGCTGGACGTCGTCCTGACCGACGCGGCGGGCGGGGCCCGGCCGGGCCTGGACCAGCCCATGGCCAAGGCGTTCGTGGACCTGATCGGCGTCCCGGCCGGGCCCAAGTACGGCTGGACGGACGTGGCCCGGTTCAGCGAGCTGGGGATCCCGGCCGTGAACTTCGGCCCGGGCGACCCGCTGAAGGCGCACGCGGACGACGAGTTCGTCCCGGTCCAGGAGATCCGGGACTGCCTGCGGGTGCTGACGGCCTGGCTGGCATAGCGTTCGGGGCATGACAACGAGTCAGCAGAGTCAGCCCGGCGAGGAGCCGGAACACCGCACCGGACCGGTGCGGCTGCGCGGGGACCTGGTCCCCGACAGCACCACCGACCAGCGGCTGCTGGACAGCCGCGGCCCGGCGGACTGGGTGCACACCGACCCGTGGCGGGTGCTGCGGATCCAGAGCGAGTTCGTCGAGGGGTTCGGGTCGCTGGCCGAGCTCGGCCGGGCGATCAGCGTCTTCGGCTCGGCCCGGGAGCAGCCCGGTTCGCCGACGTACGAGCTGGGCACCGAGGTCGGACGCCGGCTGGCCCAGGCCGGCTACGCGGTCATCACCGGCGGTGGCCCGGGGATCATGGAGGCGGTCAACAAGGGGGCCTGCGAGGGCGGCGGGGTCAGCGTGGGGCTGGGCATCGAGCTGCCGCACGAGCAGGGTCTGAACGACCACGTCGAGCTGGGCATCAACTTCCGCTACTTCTTCGCCCGCAAGACGATGTTCGTGAAGTACGCCGAGGGCTTCGTGGTGCTGCCGGGCGGGTTCGGCACGCTGGACGAGCTGTTCGAGGCGCTCACCCTGGTGCAGACCCGCAAGGTGACCCGGTTCCCGATCGTGCTGCTCGGCACCGAGTACTGGGGCGGGCTGCTCAGCTGGCTGCGCACCGCGGCCGAGGCGCACGGCACGATCAACGAGGCCGACCTGGCGCTGCTCACCCTCACGGACGACGTCGAGGAGGCCGTTCAGGTCATCCTGGACGCAGCCGCGAAGCCTGGACAGGCCGCCGCCGACGGGTGACCATGAGGGCATGACCGTCTCGCCGCTGCCGTCGAAGGGAAGCGTGCTGGTCGGGCGAGATGTCGCTGGGCGCACCCTGCGGGTCAGCTCGCACCCGCTGCAGGGGCGGGTGGTGCTGTCGATCTGGCAGGACTCGACCTGCGTGGCCACCGTCCGGCTGGACGAGCGGGACGTCCCGGACCTCGTGCGGACGCTCACCCAGAGCCTGCTGCCCGATGAGCGCGCAGCAGGTGCCGCCGAAGCCGGATGACCCGGCCGGACCCGGTCGAGACGGCCCGCGCCCTGGTGCTGCAGCGGTTCCCCGGTGCTCGCGCGGCCTGGCTCGGCGGCAGCATCGCCCGCGGGGACGCCACCGCGACGTCCGACCTCGACGTCACGGTGCTGCTCGCCGGTCCGCCGGCGCCCTTCCGGGAGTCGTTGGTGTCGCAGGGCTGGCCGGTCGAGCTGTTCGTGCACGACGAGGGTTCGCTGCGCCACTACTGCGAGAAGGACCAGGCCCGTCGCCAACCCACGATCCAGCGCCTGGTCGGTGAGTCGGTGGTGCTGCTGGACACGGACGGTGCGGGTGCCTTGCTGGCCGGCCGGCTGCTCGCGGAGGCGGCGGCGGGCCCCCGGCCGCTGACGGAGCCGGAGCTGGCCTCGGCGCGCTACACGATCAGCGACCAGCTGGACGACCTGGTCGGCGCGCTGGACGACGACGAGCGGCTGGCCGTCGCGGTCGCCCTGCACCGGTCCGTCGGTGACCTCGCACTGACCGGGCGGCGCCGGTGGACCGGCACGGGCAAGGGCCAGCTCCGCGAGCTGCGCCGCCTGGACGCCGACGAGGGCACGACGCTCGCCGGCGACCTCCCGGCGGCGGTGCGGGCGGCTGCGGTCGGCGAGGTCGCCCCGCTGGTGCGGCTGGCCGACGCGGTGCTGGAACCGCACGGGGGCCGGCTGTTCGACGGGCACCGGGTCGGTGGGGAGCCGGCGCCGGAGCGGTTGTCCACAGGCGATCAGCGCTGAACCGCCCTGCTGTCGGGCGTCCGTGGCACCATGCTCCCCGTGACCTTGCTACAGATCCTCGTGGTGCTGGCCGTCATCGGCGCGGTCGGTGCGGTCGCGGCCGGTGCGGTCCGCGGCGGCCTGTCCGAGCCGGAGTCGAGCATCCCCGACACGGGCCTGCCCGACGGCGCGCTGCGCCCCGGTGACGTGGCCGGCCTGCGCTTCTCGCTGGCCTTCCGGGGCTACCGGATGGACCAGGTGGACGACGCCCTGGACCGGCTCTCCGCCGAGCTCACGGAGCGAGACGCCGAGATCGCCCGCCTGCGCGACCAGTGACCGCCACCGGTCGCGGGACCGCCTCCTTCACCGTGCGTCGCGAGGTCGCCGCTCCGGCGGCGGCTGTCTGGGCCCTGGTCACCGACTGGCCCTCGCACGGGCGCTGGGTCGCCGGCACGAGGGTCCGGACGACGTCCGCTCGCCCGGACGGCGTGGGGGCCGCGTTCGTGGCCCGGACGGGCCTGGGGCCGGTGGGCTTCGACGACCCGATGACGGTGACCCGCTGGGAGCCGCCGACTGCGGACGCCGCCGGCCGCTGCGACGTCCGCAAGACGGGCCGGGTCGTGCTGGGCGAGGCGAGCTTCGTCGTCACGCCGCTGGGGGAGCGACGGTGCCGGCTGGACTGGACCGAGGACGTCGAGGTCGCCGGGATCCGGCGGCTGCCGCTGTCGGCCTGGGCCAGCCGGCAGGTGGGCGCGGCGATCTTCGCCGTGGTCGCGCGCCGGTTGGCCGCCGAGGTCGAGGCCGGGCAGCCGGGTCCAGCGTCCCCGGGACGCCAGCGATGACGGCCCTCGTGGTGGGGGAGGACGGCCTGGCCCGCTGCGCCTGGGCCGGCAGCACCCCGGACTACCTGGCGTACCACGACGACGAGTGGGGCCGGCCGGTGCACGGCGAGCGGGCGCTGTTCGAGCGGATCACGTTGGAGGCCTTCCAGTCCGGGCTGGCCTGGATCACCATCCTGCGCAAGCGTGAGGGCTTCCGGGCCGCGTTCGCCGGCTTCGACCCCGAGGTGGTCGCCGGCTTCGGCGAGGACGACGTCGCCCGGTTGATGGCGGACGCATCGATCGTGCGGAACCAGGCGAAGATCCGGGCAGCGCTGACCAACGCCCGCGCGGTGCTCGCGGTGCGCGACGAAGGCGGTCTGGACGAGCTGTTCTGGTCGTTCGCGCCGCCGCCGCGACCGCACCGGCTGGCGGCGGACGCGCACTTCCCGGCGGTCACCGACGAGTCCAAGGCGCTGGCGAAGACGTTGAAGCGCAAGGGTTTCGCGTTCGTCGGCCCGACCACGGCCTACGCCGCGATGCAGGCCTGCGGCCTCGTCGACGACCACATCGACGGCTGCCACGTGCCGGCCGGTGGGGCGTCCGGGTGAGCGTGACGACGACCGCACCGCCCGCTCCCGGGCTGGTCGCGCGACTGCGTGGTGTGCCGGACGTCGTGAAGCTGCTGCTGTTCTACGCCCTCACCCGGGTGTGGGCGGCCGTCTTCATCGACCGCGCCGCCGGCCACCAGCTGCCGAGCATCTGGACGGACGACAGGTCGAGCTACTTCGACATGGCCCAGCTGTGGGACGGGCAGTGGTACAAGATCATCGCCGAGCAGGGCTACCCGCCGAGCCTGCCGCTGGACCAGGCCGGCAACGTCCAGCAGAACCCGTGGGCGTTCTTCCCGGGGTTCCCGTTCACGGTGAAGCCGGTGATGGCCCTGACCGGCCTGCCGTTCTCGGTGGCGGCTGTCCTGGTGAACGTCGTGCTCGGCGCGTGCGCCGTGTACGTCGTGATGAAGGTGCTGCAGCGGGTCGCCGGGCGCCGGGTCGGGCTCTGGGGGGCGGCGCTGCTGTGCGCCGTGCCGAGTGCTCCCGCGCTGCAGATCGCGTACAGCGAGAGCCTGGCCCTGCTGCTGCTCGCGCTGGCCTGCTGGTGGCTCCTGCAACGCAGCTACGGCTTGTGCGCGCTGGCAGTGGTGGCCCTGGCGCTGACCCGGCCGATCGTGGCGCCGTTCGCGCTGGTCGTGCTCACCCACCTGGTGGTCCGCTGGCGGCACCGGCGCACCGACCCGTTCCCGACGTCCGAGCGGGCCCAGGTGGTCGGGCTGGGACTGCTCGCGGCCGGTGCCAGCCTGATCTGGCCGGTGCTGGTCGGCCTGGCGGTCGGGTCGTCCGATGCGTACGAGCGCACCCAGGGTGCCTGGCGCAGCGGCGGGGTCATCCAGCCGTTCCACCAGTCCATGGGCATCGTGCGGCTGCTGTGGGGAGACCGCGGGCCGTGGTACCTGGCGATCGGCGCGGTGGCCTACCTGGCGGTCCTGCTCTCGCCCTGGGGACGGCGGGTCGGCGCCGAGCTGGTCACCTGGTGCGTGGCCTACCCGTTCTACCTGCTGGCGGTCACGGAGCCGTGGACGAGCACGTTCCGCTACCTGCTGATGCTGTTCCCGCTGTGCGCCGTCCTGGCCGGGGCGCTGCGCTCGCGCTGGCTGGTGGCCGCCACCGCGGCGGTGGGCCTGCTGTGGCAGGTGCACTGGATCGACGACCTGCTGCTCTTCATGCCGCCGACGGACTACCCGCCGTGACCGGCGGCCAGGTCAGTGCCCGTGGAACGTCGGCGCCTGCTTGGCCACGAACGCCTCGACGGCCCCGTGGTGGTCCGCGCTGGCGCCGGTGAGGTCCATCAGGTCGGCCTCGTTCGCCAGCGAGTCGGCGAGGTCGTGGGACTGCGAGTACGCGATGGCCCGCCGGATGGACCCGTACGCCAGGGTCGGCCCGGCGGCCAGCTGGCGGGCCAGGTCCATGGTGGCCGCCTCGAGCTCGTCGTCGGGCAGCACGCGGGTGGCCAGGCCCAGCTCCAGGGCCTCCTGGGCCCGGACGGTGCGCGGGAACAGCAGCAGGTCCTTGGCCTTGGCCACGCCGACCAGCCGGGGCAGCCACCAGGACGCCCCGGAGTCGCAGGACAGCGCGATGGCGCTGAACGCGAGGTTGAAGCCGGCGCTCTCGGCCACCAGCCGCACGTCGGCGGCGAACGCGAAGGACGCGCCGGCCCCGGCCGCGACCCCGTTCACCGACGCCACGACCGGCTTGGCCATGGTCGCGATCAGGGTGGCGATCGGGTTGTAGTGCTCGCGCACGGTGCTGCCCAGGGCGAACGCCGCCTCGTCGCTGCCCCCGTCAGCGGCCCCCTCGGCAGCCCCCGCGGCCGCGGCCCGCAGGTCGGCCACGTGCTCGCGCAGGTCCTGCCCGGCGCTGAACGCCCGGCCGCTGCCGGTCAGCACCACGCAGCGCACCCCGTCGTCGTCCGCCGCGGTCTGCAAGGCGCACAGGAGGGCGACCTTGGTGGCGCGGTCCAGGGAGTTCATGGCCTCCGGGCGCTGCAGCCGGATCACGGCGACGGCGTCCTGCACCTGGTAGTCGACGGGTGCGTCCAGGGTCTGGCTCACGGTTCCTCCGGGCTCGATGACGGTGTGCTGCAGGCCAGTCTGCCCTCCCTCGGCGCGCGCCGGTGCACTGCCTCGAATGGGCGAACCACCGGGGTTGATTTCCCGCGGAAGCGAACTCGCGGGATACTAGGGACGACTACCCGCCGTGACGGCTGCCCGAACGAGGGCCAGCCCGGCGTCCGCGAACAGCGAAAGGGGTCGGCGAATGGCCGCCATGAAGCCCAGGACCGGGGACGGTCCGCTCGAGGTGACCAAGGAAGGGCGGGACATCGTCATGCGCATGCCACTCGATGGTGGTGGGCGCTTGGTGGTCGAGATGACCCCGGACGAGGCGAATGCCCTCGGCGACGCGCTCAAGGGCGCCGCAGGCTGACCACAGCTCCTGAACGTCATCGGGCCTTCCCCCACCCGGGGGAGGGCCCGATGCCTTTGCTGAGCAGGGCTATGGTTTCAGGCGTCCCCGTCGACCGCCCCGAGGAGTCCCGTGCGCGCACCCCGCATCCGCCCGATGTCGGGGCGCCTGGCCGAGGTGGTCGCCGCCGGCGGACCGGTGGACGTGCTGGCCCTGCCGGTGACCTCCGGGGACGGTGCGCAGCCGGGCGCCGGCACCCGTCAGGCTGCGGCGGCCCTGGGCATCGACCTGGTCGCCACGATCGCCCGGGAGCGGGTCCGGGGCAGCGCCGGTGAGGTCACCCGGGTGCCGTGGGCGCCGCCGGACGGCGAGCAGCCGGTGCAGCGGGTCGTGCTGGTCGGCGTCGACGACGGCCGGCCGGCCGCGGTCGCGCTGGCCGCCGCGGCGCTCGCCCGTGCGCACCGTGGGCAGGACCGGCTGGTCACCACGCTGGGCAGCGGCGGTGCGGCCGCCACCCGAGCGATGGTCGAGGGGTTCGTGCTCGGTTCCTACAGCCCGCCGCGTACCGGGATCGGGGAGGGCCCCCGCTCGCCGCTGCGCCGGGTGGACGTCGTGGGCCGGGTGAACGCTGCCGACGTGGACCGCGGCCTGGCGGTCGCCGAGGCCACCGTGCTGGCCCGCGACCTGGCGAACACCCCGGCATCGTTGAAGAGCCCCGCGTGGATGGCGGGTCGCGCCCGCCGCGCGGCCGCCGAGGTGGGGCTGACGTGCCACGTCCGCGACCACAAGCAGCTGCTCGCGGAGGGCTTCGGCGGCCTGCTCGCCGTCGGCGGCGGCGCGCACCGCCCGCCCCGCCTGGTCGAGCTCGCCTACACCCCGCCGGACGCCGACCGGGACACCCCGCACGTCGTGCTGGTCGGCAAGGGCATCACGTTCGACACCGGCGGCATCTCGCTCAAGCCGCGCGAGTCGATGATCACGATGAAGACGGACATGACGGGTGCCGGGGTGGTGCTGGCGGTGCTGCGGGCCTGCGGCCGGCTCGGCGTGCGGGTGCGGGTCACCGGCCTGCTCGCACTGGCCGAGAACACGCTCGGCGGGTCGGCGTACCGGCCCGGTGACGTCGTCCGGCAGTACGGCGGTCGCACGGTGGAGGTGCGCAACACCGACGCCGAGGGCCGGCTCGTGCTCGCCGACGCGCTCGCCTACGCCGACGCGACCCTGGCACCCGACGTCCTCGTCGACATCGCGACCCTCACGGGCGCCGCCACGATGGGCCTGGGCCGCGGCCACGCCGCGCTCTACACGGCGGACGACGCCCTGGCCGGCGGGCTGACCCAGGCCGGCGAGGCCGGGGCCGAGCGGCTCTGGCGGATGCCGCTGGCCGAGGACTACCGCGCCGCCATCGACTCGGACGTCGCGGACGTCTGCCAGATCGCGAGCGTCCCGGGGGTCGGCGCGGGCTCGATCGTGGCGGCGCTGTTCCTGCGCGAGTTCGTCGGCGACCGGCGGTGGGCGCACCTGGACATCGCCGGGCCGGGGCGCGGCGAGCGGGACTCGGGCGTCACGAACCGCGGCGGCACCGGTTTCGGTGCCCGACTGCTGCTGCGCTGGCTCGAGGGCCAGCGCTAGCCACTCAGGAGAGGTGGAGCACGTGTACGGACTGTCGGTGCGCTGGTCGCTGGGTCAGGCCCCGGACGGCGCGGGCGCGGCCCTGCGGGAGTACGTGACCGGGACGTCGCTGGCCCGGTTCAGCGCGATGGACGGCCTGCGCTTCAAGACGTGGCGGATGCGGGACGGCGAGTGGTTCGAGGGCACCTACGTCTGGGCCACGGCGGCCGAGCGGGACGCGTTCGCGGAGCAGTTCGGCGCCACCGGCGCGGACAACCCCGGCTCGCAGCTGATCGGCAGCGCGCCGTCCCTCATCGAGACGTTCGAGGTCGTCGCGGTCGCCGAGGGTCGGGCCGGCTTCGAGCCCGGCCCCGGGCCTGGCTAGATCAGCCCCGCAGGACGGCCGTGAGCAGCCCGTCGCCGGTGGGCAGCAGGGCCGACACGAGCCGCTCGTCGTCGCGCACCCGCTTGCCGAGCTCGCGGATCGCGGTGGTCGTCTCGTCGCGCTGCGCCGGGTCGGCGACCTTGTCGTGCCACAGGGCGTTGTCGAAGGCCACCACGCCGCCGGGGCGCAGCAGCCGCAGCGCCTGGTCGAGGTAGTCCTCGTACTCCGGCTTGGCCGCGTCGCACAGCACCAGGTCGTACACGCCGTCGGTGAGCCGGGGCAGGACGTCCAGGGCGCGGCCCGAGATCAGCCGCGTCCGGTTGCCGGCGATCCCGGCCTCGGTGAACGCCTCCTTGGCGGCGCGCTGGTGCTCGGGCTCGATGTCGATGGTGGTCAGCACGCCGTCGGACGGCATGCCGCGCAGCAGCCACAGCCCGGACACCCCCGCGCCGGTACCGATCTCGACGACGGACCGGGCGGACAGGGCCGCGGCCAGCACCCGCAGCGCGGCCCCCACCCCGGGGTGCACCGGGACGCAACCGAGCTCCTCGGCGCGCGCCCGGGCGCGCTCGAGCACGTCGTCCTCACGCACGAAGCTCTCCGTGTAGGCCCAGGTGGCGGGCTTCTGACCGCTGATGACGACCTCCAGGGAGCGGGACGGACGGGTGCGGGTCAGCCTAGTGCGGGGAACCAACGGCGTCTGCCGAGCGTCCTACCACTCGAGCGAACGTCGTGGTCGGCACGACCGCGGTTTGGGCGAAAGGGGCTGGACGAGAGATCATGGTGGGGACGATGCACGCCGTCCGGCCTGGAGGAGACGCCTTGAGCGACCCGCAGCCATGGACGCCGCCCTCGTGGGACCAGGTGGTGCGTGAGCACTCCGCCCGCGTCTACCGCCTCGCCTACCGGCTGACCGGCAACCAGCACGACGCCGAGGACCTCACGCAGGAGGTCTTCGTCCGGGTCTTCCGCAGCCTCTCGTCCTACACCCCCGGCACGTTCGAGGGCTGGCTGCACCGGATCACCACGAACCTGTTCCTGGACGGCGTGCGCCGCAAGAAGCGGGTCCGCTTCGACGCGCTCGCCGAGGACGCGCACGACAAGCTCCCGGGCCGCGAGCCCGACCCGTCCCGCGTCTACGACGACACCCACCTGGACGACGACGTGCAGGCCGCGCTCGACGCGCTCGCCCCGCAGTTCCGGGCCGCCGTCGTGCTCTGCGACATCGAGGGCCTGTCCTACGAGGAGGTCGCGGTCACCCTGGGCGTCAAGCTCGGCACGGTGCGCTCGCGGATCCACCGGGGCCGCTCCCAGCTGCGCGAGGCCCTGGCGCACCGCCGCCGTCCGGACGGCGCGATCGAAGGCATCGACGTGCGCAGCGTCGCACCGGCGCGGACCGCCGGTGGGGGGCTGTCATGAGCCACCGCCCCGCCCAGACGCCGTGCCTCGGCGCGCGCGTCTCCGCGCTCGCCGACGGCACCATGCGCGCCGACGTCCGCGACCGGGCGCTCGCGCACACGCTGGTCTGCCCGGACTGCCGGGACGCGCTGGACGTCGAGCGGCTGACGGTCGAGCGGCTGCGGTCGCTGACCTCGCCGGCGCCGTCCGCCGCGCTGATGGCCACCCTGTTCTCGCTCGGTGAGACCGGTGGGCCGGTGCCGCCGCGCCGCGGCTTCGGCCCGGGCATGCCGCGTCCTCTGCTGGTGTCCGTCGGGCCGGCCGGGCCACCCTCGATGGTCGCGCCGGTGCGTCCGGGTGGGAGCACCCACCCGGGCAACCGCGCCGCCGGACGCCGGGTCCGTCGTTCCGTCGTGGCCGTCGCGGCCGGTGCGCTGAGCGTGGGCGCGGTGACCGCGGGTGTGCTGACCGCCGCCGTCGGGGTCGCGCCCGCGGCGAACCGCACGCCGGTGGCGCAGCTCACGGTGCAGAGCACCTCCACCTCGGGGGCGGCGCGCCCGGCTGGCCTCGGCTCCGCGCGGCAGTCCGGGTTCCGGACGTCGACGTCACCGCTGTCGTCGTTCGCCAGCTCGTCGTTCGCCAGCTCGTCGTTCGCCAGCTCGTCGTTCGGCAGCCCGCTCAGCACGTCCGCGTTCAGCACGCTCGCCTTCCGTGCCACCGGTGCGAACGACCCGCTGCCGCCCGTGCACCGCCTGTCGCACTGACCCCCGGCGCCTCGGCCACCCGCCGCCGGACCGCCATCGGTGGGGTCGATTCGTCGCCGGGCCGCGAGGCAGGCGAGGATAGGGGAGGATCGACCGTGCACGAGGCCGCCGAGGGGGCGTCCTCGGACAGGAGGATGTCTCGATGAGCCAGGACCAGCCAGAGTCGGGCGACGCACCGCAGCCGCCCGTCCAGCCGGACTGGTGGAGCCCGTCGAGCCCCGCCCAGGACTCCACGCAGGACCCCACGCAGGACGCCGCTGCGGAGGCTGCCGCTGAGCCCTCGGCCAGCGAGTCGACCACGGCGTACGACAGCCCCGCCGCGCCCGCCGCGCCCGCCGCGCCCGCCGAGCCCGCCGCGCCTGAGCCGCTCGAACCTGCGCCCTTCGGCCCTGACCGCTTCGACGCTGACGAGCCCGTGACCGTGCCGTTGGCGTGGCGCAGCGGCGGGGACGGCCTGGGTCGCCCACCGCGCCGGCATGGCCTGCCCGGCGGACTGGTCGTGGCCATCACCGTCGTCGTCGCCCTGGTCGCTGCCCTGCTCGGCGGTGCGATCGGCGCGTGGACCGTGCAGCGGGACGGCGCGTCGCCCAACCGCTCGGTCTCGCTGCCGGCGCCCTCGCCGGGCACCACGACCCGGTCGGGCGCCAGTGTCGCCGGGGTGGCCCAGAAGGTGCTGCCGAGCGTGGTGTCGATCGAGGTGCGCGGCGCCGACGGCTCGGGCACCGGCTCGGGCTTCGTGATCCGGCCCGACGGCTACATCGTGACCAACAACCACGTCGTGGCGGGGGCCGGCGAGGGTGGGTCGATCACGGTCGTCTTCCCGGACGGTTCGCACGAGTCGGCCAAGGTCGTCGGCCGCGACAGCTCGTACGACCTGGCGGCGCTCAAGGTGTCCCGCAAGGGACTCCCGGCGCTCACCTTCGGCGACTCGAGCTCGGTCGTGGTGGGCGACGAGGTGATCGCCATCGGCGCCCCGCTGGGCCTGCAGGGCACCGTGACGACGGGCATCGTGAGCGCCCTGAACCGGCCGGTCTCGGCCGGTGAGGACGAGAACGACCCGGCGTTCATCAACGCCATCCAGACGGACGCCGCGATCAACCCGGGCAACTCCGGCGGGCCGCTGGTCGACATGGCCGGCAAGGTGATCGCGGTCAACTCGGCCATCGCCCGGGTGCCCGGCACGGGCGAGCTCGGCGCCCAGTCCGGCAACATCGGGCTCGGGTTCGCGATCCCCAGCCAGCAGGCCCGCCGCACCGTGCAGGAGCTGATCCAGACCGGCAAGGCCCAGCACCCGGTGATCGGCGTCCTGCTCGACCGCTCCTACACCGGTGAGGGCGTCCGGGTGGCGCCCGCCGACCAGGGCGGTCAGCCGCCGGTCACCCCGGGCGGCCCGGCCGACAAGGCCGGCATCAAGGCCGGCGACGTCATCACCCAGTTCAACGGACGCCCGATGAGCGACTCGGATGCCCTGGTTGTGGCGATCCGTGCCCAGGCGCCGGGTGACACCGTGCGGTTGACCGTCCGTTCGGGCGGCAAGGAACGTACTGTCTCCATGACGCTGCAGGCGTCCAGCGACTGACGTGGCGGAGGGTAGGGCTCGTGTTCGACATCAACGGCGGTGAGTTCCTCATCCTCATCGTGGTGGCGCTGGTCATCCTCGGGCCGGAGCGGCTGCCGCAGTACGCCGCGCAGCTCGGCAAGCTGGTCCGCGAGGCTCGCGGCTTCGCCAGCAAGGCGCGCGAGCAGGTGCGGGCCGAGATGGGCGACGAGTTCGACGACGTCGACTGGAAGGCCCTGGACCCGCGTCGCTACGACCCGCGCCGGATCGTCCGCGAGGCCCTGCTGGACGGCGACGACGACCCGTTGGGGCTGAGCGGCTGGACCAGCGACTCCGCACCGAACGTGCCGGCGAACATGCGCCCACCCCAGGGCGAGTCGGACGCGGCGGCGGCCGAGCCCGCGGAGTCGGACACCTCCGTCACCGGCACGACGCCGCGCAGCTACGACGTCGACGCGACCTGACCTGAGCGCTGGCCCGACCTCGCGTCCGGCTCAGCGGGACCGGATGAAGTGGTCCGGTGGGACGTCGGGCAGGCCGGGTACCGGCTGCTCCACCTCGGTCCACCCGTCCGGACCGAAGACCTCCTGCGCCACGTCGCGCCAGAAGCTCCCGGCAGACGTGTTGTCGTGCTGGAAGCCGATGGTCCACGGGCCGGGGTGCCGCTGGAGGACGTCGGTCGCCAGGTAGCGCCCGATGCCTGAGCGCCGGGTCACCGGAGAGACCCAGAACCCGACGACCGAGCGCTGCTCGCCCTGCAGGCCGTCGACCAGGGCGAACCCCACGGGCGCGTCCTCACCGGTCTTGGGGTGGGGGCGCCAGGCCAGGTACCCCACGGCGTCGGCCGAGGGGAATGCCGCGAGCGGCCCCGCCTGGTACCGACCGTCGGCGTACGGCAGGCCGTTCACGACGACGGCCAGGTCGTGCCGGAACAGCTGCCAGAGCCACCCGACGACGTCCCACTGGTCGTCCCTGACAGCGCGGACGACCACGCCGGCCGGAGCGTGCACGTCCGCCGCTCAGCGCCCGGCGGGCGTGAGCCCCAGGGAGCGCCCGGCCAGACCACGGGCCCGCCGGGACAACGTCTTGGCCACCCCGCGCAGCGCGACGGCGGCGGCCGAGTCGGGGTCCGACAGCACGACCGGCGTGCCGCTGTCGCCACCCTCGCGCAGGGCGACGTCGATCGGCACCTGGCCCAGCAGCGGCACCGGAGCGCCGACGGCGCGGGTCAGCGAGTCGGAGACGGCCTGGCCGCCGCCGGCCCCGAACAGCTCGATCCGCGAGCCGTCCGGCTGCTCGAGCCAGGACATGTTCTCGATGACGCCGACGACCTGCTGGTGCGTCTGCAGCGCGATGGCGCCGGCCCGCTCGGCGACCTCGGCGGCGGCCCGCTGCGGCGTGGTCACCACCAGGATCTCGGCGTTGGGGATGAGCTGGGCCACGGAGATGGCGATGTCCCCGGTGCCCGGCGGCAGGTCGAGCAGCAGCACGTCCAGGTCGCCCCAGAACACGTCGCCGAGGAACTGCTGCAGCGCGCGGTGCAGCATGGGCCCGCGCCACACCACGGGCTGGTTGCCGGGGACGAACATGCCGATCGAGATGACCTTCACGTCGTACGCCAGCGGCGGCAGGATCATGTCGTCGACCTGCGTCGGCTTCTGCGTGACCCCGAGCATGCGGGGCACCGAGAAGCCGTACACGTCCGCGTCCACGACCCCGACGCGCAACCCGTCGGCCGCCATCGCGGCGGCCAGGTTGACGGTGACCGACGACTTGCCGACGCCACCCTTGCCGGAGGCGACGGCGTACACCCGGGTCAGCGAGCCGGGCTGGGCGAACGGGATCTCGCGCTCCGCCTGGCCGCCGCGCAGCTGCTCGCGCAGCCCCTTGCGCTGCTCGTCGGACATCACGTCCAGCACGACCTTCACCTCGCGGACGCCGGGCAGCGGGCTGACCGCGGCCGTGACGTCCCGGGTGATGGTGTCCTTCAGCGGGCAGCCGGAGACGGTGAGGAAGATGCCGACGGTCACCAGGCCGTCGTCGGTCATGACGACGTCCCGCACCATCCCGAGCTCGGTGATGGGCTTCTTGATCTCCGGGTCGTCGACGCGCGCGAGCGCCTCGAGCACCTGGTCCTGCGTCGGCATGGCCATGCGTCGATCGTAAGCGGGCTGACCAGGGGCGATCGCGCCGGGTGGGGTCGCGCTGCCCTAGGCTGGGCGGGTGGATCCGGGGACCGCGCACGAGCAGAGCGCCGGGGGTGGAGCAGACGGCGGCGACGCTGGTCGGCCGAGCTCCCGGACGCACCAACCGCGTACGGCCGAGCTGGCCGCCTGGCGCTCGTTCCTGCGCGCGCACGCCTCGGTGGTGCGCCGGCTGGAGGCCGACCTGCTGCGGGTGCACGGCCTCTCGCTGGGCGTCTACGACGTCCTGGTGCAGCTGGTCGAGGCGCCTGACCGGCGGCTGCGGATGACCGACCTGGCCGACGCCGTGCTGCTGTCGCGCAGCGGGCTGACCCGCCTGGTGGACCGCATGGTGCGGGACGGCTACGTGCGCCGCGAGCCCGACCCGGGTGACGCGCGCGGCGTGTGGGCGGTGCTCACCCCGGCCGGGTTCGAGCGGCTGAAGACGGCGTCCGCGACCCACCTGGACGGCGTGGGCCGCTACGTGGTGGACCGGCTGGAGCCGGACGAGCTGGCGTCCTGGGGGACGGCCTGCTCGAAGATCGCCGGCGACGACCTGCCGGCGCCCCCCGCGCTGAGCTGACTCGGACCGACCGGCGTCACCCCGGGTAGGAGTCGTCCTCGGGTGGGACCGGGTAGACCTCGACGGGGTCGTTGGCGCGGCGGCGCTCGCGGTGCCCGCCCGGACCCTGCACCGCCGTGCGGCACCACGGGCAGACCCGCCACTCGGTCTCGAGCTGGCGTCCGCAGGTGGTGCAGCTGCAGTCCAGGGCGACGCCGCACCAGGGACAGGCGACCATGCCGTCCTCGACGCCGCGCTCGCAGGACGGGCAGCTCTTGCCCAGACCGGCGTCGGCGTGGGTGACCCGGACGGCCTCCTCGAAGGTGGTCTCGCCGCGCTTGGCCTTCTCCAGCGCCGCGCCGCGCAGCGTCATCATCCCGACGGCCTTGGCCTGCGCGCCGACGGCGGACTCGGTGGCCGAGGTCATGAGGACCTTGCGCATGGCGTTGTCGACCTCGAGCACCTCGTAGACGGCGGTCCGCCCGCGGTAGCCGGTGCCGCCGCAGTCGGGGCAGCCGACGCCCATCAGCGGGGTCGCGTCGAGGATGTCCTCGATGGTCAGGCCCAGCAGGGCCAGCGTGCCGTCGTCCGGGATGTAGCCCTCGGCGCACGAGTCGCACGGCTTGCGGACGAGCCGCTGGGCGACGGCCGCGGTCAGCGAGGACGCGACCAGGAACGGCTCGACGCCCATGTCGACGAGTCGGGTCAGGGCGGACACGGCCGAGTTCGTGTGCAGCGTGGTGAGCACGAGGTGACCGGTGAGCGAGGCCTTCAGGGCCAGCTCGGCGGTCAGTGCGTCCCGCACCTCACCGACCAGCACGATGTCGGGGTCCTGGCGCAGGATCGAGCGCAGGCCGGCGTCGAACGTCATGCCCGACTTCAGGTTCACCTGCACCTGGGTGATACCCGGCAGCTGCACCTCGATGGGGTCCTCGAGCGTGACGATGTTCTTGTCCGGCGTCATCGTCTGGTGGATGGCGGCGTACAGGGTGTTCGTCTTGCCGGACCCGGTGGGCCCGGTGATCAGCACGAGGCCCTGGGGCACGGCCAGCGCGGCGAGGAACGTCTCGAGCTGGTCCGGCTCGAAGCCGAGCGTGGACAGCGACGGCACGTTGTCGGCGCGGGTGAGCAGCCGGACGACGATCTTCTCGCCGTGCAGCGAGGGCAGCGTGCTGACCCGGGTGTCGATGGCCTGGCCGTCCACGATGATCCGGCTGCGGCCGTCCTGCGGGACGCGCCGCTCGGCGATGTCCAGGCCGGACATGATCTTGACCCGGCTGACCACGGACGGGCCGAGGCGCTTGGGCGCGGTCATCACGTCGCGCAGCAGGCCGTCGACGCGGTACCGGATGCGCAGGCCGTCCCGCTGGTTCTCGATGTGGATGTCGGAGGCGCGCAGGCGCGCGGCGTCCGCCAGCACCTGGTTGACCAGCTTGACGATGGGCGCGTCGTCCACGCCGCCGCCGACGCCCTGCAGGTCCTCGGGGTTGGCGCCCTCGTCCATGTCCTCGGCGATCATGGTCACGCCGGCGTCGTCGGCGGCCAGCGACCAGGCCCGGGCCAGGTGGTCCTTGATCTGGGTGGCGGGTGCGACGACGACGTACAGCTCGCTCGCCCGGGTGTACATCCGGACGTCGTCGAGGGCGAGCACGTTGGTGGGGTCCGAGGTGGCGACGATCAGGCCGCCGTCCGGGTGCCGGTCCAGGCAGAGGACGCCGGTGCGGTCGGCGACGACGCGCGGCAGCATGCGCACGACGTCCGGCGCCGGGACGATCTTGGACAGGTCCGCGGACTCCAGCCCGAGGTGGGTGGCGAGCGACTCGGCAACCTCGCGCTCGGTGGCGTAGCCGAGGTCGGCGACGACCTGGCCGAGCCGGCGGCGGGGTCCCTCGGAGGAGGCCTGGGCCTGCAGGGCGTGCTCGAGCTGGGCCGTGGTGAGCAGCTGCTCGTCGATCAGCACCTCACCGAGGCGGCGGCGCCGGGTGGTGCCGGTCTCGCTGCCGTCCAGCGGGCGCGCCTGCAGCAGTGCGGCGTTGCCCCCTTGAGCGGGCAGGTTGACGGCAGGCGTAGGCGCGGACATGGTCCCTCTATCGGCAGGTCCGCCGTGTGGGTGAAGGTCTGAGCGCTAGTTCACCCTGCGGGACGGTCCCTGGGGCCGTCCGGGTGTCCCGTGCCGTCCCGTTCGTCGAGCTCCTCGAGCAGGGCGCGCAGCTCCGAGCGGACGAAGTCGCGGGTGGCGACCTCGCGCAGCGCGATGCGCAGCGAGGCGACCTCGCGGGTCAGGTACTCGGTGTCGGCCAGGTTCCGCTCGTCCCGGGCCCGGTCCTGCTCGCCGAGCACGCGGTCGCGGTCGTCCTGCCGGTTCTGCGCGAGCAGGATGAGCGGCGCGGCGTAGGAGGCCTGCAGCGACAGGATGAGGGTGAGCAGCGTGTAGTTGAGCGCCTTGGGGTCGAACTGGGCCGTCGTCGGCGCGAAGGTGTTCCAGCCCCACCAGAGCAGCACGAACACCGTCATGTAGACGAGGAAGCGGGCGGTGCCCATGAACCGGGCGAACCGCTCGGCGAACTTGGCGAAGGCGTCCGGGTCGACCTGCGGCCGGGTGATCAGGGCGCGGCGCACCTCGCGCGGCTGGTCCAGCCGGGGCGAGCGGGTCCGGCGGCGCTCACGAGCCACGGCGCACCTCCTCGCGCTCGTCGGTCACGGCTGGGCCGTCTGTCCCGTCCTGCGGCCCGTCGTGCGGGCCGTCGTCCTCGCGCCAGTCGTCGGGCAGCATGTGGTCCAGGACGTCGTCCACGGTGACGGCGCCGAGCAGGTGGCCGTCCTCGTCCGCGATGGGGGCGCTGACCAGGTTGTACGTGGCCAGGAACCGGGTCAGCGCGCCGAGGGTGGTGTCCGGGGTGAGCGCCCCGATGTCCTTGTCGATGATGCCGCCGACGGGGGCGTGCGGCGGCTCGCGGAGCATCCGCTGGATGTGCACCAGACCGAGGAAGCGGCCGGTCGGCGTCTCCAGCGGGGGGCGGCAGACGAACACGCTGGCCGCCAGCGCGGGGCTGATCTCGGCCCGGCGGACGACGGCCAGGGCCTCGGCGATCGTCGCGTCGGGGGCGAGGATGACCGGCTCGCTGGTCATCAGGCCGCCGGCGGTGTCCTCGTCGTAGGCGAGCAGGCGGCGCAGCGGCGCGGCCTCCTCGGGCTCCATCAGCTGCAGGAGGTGCTCCGCCGTCTCGGCGGGCAGCTCGGAGAGCAGGTCGGCGGCGTCGTCCGGCTCCATGGCCTCCAGGACGTCGGCGGCGCGCTCGTTGGCGAGCTGGGTGAGGATCTGGACCTGGTCGTCCTCGGGCAGCTCCTCCAGGACGTCGGCCAGCTTGTCGTCGTCCAGTGCGGCGGCGACCTCGACCCGTCGCTTGGGTGACAGGTCGTGGATCACGTCGGCCAGGTCGGCGGCCTTCAGCGACTCGAGGCTGGCGAGCAGGTTGGCGGCGCCCTGGCCGGTGGTGTCCAGGGACAGCCCGACGACCTGGTCGGCATCCACCAGGAAGCTCTCGCCACGGCGACGCAGCCGCCCACCGAGGCCGCCCGTCTGGGTGGGACGGCGCACGAACAGCTTGGTGACCACCCAGTCCCGGGTGCGCTGCTGGCTCATCGCGACGTCCTCGACGACGACCGTGCCGCTGCCGTCGCGCAGCGTCACGGTGCGGTCCAGGAGCTCGGCGAGCACGAGCGTCTCGGCCGAGCGCGGCTCGAACCGGCGCATGTTCACGACCCCGGTCATGATCACCTGCCCGGTGTCGACGCTGGTCACCCGGGTCATCGGCAGGAAGACCCGCCGTCGTCCGGGCACCTCGACGACGAGCCCGACGACCAGCGGGGCCAGCCGTCCGGTGCGGAAGACGACGACGACGTCGCGCGCCCGCCCGACCTGGTCGCCGTGGGGGTCGAACACGGCGAGGCCGGACATGCGCGCGATGAAGACCCGCGAAGGTGCGCCGCTCACGCCCGTCAGGCTAGCGCCGCGTAGGGTGCAGCCGGTGGACCCGGTGGCCTTGCTGGACTTCGACGTCGTGGACGTGTTCACCGCCACGCCCTTCGCCGGCAACGCGTTGGCGGTCGTGCACGGGTCCGCCGGACTCGCCACGAGGCAGCTGCAGGCGATCGCCCGTGAGTTCCACCTGTCGGAGACGGCGTTCCCGACTCCGTTGGGCGACAACCGGTACCGGCTGCGGATCTTCACGCCGAGCGGCGAGCTGCCGTTCGCCGGCCACCCGTCGGTCGGCGCGGCCTGGGTGCTGCGCGAGCGGGGCGAGCTCGTCGGGACGTCGGCGCAGCAGGAGTGCCTGGCCGGCACGGTGCGGCTCGAGCTCGGGCCCGCCGGTGGGTCGGGCGGGCCGGTGTGGCTGACCGGAGCGGCGCCGACGCTGCGCGGCGAGGTCACGGCGGCCGAGCTCGCCCTGGCGCTGGACGCCGTGGGTCTCGCGCCCGACGACCTGGCCGGTCTGCCGTCCCTGGTGGCCGGCACGGGTCTGGACTTCGGCTACCTGCTGGTGCGGCCGCCGGCGCTGGAGCGGGCGGTGCCCCAGCTGCGTTCCCTCACCGCGGTGCGGCAGGCGCTGTCGCAGCGGCTGGGGTGCGACGTCGGGGGCGTGAGCGTGGTGGCGTGGCCGCTGGCGGGCCGTCCCGATGCCGGGGCTGCCGCGGTGCCGGTGCGGGTGTTCACCGACGACATCGGCGCCGCCGCCGAGGACCCGGCGACCGGCTCGGCGGCGCTCGGCCTGCAGGTCGCGCTGGTGGCGCTGGGGCTGCTGGCGCCGGACGGCGCGAGCGTCGTCGAGCTGTCCCAGGGCGTACAGCTGAGCCGGCCGTCCACCCTGCGCTGCCGGGTCGAGGCGAGCGGCGGCGTCGCGGTGCGCTGCCACGTCGGGGGTCAGGTGGTGCCGGTCGCGCGGGGCTCGATCCGGGTGCCGCCGGCCGGCGGGCAGGCGAGCGCATGATCGAGATCCTGAGCCCCACCGAGCTGGCCCGGGCGCGCGAGACCGGTGCCCTGGTGGGTCACATCCTGCAGACCCTGAAGAGCCGCACCACGGTGGGCACGAACCTCCTGGACCTCGACCGGTGGACCCAGGCGATGATCACCGAGGCCGGTGCCGTGTCCTGCTACGTCGACTACGAGCCGTCGTTCGGACGCGGGCCCTTCGGCCACTACATCTGCACGTCCGTCAACGACGCCGTGCTGCACGGGCTGCCACGCGACTACCAGCTCGCTGACGGGGACCTGCTGACCCTGGACCTCGCTGTCTCCCGACGTGACGTCGCCTCGGACGCGGCCATCAGCTTCATCGTGGGCGATTCGCAGCCGTCCGAGAGCGTCGCGCTGATCCGCGCGACCGAACGCGCGCTGGCGGCCGGGATCGGCGCGGCCGGCCCGGGGGCCCGCATCGGCGACATCTCCCACGCCATCGGCTCGGTCCTCACTGCGGCGGGGTATGCGATCAACACCGAGTTCGGGGGGCACGGCATCGGGTCGACGATGCACCAGGACCCGCACGTCGCCAACACCGGTCGCCCCGGCCGTGGCTACACCCTGCGCCCCGGCCTCCTGCTCGCGCTGGAGCCGTGGGTGATGGTGGACACGGCCTCGCTGGTCACGGACGCCGACGGGTGGACCCTGCGGAGTGCGACGGGCTGCCGCACCGCCCACAGCGAGCACACGATCGCCATCACCGACGACGGCGCCGACGTCCTCACCCTGAGCGACCCGGCCTACTCGCCGACCTGACCGTCGATGGCCTCCCGGATGAGGTCGGCCTGACCGAGGTGGCGGGCGTACTCGTCGATCAGGTGGTTCAGCACCCAGCGCACGGAGTGCCGGTGCGGGCGGTGCGCGATGGCGCGGACGTCGTCCAGGTCCGCAGTCGCCAGCACGCGCCGGGCCGCCTCGACCTCGGCGGCCCAGACGGCGAAGGTGTGCTCCCCGGTGGCGTCGGCGACGTCGTGGAACTCCTCGTCCGGGTCGTCGGTGCGGGTGAACAGACGGCCAGGGACGCCGCCGGCCACGACCGCCTGGACGTACCAGCGCTCGACCGCGGCCAGGTGCCGGACGAGCCCCAGCAGGGTCAGCGAGGACGTTGGGACGGAGCGCTGTCGGAGCTGCTCGTCGCTCAGCCCGGCGCACTTGCGGACCAGGGCGTCGCGCTGGAAGTCCAGGAAGGTCGTCAGCGTGGTGCGCTCGTCGGCGTCCTCAGCGAGCAGGAACCGCAGGTCGCCGTCGTCGGGTGAGGAGTGCTCCGTCTCGGTGCTCACCAGGGCAGGCTAGGCGGCGGGTCCGACAGGCCGCGCGAGGACGAGGTTCAGCAGCGCGGCGGCGGCGAAGAACAGCAGGTAGCCGTCGAGCCAGTGCGCGAGCGAGGCCCCCCAGTAGCCGGGCCCGCCCCAGGCGTTCGCGGTCCACGACGGTGCCAGCGCGGCGAACACCTGCATGGCCGCCCGGAACGGCTCCCAGAGCAGCACGTACAGCAGGAGGAGCGTGACCAGGGCCCGGACAGGTGCCAGCAGCGACCAGGGCCTCATCCGCAGGGTGGCGACGACCCGGCGCAGCGCGCGCTGCCGGAAGGGCAGGCTGAACGGCTGCGGCCGGTCGCGGCGCCGCGCCACGAAGGCCACCGTCACCGTGGCGACCCCGGCGACCGCGGCCAGCACCCAGTGCACCGCGATGGCGTTGTTGGCCGGCTCGTTCGGCGGATACGTCGCGGGTGCGTCCTGCCAGGCGAGTAGGCCGGCCAGGAGGCCCAGCACGACCAGCCCGCCGACCAGGGCGAGAGTGAGACGCGAGTAGGGGTTAGCCACGCCGCCGGCGCAGCCGCAGCGCCCGCCGGCCCCGCCCGCCGGCATGGAAGGGACGCCAGGTGGACGTCGTCGCCGTACTCGGGGCCGGCGCCGCCGCCCCACTCGCGTCGTCGTACCGACCCGGCTGCTCGAGCGCCTGCGAGGTCGGCGTGATCCGGGTGATCCGCGCCCCCGTCGTGCGCCAGTGCTCGGGCAGGTCAGCCGGCAGGGCGGCCGAGTTCAACCGTCCGGGAGCCAACGCCCCGGCCGCCGCCAGCCACTCCTCGCCGGACGCATCCAGCACCTCGGCCACCGCAGCCACCGTGACCAACCGAGCCCCGGTGTCCTTGCTGCGCAACACCAGGTCGACGTCGCCGTCCAGCTCGGGCAGCTCCTGCTCGCCCGGCCCACTCACGACGAGAACCGCGCCCTCGTGCCACTCGTGCCAGACCCCCCAGGCCCGCGACTGCCCACGCGGCCGGACCCAGAGCATGCCGCCCTTCGACGCCGCCTCAGCCACCAGCGCGCCGACGACGTCCGGCACCACCGCCGCCTCGGCCTGGCCCACGGACTCGCTCACCCGAGCACCTTCCCATACGAGACAGAGGCGCGGGCGGTGTGGACCGGAGGTCGGCGTCAAACGAGCTTGCGAGAGCCGACCGTAGGTCCGCACCGACCGTGCCGACCGCTCATGAGAAGGTCCGGAGCGTGGGCGAGGAGGAGCAGGACAGCGCGCGGCTGACGGCTGCCCTGCTCGCCGTCGGGGTCGTGGCGGTGTCGTTCTCGGCGCCGATCGCGGCGACGACAGCGGCTCCCGCGCTCGCTGTCGCGTTCTGGCGCAACGCGTTTGCGAGTGCGGGCGTCGTACCGTTCGCGCTGATTCGCCGGCGCGCGGAGCTGCGTCGGCTGTGGCGCGAGGAGCGTCAGGTCGTGCGCACGGCGGTGCTGGCTGGGCTGGCGCTGGCCGCGCACTTCGGCCTGTGGATCCCGAGTCTGCGGATGACCAGCGTGGCGGCATCGACCGCCTTGGTCACGACGACGCCGCTGTGGACGCTCGGGATCGACTGGGCCCGTGGCAACAAGCCGCGCTCCGGTGTCCTGGTCGGAGTCGTGATCGCCTTCATGGGCGTCGTCCTCATCACGGGAGTGGATGCAGGCTCGTCGTCGCGGCAGCTGGTGGGCGACGCGCTGGCGTTGGCCGGCGGCGCCGCGGCTGCCGTGTACACCGTGCTGGGTTCCGCGGTACGGCAGACGGCCAGCACGGCGTCGTACACGGCGATCGCCTACCCGGTCTGCGCCCTGGTCCTGCTGCCGGTCTGCTTGCTGGGCCACCAGTCGCTGGTCGGCTTCGACGCCCAGACCTGGGCGCAGCTCCTCGCCCTGACGCTGAGCGCGCAGCTGCTCGGGCACTCGATCCTGAACCGCGCCCTGCGCACCGCCGGGGCGACGACGGTGGCGCTCGCGATCCTGCTCGAGGTGCCCGGTGCCGTGCTGATCGCCTGGGCCTTCTGGGGGCAGCAGCCGCCGGTGGCCGTGCTGCCGGGGGCGGCCCTGGTGCTGGTCGGTCTGGCGGTCGTGGTGCGATCGCGGACGACCACCCGCCGGGTCGAGTCGGCGCTCGAGGTGGGCAACGTCACGGACTGAGCCACGTGACCGGGCCGGTCGAGCGTGGGTAGCCTCGCCGACGTCCCGCCTTCGAACCCCAGGAGCCACGATGTCCGCGCCCAACGCGACGCCCGGCACGACCCCCCGCACGGGTCCGCGACCCCTGCGGGCGCGGCGCTCGAACCTGGCGGTCCCGGGCTCCAACCCGAAGATGATCGAGAAGGCCAAGGGGCTGGCCGCCGACCAGGTCTTCCTGGACCTGGAGGACGCGGTCGCGCCCATCGCGAAGGAGGGCGCGCGCGCCACCATCGTGGCGGCGCTCACCGAGGGCGGCTGGGGCAACAAGGTCCGCACGGTGCGGGTGAACGACTGGACGACGAAGTGGACGTTCGGCGACGTCCTCGAGGTCGTCGGCGGCGCCGGTGCCGACCTGGACTGCATCATGCTGCCGAAGGTGCAGACCGCCGAGCAGGTCGTCGCCCTGGACCTGCTGCTCACCCAGCTGGAGACGGCACACGGCTTCGAGCCCGGCCGGATCGGGATCGAGGCGCAGATCGAGAACGCCCTCGGCCTGACCAACGTGAACGCCATCGCTGCGGCGTCCCCGCGGGTCGAGGCGATCATCTTCGGGCCGGCGGACTTCATGGCCAGCATCAACATGAAGTCGCTGGTGGTGGGGGAGCAGCCGCCGGGCTACGACGTGGGCGACGCGTACCACTACATCCTCATGCAGATCCTGATGGCGGCCCGCGCCTACGACAAGCTCGCGATCGACGGGCCGTACCTGCAGATCCGCGACGTCGAGGGCTTCACTCGGGTCGCGAGCCGTTCTGCCGCACTGGGTTTCGACGGCAAGTGGGTGCTGCACCCGGGGCAGATCGACGCGGCGAACGAGGTGTACAGCCCGCGTCAGGAGGACTACGACCACGCCGAGAACATCCTGGACGCCTACGCGCACTTCACCTCCGAGGCCGGCGGCGCGCGCGGTGCGGTCATGCTCGGTGACGAGATGATCGACGAGGCGTCGCGCAAGATGGCGCTGGTCATCTCGGCGAAGGGTCGCGCGGCCGGCATGTCCCGCGGCGACCGCTGGACGCCCCCGCAGGACTGACCTGTCCCCAGATCGCCCTGCCGCCGAGACCAGAGACGTGGGGCACCTGAGCATCCCTGGGTGCCCCGGTTCCCTGGTCTCGACGTGGTCGCCGCCACAGGTGGCGCTGGTCACAGCGGCGGCCGGACCGACGCCCGGCCCGCCATACTCACCGGTAGCCACCCCGACGACGAGGAGCGACAGCGATGGGCCGCCTGCAGCACACCGAAGGACTCACCGAGGACCAGCTCGAGCTGTTGAAGCTGGTGCGTGAGTTCGTCGACGAGCAGGTCATCCCGGTCGCGATGGAGCTGGAGCACGCGGACGAGTACCCGACAGACATCGTCGAGGGCATGAAGGAGATGGGGATCTTCGGCCTGATGATCCCCGAGGAGTACGGCGGCCTCGGCGAGTCCCTGCTCACCTACGCGCTGGTGGTCGAGGAGATCGCCCGCGGCTGGATGAGCGTGAGCGGCATCATCAACACGCACTTCATCGTGGCGCACATGCTGATCCAGCACGGCACCGACGAGCAGAAGCAGCGCTACCTGCCCCGGATGGCGACCGGCGAGGTGCGCGGCGCCTTCTCGATGAGCGAGCCCGGCTGCGGCAGCGACGTCAGCGGTATCAAGACCAAGGCCGTGCGGGACGGCGACAGCGCGGACTGGACGATCAACGGCCAGAAGATGTGGCTCACCAACGGCGGCAGCGCCAACCTGGTCGCGGTGCTCACCAAGACGGACACGGGCGCGGACTCGGTCTACAAGAACATGACGACGTTCCTCGTCGAGAAGGAGCCGGGCTTCGGCGAGACCGCGCCCGGCCTCACCGTGCCGGGCAAGATCGAGAAGATGGGCTACAAGGGCGTCGACACCACCGAGCTCGTCTTCGACGGGTACCGGACGACGTCCGAGCAGGTCCTCGGCGGGGAGCCCGGGCAGGGCTTCTACCAGATGATGGACGGCGTCGAGGTCGGGCGCGTCAACGTGGCCGCCCGCGCGTGCGGCGTGGCGATGCGGGCCTTCGAGCTGGGCACGGCCTACGCCCAGCAGCGCGAGACGTTCGGCAAGAAGATCGCCGAGCACCAGGCGGTCCTGTTCCGGATCGCGGAGATGGCCACCAAGGTCGAGGCCGCGCACCAGATGATGGTGATGGCTGCGCGGACCAAGGACGCCGGGGAGCGCAACGACCTCGAGGCCGGCATGGCCAAGTACCTGGCGAGCGAGTACTGCTCCCAGGTCGTCGAGGACTCGTTCCGCATCCACGGCGGCTACGGCTACTCCAAGGAGTACGAGATCGAGCGCCTCTACCGCGAGGCCCCGATGCTGCTGATCGGCGAGGGCACCGCGGACATCCAGCGGATGATCATCGGGCGCCGGCTGCTGGAGGAGTACCGGTTCAAGGGATGAGAGGCTGAGGGTCTGCCCAACGGGAGGAACACGAAGATGGCTGCACCGACGCCGCGTGGCGTTCGCCCCTCGATCGCCCTGGAGTTCCCGCAGTCGCTCGGTGTCTTCGACAAGTACGAGGACGCCCAGCGCACCGTGGACTACCTGTCGGACCAGCAGTTCGCCGTCCAGAACGTGATGATCGTGGGTACCGACCTGCGCCAGGTGGAGCGGATCACCGGGCGGCTGACCTACGCCCGGGCCGCGATGGCCGGCGCGGCGTCGGGTGCCTGGTTCGGCCTGCTCATCGGGATCCTGCTGAGCCTTTTCAGCACCGGCAGCGATGCCTGGTCGGCGATCTTGACGGGGCTGCTCATCGGGTTGGCGTTCGGCATCGCGTTCGGCCTCGCCGGGTACGCCGCGACCGGTGGGCGCCGGGACTTCACCTCGGTGTCCCAGGTCGTGGCGACCCGCTACGAGGTGCTGGTCGAGCACAAGCTGCTGCTGGAGGCCCAGCAGGTTCTGCAAGGGATGCCGAACCGCCCCCAGCAACCCCTCTGAGGTTCTAGCTCTCGATCCACAGGCAGAACGGGTGCCCGACCGGGTCGAGGCAGACCCGGACGTCGTCCTGGGGCTGGAACTCCGCCAGCGTCGCGCCGCAGGCGAGCGCGTGCTCGGCGGCGCCGTCCAGGTCGTCGACCTGGACCTCCAGGTGCAGCTGCATCTGCTGCTGACCCGGTCCGGCCGGCCACACCGGTGCCACGAACGGGTCCTCGTACTGGCAGGAGATCGACACCCCGCCACCCGGGGGGCGCACGACGGCCCAGGTCGGGTCGGCGGACTCCTCGTCGACCCGCCAACCGAGCAGCGCGGCGTAGAACCGGGCCAGTGCCAGGGGGTCGGGCGCGCCGATGTTGACCGTGCTCAGCCGGATCCCGTGCGGCGCGCTCACGGCAGGCCGGGCGCCGGGTCGGGGTCCGGGAAGCCCGGCATGGGCTCGTCCGGGATCGGCAGGGGTGGCTCGGTCGGCCCCGGCCCGGGGATGGGGGTGGGTGGCTCCACCGGCCCGGGCTCGGGCAGCGGCGTCGGGGGCGTCGGCGGCACAGGCGTGGGTTCGGTCATCTCCCCACGATCCACCGCCTGGGCCGGAGGTGCCACCGCAGCCCCTCTGGGCCGCGAGGTCAGCTCACCTGGAAGGCCGCTCGCGACAGGCTGAACGCGTGGCCGGACGAGCCGTCGCGGCAGCTGATGCCGTCCTTGCTGCTCCGGCAGGTGAAGTCCCCCCGCGTGACCGCCTTGCCGTACTTCAGGGCGGACCCGCCGTCCACCGCGTCGCTGGCGCAGGTCACGGACGCGCGCGCGCCGTCCACGAACAGGCCGGTGCCCCAGTCGGCCTGGCAGTCACCGGGCCGCGCGCCGGGTGCCCAGGTCTTGTCACCGATGTCGCAGCGCGCTCCGGCGGAGCTGAGGGCGCAGCGGATGTTGCCGCTCGGCGAGGAGAACTGCACGAGGTCCCCGGCGGGCTCCGGCGGGGTGGACGCGGCTGCCGGGCCCGCCGACGAGGGCGTGCTGACGTCACCGCCCTCCGTGGTCGGGGCGGCGCTGTCGGTGCTGGGGCGCGGTCCGGCCGCGGTCGTCGCCGCGCCGCCAGGCTGCCCGTCGGCCGGGGCGAACAGGCCCTTGAGCCCGAACACCAACCCACCCACGCAGAGCACACCCAGGACGGCGACGGCCACCACGGTGGCCGTGCGCCGGTTGTCCCGGGGGACGTCGGGCAGCGGGGGCAGGCTCATCGCGAGGGCCTCACGAGCGCAGGGACGACATCCACTGCTCGACGTCGTCGGGGGTGCGGGGCAGGGCCGCCGAGAGGTTCTCGTAGCCCGTCTCGGTGACCAGGACGTCGTCCTCGATCCGGACGCCGACGCCGCGCAGCTCGTCCGGCACCAGCTCGTCGTCGGCCTTGAAGTAGATCCCCGGTTCGACCGTGAGAACCATGCCGGGCTTGAGCTCGGCCTCCATGTACTGCTCGCGTCGGGCCTGCGCGCAGTCGTGGACGTCGATGCCGAGGTGGTGGCTGGTGCCGTGCACCATCCAGCGGCGGTGGTGACCGCCCTCGTCGCTGAGCGTGGTCTCGACGTCCACCGGCAGCAGACCCCACTCGTGCAGCCGCTCGGCGACGACCTTGATCGCCGCCTCGTGGATGTCCTTGAAGGCGGCGCCGGGCTTGATGGCGGCCATGCCGGCCTCCTGCGCGTCCAGCACGGCCTGGTAGACCTTGCGCTGGGCCTCGCTGAAGGTGCCGTCGACCGGCAGGGTGCGGGTGACGTCGGCGGTGTAGAGCGACTCGACCTCGACGCCGGCGTCGACCAGCAGCAGGTCGCCGTCACGGATGTCACCGTCGTTGCGGATCCAGTGCAGCGTGCAGGCGTGGTCGCCGGCCGCGACGATCGACTCGTAGCCGACCCCGTTGCCGGAGTGCCGCGCCACCAGCCCGAACTGGCCCTCGACCCAGCGCTCGCCGCGGCCCTTGCCGACGGCATCCGCCAGGCTGCGGACGACGGCCTCGAAGCCCTCGGCGGTGGCCGCGCAGGCGAGCCGCATCTGGGCGACCTCCCACTCGTCCTTGGTCAGCCGGAGCTCGGACAGGAACTGCAGCAGCGCCTCGTCCAGGGCCTGGTCGGCCTCGAGCTCGCGCTCGGCCGACTGGGTACGGGCCTCGTCCAGCACCGCGGTGAGCTCGGCGTCCGCGCCGCGCACGATCCGGACGACGACGTCCCCGAGGTCCTTCTTGATGGCCTCCGGCAGCTCGTCGAGGTGGCGGGCGGCGATGGCCAGCTCGGCCTCGACCTCCTCCAGGCTCGGGCGGACGCCGACCCAGAGCTCGCCGTACCTGGCGTCGGAGTAGAACTCCTCGGTGTCCCGACCGGCCCGCGGTCGGAAGTAGAGGATGGCCTCGTGGCCGCCGCCGTCCTTCGGCTCCAGCACCAGGACCGAGTCGGGCTCGCGGTCGGCGCCGAGGCCGGTGAGGTGGGCGAACGCCGAGTGCGGCCGGAAGATGTAGTCGGTGTCGTTGCTGCGCACCTTCAGCCCGCCGGCCGGGATCACGATGCGCTCGCCCGGGAACGCCGCGGACACGGCGTCGCGTCGGGCGGCGGCGTAGGGCGCGACCTCGGCCTGCTGCGGCAGGTCGCTCGGTCGGGCCGCCCAACCCTTCGCGATGAACGCCTTGAACGCCTCGGACGTCGGGCGGGAACGGTGGTCGGTCTTCTTCGGCTGCTCTTCGCTCACCGGGACATGCTCTCACTGACCGCTGGCCGGGCGTGAATTCGGCCTCGACGTACCTCGACCGGCCGAGCGCTCGGTGAAATGCCTTTGGTCGGCGCTGGCGCGTCCTCGATGCTTCGTTCGTGATCTCTGCGCTGGGTGCCGGCCTGCTGGCGGGGTTGGGCATCGCCGTGCCCGTCGGCGCGGTCGGCGTGTACCTGGTGACGCTGGCGGCGCACCGCTCCGTGCGGGTCGCGGCGTGTGCGGCTCTCGGGGTGGCCTCCGCCGACCTGGTCTACGCGGTGCTGGCGGTGCTGGGTGGGCAGGCGGTGGCGTCGCTCGCGGAGTCGGTCGCCGAGCCGTTGCGCTGGGTCGCGGTCGTGGCGTTGCTGCTGGTCGGGGCGAAGATGGCGGTGGACGCGGTGCGTCACAGCCGGGCGATCGCCGAGGGGGTGCACGCGCCGAGCGACCCGTCGGCGCTGCGGGCGTACGTCTCGCTGCTGGGTCTGACGTTGGCCAACCCGGCGACGATCGTGTACTTCGTGGCGCTGGTGACCGGGAACCGGGCCGGGTCGGGTGCCACCGGCGGCGGGGCGGCGTTCGTCCTGGGGGTGTTCGTCGCGTCGGCGTCGTGGCAGCTGACGCTGGTGACCGGGGGACGACTGCTGGCCCGGGTGGCCACGAGTGCGCGGGGGCGGCTGGTCACCGGGTTGGCTGGTAGCGGCCTGGTGATCGGCCTGGCCGTCTGGACGGCCGTGGGTTGACCCATTCGACCTGTGGATGACCCCGGTCGCCTCGCCCGATCTGTCCTAGAATAGAACACGTGTTCGAGACCTCCCTGCGCGAGCGACGCGCCCCCGCCGGGTCGGGTGCTGCCGACCCCGTCGGTGCCGCCGAGGCCGAGGCGTGGCTGTGGGCGCTGGGTCGCGGGCTCACCGACCCGCTGGCTGCGACCCGCGCCGTCGAGGACGCGGTGACGGACCTGCCCGGCGACCAGCTCGCGACGTTCCTGGTCGCCCTCCCGCCCACTGCCGGGGTGGACGGCTGGACGGTGGTGGAGGCGATCAAGGGCTACGAGAAGGTCCTGCGGTGGGCTGCTGCGCAGCAGCTGCGGTGGATCGCCGAGCTCGCCCAGCGACGGCAGGACGGGCGCTCGCGATGGTCCCGGGGAGATGCGGCGAACCAGGACGACCCGAGCGAGGGGACGCCGGCCGAGCGGCTGATGGGCCGGGTCGGCCACGACGCCGCGGTCGAGATCGCGTTCGCGCTGGGTGAGTCCACCCGGGTCGGCAAGGACCTCCTCCACCAGGCGCTGAGCCTGACGGAACGCCTGCCGCAGACGCTGGCGGCGCTCGCCAGCGGGGACGTCTCTCGCCGAGTCGCGGCGGTCGTGGCCGACGAGACCTCGGTGCTGGACGACGCCGTGGTGCAGCGGCTCGACGGAGCGTTGGCCGAGCGGGTGGCCGGGCGCACGGCGCCCGAGGCCCGGGCCAGCGTGCGTCGGGCGGTGGTGGCCGCGGATCCTGGCGCCGCCCTGGAGCGCGAGGCCAAGGCCCGGCGCCAGCGGTGCTTCGAGGTGGACCGGCAGGTCGTCGACGGCATGGGGACGTTCGGCGGCTTCGCACCGATCGAGGACGTGATCGCCATCGACGCGAGGGTGCGCGGGCTGGCCGACCGGGCGCGCACCCCCGATGACGACCGCTCGGCCGCCGCGCGCCGGATGGATGTCGTCACCGACCTGTTGCTGGGCCGCGTCGTGCCATCGGCCGCTTCTGCGCCCGGCGCGGCGGCCGATCCCGAAGGCCGCCCGTGGGCCGTGGACGTCGTGGTGTCGCTGAGCACCCTGCGCGGCCTGGACGACGAGCCGGGGGAGCTGCGCGGCTACGGACCGATCACGGCCGGCACGGCTCGCGAGCTGGCCGGCGCCGGGGTCTGGCGGCGGCTGCTGACCGACCCGGTCTCGGGGGTGGTCACGGACGTCGGGACGCAGCGGTACCGTCCGCCGCCCGGCCTGGCGGATCTGGTGCGTGCCAGGGATCGCGTGTGCCACGCACCGGGTTGTCGTCAGCCGGCCGCGCGCTGCGACCTCGACCACGTGCTGGACTCGCCAGCCGGTCCGTCACCTCGACCGCACCGGGACGGCGCGACCGCGGACTGGAACCTCGGCGCTCTCTGCCGCACCCACCACACCTGCAAGTCCCGGCCGGACTGGCAGGTCAGGTCGCCGAGCCCGGGTGCCTTCCAGTGGCGGACGCCGACCGGTCACACGTACACGACCGACCCGAGTCCACCGCTCGAGCCGCCGTTCTGACGGGCCGCGCTGCTCGGGGTCAGGCCAGCCACCCGGTGCCCAGCTCCTGCTCCTTGGCGATGGCGGCCCGGATGGCGGGCTCGGCGGCCTTCTCGATCTTGCCCCCGACCAGGGGCACCGAGGCCTTGAGGTCGCCATCCACCCGCTCGGCGGTGCCCGCGCCGTCCGGAGCGAGGGCGATGGTGCCGCTGAGCCGGACCGGCGCGCCCTGGATCTCGACGACCACGGTGCCCTCACGGGCGCCGTCGGCGCCAGCGGCGCCCCAGTGGTCGACCCGCATGACCTTCAGCGTGGACCCCACGAACTTGCGCACGAAGTCCGGCAGGTCGTCGGCGGGCAGCGTCCGGGTCGTGGTGATCGTCGCCCCGCCGCCAGCCTGCTCGACGTCCACGCTGTGGTCGATCGCACCGGTCGCCTCGCACACCTGCCGCTGGAAGTCCGGGTCGGTCAGCATGGCGAACACGTCGTCGGGTGCCGCGTCGTAGCGGATGTCGGCGAGGAACTTCACGTCGTCTCCCAGGTCTGCGCGTGTGCGATCGGCGTCGTGCGCGCCCACGCTACGCGACCCGGGCGCGCCCGGGTCGGCTGTGCCGCAACCACAGCGGTATCGTCGCCAGCGGCACGCAACGGCGCGTGCCCAGCGGTCACGACAGAGGTCACGGGAGTCATGGCGCACTCGCCAGCAGGGTCCAGGTCGCAGGTGCTCGAGAAGGCGGCGGCGCTGGCCGATCGCTCGCAGCACGACTCGATGCTCACCTATCTGACGCGGTACTACCGGCACGTCGCGGACGACGACCTGCTGGCCCGTCAGCCCGAGGACCTGCTCGGGGCGGCCGCCAGTCACCGGGACCTGGCTCGCAACCGTCCCGTCGGCACCGCCAAGGTGCGCGTCTTCACCCCGACCGTGGACGAGCACGGCTGGTCCAGCGGGCACACGGTCGTCGAGATCGTCACCGACGACATGCCCTTCCTCGTCGACTCGGTGCAGGCCGAGCTGGCTCGCCTCGGCCGTGCCCTGCACCTCGTGGTGCACCCGGTGATGATCGTGCGCCGCGACGCGACCGGCGTCCTGCAGGAGCTGGTCGAGGGCGTCGCGCCCGGGGACGAGCTGCCCTACGACACCGGGCGCGAGTCCTGGATGCACCTGGAGATCGACCGCGAGTCCGGCCAGGGCGACCTGGACGAGCTGACGACGCGGCTGCGCAGCGTGCTGGACGACGTCCGGGACGCCGTCGAGGACTGGCAGAAGATGCGCGAGACGGCCGTCCGGCTCGCCGACGAGCTCGAGCAGGGCCCGCCCAAGGGGCTGGACGCGGAC
The DNA here is from genome assembly GCF_039541115.1 of Angustibacter luteus. NCBI lineage: Bacteria > Bacillati > Actinomycetota > Actinomycetes > Kineosporiales > Kineosporiaceae > Angustibacter > Angustibacter luteus. Next base: position 205,279 of record NZ_BAABFP010000007.1, read on the forward strand.
GAGGTGAAGGAGGCGCGCCGCCTGCTGACCTGGTTGTCCGAGGGCAACTTCACGTTCCTCGGCTACCGCGAGTACGCCCTGGAGACCGAGGACGGCGAAGACGCCCTGCGCGCGACGTCCGGCACCGGCCTGGGCATCCTGCGCTACGACCAGCGGGTGTCCGACAGCTTCGGCCGGCTCTCGCCCGCGGTGCGCGCCCGGGCCCGCGACCCGCGCCTGCTGATCCTCACCAAGGCGAACTCGCGCTCCACGGTGCACCGCCCGGCCTACCTGGACTACGTGGGTGTCAAGAAGTTCGACGCCGACGGCAACGTCGTGGGCGAGCGCCGCTTCCTCGGCCTGTTCACCTCCGCGGCCTACACCTGGTCGGTGGTGCAGGTCCCGGTGATCGACTCGAAGGTGCGTCGCGTCCTGCAGCGCTCCGGCTTCTCGGCGCAGAGCCACAGCGGCAAGGACCTGCTGGAGATCCTGGAGACCTACCCGCGCGACGAGCTCTTCCAGACCGACGTCGACGACCTGTACTTCATCGCGACCAGCGTGCTGCACCTGCAGGAGCGACGGCGCACCCGGCTGTTCCTGCGCCGTGACGAGTACGGCCGGTTCATGTCCTGCCTGGTCTACCTGCCGCGGGACCGCTACACGACGCAGATGCGCCTGCGCATGGAGGAGATCCTGCGCGAGGCGTTCGACGGCGAGAGCGTGGACTACACGACCCGCGTCTCGGAGTCGGTGCTGGCTCGGCTGCACTTCGTCGTCCGCGTCCCGCGCGGCGCCGACATCCCGAACGTGGACGTCGAGGCGCTGGAGGAGCGCCTCATCGCGGCCACCCGCACCTGGGACGAGGACTTCGCCGAGTCGCTGCGCGCCGACGTGGGCGAGGAGGACGGCGCCCGGCTGCTCGCCCTGTACGCCAAGGCCTTCCCGGAGGCGTACAAGGAGGACTTCCCGGCCCGGGTGGCGGTGGCGGACCTGCGCCACGTGGACGCCGTGGCCGGTGTGCAACCGTCCACCGACCCCCTGATGAACCTCTACCAGGAGCCGGGCCGGCCGGCGAACGAGCGGCGCTTCAAGTTCTACCGGCGCGAGCCGCTGTCCCTGACGACGGTGCTCCCGGTGTTCAGCCACCTCGGCTGCGAGGTGGTGGACGAGCGCCCGTACGAGCTCGACCTGGCCGACGGAAGCCAGGTGCACGTCTACGACTTCGGCCTGCGCTACGCGGGCGAGCAGGTGGACGGCTGGGTGCGCGACCAGGCCGAGGTGGCCCGGCAGATGTTCCAGGACGCCTTCGCCGCGGTCTGGTCCGGTCGCGCCGAGAGCGACGGCTTCAACGGGCTGGTGCTGGCCGCCGGCCTGAGCTGGCGGCAGGCGAGCGTGCTGCGGGCCTACACCAAGTACCTGCGCCAGGCCGGGCTGACCTTCAGCCAGGAGTACGTCGAGTCCTGCCTGCTGTCCAACGTCGCCGTGGCCCGGATGCTGGTCCGGTTGTTCGAGGCGCGGTTCGACCCCGACCACCTCGGCTCGGGCCCGGAAGCCGACGCCCGGCTGGAGACCTGCGCCGCCCTGGCGGAGGAGATCGAGGGCGCGTTGGACGACGTCGCCAGCCTGGACCACGACCGGATCCTGCGGGCGCTGCTGGGTGTCGTGCAGGCGACCTTGCGCACCAGCTACTTCCAGGTCGACGACGGCGGCGAACCGCACCCGTACCTGGCCTTCAAGCTCGACCCGCACCGGGTGCCCGACCTGCCCGAGCCGCGGCCCGCCTTCGAGATGTGGGTGTACTCGCCGCGGGTCGAGGGGGTGCACCTGCGGTTCGGCAAGGTGGCCCGCGGCGGCCTGCGGTGGAGCGACCGCCGGGAGGACTTCCGCACTGAGATCCTGGGCCTGGTCAAGGCACAGATGGTCAAGAACGCCGTCATCGTGCCGACCGGCGCCAAGGGCGGGTTCGTCGCCAAGCAGCTGCCCGACCCCAGTGACCGGGAGGCCTTCCTGGCCGAGGGCATCGCGTCGTACCGCACGTTCATCTCGGCCCTGCTGGACGTCACCGACAACCTGGCCGGCACCGGCGACGCCGCCGTCGTCGTTCCGCCGCAGCGGGTGCTGCGCTACGACGGCGACGACACGTACCTGGTCGTCGCGGCCGACAAGGGCACCGCGACGTTCAGCGACATCGCCAACGAGGTGGCCGTCAGCTACGGCTTCTGGCTGGGCGACGCGTTCGCCTCGGGCGGCTCGGCCGGCTACGACCACAAGGCGATGGGGATCACCGCCCGCGGCGCCTGGGAGTCGGTGAAGCGGCACTTCCGCGAGCTCGACCTGGACACCCAGGCCCAGGACTTCACCGTCGTGGGGGTCGGCGACATGAGCGGCGACGTCTTCGGCAACGGGATGCTGCTGTCCGAGCACATCCAGCTCGTCGCCGCCTTCGACCACCGGCACATCTTCATCGACCCCGCGCCCGTGGCCGCGGGGTCGTACGCCGAGCGCCGCCGGCTGTTCGACCTCCCCCGCTCGTCCTGGGACGACTACGACCGCACCCTGATCAGCGAGGGCGGGGGCGTCTGGCCGCGGTCGGCGAAGGCCGTGAAGCTCAGCGCCCAGGCGGCCCAGGCGATCGGGCTCGGCCGCGAGGCGACGTCCGTCACGCCGGCCGCGCTGATGAAGGCCATCCTCGCCGCGCCCGTCGACCTGCTGTGGAACGGCGGTATCGGCACCTACGTGAAGTCCTCCGCGGAGTCGAGCCAGGACGTCGGTGACCGGGCCAACGACGCGATCCGGGTCAACGGCAACGAGCTGCGGGTCCGGGTGGTCGGCGAGGGCGGCAACCTCGGACTGACCCAGCTCGGCCGCATCGAGGCGGCCCTGCACGGCGTCCGGGTGAACACCGATGCCATCGACAACTCCGCCGGCGTCGACACCTCCGACTACGAGGTCAACATCAAGATCCTGCTGAACGCCGTGGTGGCGGACGGCGACCTGACCACCAAGCAGCGCAACGTCCTGCTGGCCGAGATGACGGACGACGTCGCGCACCTGGTGCTGCGGGACAACTACGAGCAGAACGTCCTGCTCGGCAACGCCCGCGAGCAGGCGCACCCGATGCTGCCCGTGCACCAGCGGCTCATCCACGCGTTGTCCGACCGCGGCGACCTCAACCGCGCGCTGGAGTTCCTGCCGGACGACACGGCCATCAACCGTCGGCACGAGGAGGGCCTGGGGCTGACCTCGCCCGAGTTCTCGGTGCTGGTCGCGTACTCCAAGATCACCCTCGCCGAGGACGTGCTGGCGAGCTCGCTGCCGGATGACCCGTGGTTCGCCTCCACCCTCGCCGCGTACTTCCCGGAGGCGCTCGTCGAGCGGTACGGCGACCGGCTGGCCCAGCACCCGCTGCGCCGCGAGATCGTCACCACCAAGCTGGTCAACAACCTGGTCAACCGGGGCGGCATCACGTTCGCCTTCCGGGTCGCGGAGGAGACGGCGGCGACCCCGGTGCAGGTCGCGCTCGCCTACGTGGTGGCCCGCGAGGTGTTCGACCTGCACGACTTCGTGGCCAAGGTCGAGGCGCTGGACAACCAGGTGCCCACCCGCGCGCAGACCGCGCTGTACCTGGAGTTCCGCCGCCTGATGGACCGCGCAGTGCGGTGGCTGCTGCAGTCCCGGCCGCCGATCACCGACCTGGCGGCCGAGATCGAGCGCTTCGCCAGCGTGGTCACGCCGCTGCGCCCGCAGGTCCCCGAGATGCTGGTGGGCGGCGAGCAGCGCCGGCTGCACCGCCGCACCAAGGAGCTCGTGAAGCTGGGCCTGCCGGACGACCTGGCGGCCCAGGCGGCCTCCCTGCTGGACGTCTACTCGCTGCTGGACATCGCGGAGATCAGCTACGACACCGGGACCGCCCCGGACGTCGTCGCCCCGATGTACTTCATGCTGTCCGAGCGCTTCCAGGTCGACACCATGCTGGGACTCATCACCCGGCTGCCGCGTGACGACCGCTGGGACGCGCTGGCTCGCGCCGCGCTGCGCTACGACCTGTACGCCGCGCTCGAGCAGCTCACGGTGTCGGTGATCAGCAGCACGGACCCGGACCAGAGCTGCAGCGAGCGGATCGCGACCTGGGACTCGTCCAACCGGGAGAGCCTGGCTCGGGTCCGCGACCTCGTCGCCGAGGTCAGCCACCTGGACCGCACCGGCATCGCGGCGCTGTCCGTGGCGCTGCGCGGGCTCCGGGGAGTGGTGCGCAGCAACGCCTCCGGCAGCTAGTGCTCCGGAGCTCGGCGGTGGGGCCTAGTGCGAGCTGCTGCCGCTGACCTGCAGGCCGACGACGCCGACGATGATGACGCCGATCCAGAACGCCTTGGCCCAGGTGGCGGACTCGTCGAAGAACCAGATGCCCAGGACGGCGACCGCGGCCGTGCCTACCGCGGACCACACGGCGTAGGCCACCCCGACCTCGACCTGCTTGAGCGCCCGGGCCAGCAGCACGAAGCTGGCGACGTAGCCGATGACGACCACGACCGAGGGCCACAGCTTGGTCAACCCGTCACTGGCTTTCAGGCAGACGGTCGCCACGATCTCGGTGGCGATCGCGGCCGACAGCAGGATCCAGGGCATGCCGCCATCTTGGCAGCAACCGAGGAGCCGGTCGTAGGGGCAGACCCCGTGGCTGCGTAGGCTCGGCGCGTGTCGTCCATGACCGACCTCGTGCACGAGCGCACCGACCTCGGTGACGCCGACGTCGAGTGGCTGCGCCTGCTGGTGGGGGACTGGCAGCTGCTGTCCGACCTGTCCTTCGCGGACCTGGTGCTCTGGGTGCCCGCCGGCGACGGCTGGCTGGCGGTCGCGCACGTGCGTCCCACGACCGGGGCCACGGCCTTCGTGGACGACGTGGTGGGCCAGGACGTGGCCCGGGGCCGTCGCCCGCAGCTGGACCGTGCCTTCGACGAGCAGCGGATCTGCCGCGAGCGCGACCCCGACTGGCAGGACGACGTCCCGCTGCGTGAGGAGACCATCCCGGTCGTCCGCGACGGGCGGCCCATCGCCGTCATGGCCCGGCACACGAACCTGTCCACGATGCGCACGCCGAGCCGGCTCGAGCTCACCTACGTGGCGTGCGCGGACGCCCTGGCGCTGATGATCACGTCGGGGTCCTTCCCGGTGGCCGGCGCCCCCACCGGGATGCGCCGCGGCGCGCCGCGGGTGGGGGACGGGCTGCTCCGGCTGGACGTCGACGGCCTGGTCACCTACGCCAGCCCGAACGCCGTGTCCGCCTTCCACCGGCTGGGTCACGACCGCGAGCTGGTCGGCCAGTCGCTGGCCGAGGTGACGACGTCCCTGATGCGGGGCCGGGGTCAGGTGGACGAGGGGCTCTCGCTGGTGGTCACCGGCAAGGCGCCCTGGCGGGCGGACCTGGAGGCGTCCGGTGCCACGCTGAGCGTGCGGGCGGTGCCGCTGCAGGTGGACGGACGGCGGATCGGTGCCCTGCTGCTGGCCCGCGACGTGTCCGAGCTGCGCCGCCGCGAGCGGCAGCTGCTCAGCAAGGACGCCACGATCCGCGAGATCCACCACCGGGTGAAGAACAACCTGCAGACGGTGGCCGCGCTGCTGCGCATGCAGTCCCGGCGGGTGGACGACGCGGCTGCCCGGACCGCGCTGTCCCAGGCCGAGCGGCGGGTGGCCGCCATCGCTCTGGTGCACGAGACCCTCTCGACCGGGTACGACGAGACCGTCGACTTCGACGACGTGGCGGCCCGAGGGTTGTCCGCCCTCGTCGAGGTGGCCCGCCCCGGCGGTGCGGTGCGCACCCAGCACGAGGGCAGCTTCGGGCGGCTGCGCGCCGAGGACGCGACCGCGTTGTCGCTGGTGCTGACCGAGCTGGTGCAGAACGCGGTGGAGCACGGCTTCGCGGGGCGCGACGGTCTGGTCACGGTGCACGCGGAGCGGTCCGGCGCCGGGGCGGACGACCGGCTCGTGGTGCGGGTCAGCGACGACGGCATGGGTCTGCCCGAGCGCTCGCAGAACGGGCTCGAGCGGGACGGGCTCGGCACCCAGATCGTCAAGGCCCTGGTCAGCGAGCTGGGTGGCACCATCGCCTGGTCGGGGCGGCCGGGTGGCGGCACCGACGTCCGGCTGGATCTCGTGCCGCGGCCGCTGGAGGACTGAGCTGGAGATTGGGCGGGAGACTGGGCTGGCAGCGCACCGGGCAGACGTCAACGCCCCGGTCGGGTGACCGGGGCGTTGGGTGGTGCGGGGTGTTCGGGGCTGCTGCGGGCCGGCTCTCAGACCGCTCGGCGGGCTCGGGCGTTGCGTCGCTTGAGGGCCCGGCGCTCGTCCTCGGACAGTCCGCCCCAGACTCCGGCGTCCTGACCGGACTCCAGCGCCCACTGCAGGCACACGTCGCGGACGTCGCAACGTCGGCAGACGGCCTTGGCCTCTTCGATCTGCAGCAGGGCGGGTCCGGTGTTTCCGATCGGGAAGAACAGCTCGGGATCCTCGTCGAGGCAGGCAGCGCGGTGGCGCCAGTCCATCGGGATCGATCTCCTGTCATCTACGTCGTCTTGGGGGCTGCCAGGCGGTGGGCCAGACAGCGCGACTACCCATCATGGCCGCTCGGTGTGCTCTTGTGAAGGACTTCACGAGCGCCGTGTCGGGTCGTCGTCAGTGACCCGAAGAACAAGGGTCACACCTTGTGCGGTGCCTGCACAAGGGTTATCCGTGATCGTTCTGTGATGAGGCGTGAGGGCTTGATCACACACAGTGCCCGCAGGAGCTGGGCGCTAGCGTGTCCGCCGTGCCTGAAGAGCAGCTCGAACCGCCGGAACCGGACGATCCAACCCGAGAGGGGGACGACGCGCCTGCCGCGGCGTCCGCTGCCCCCTTGCTGTGGCGGAGGCTGGCGTGCGGCCTCGTCGGGCTGCAGGCGGTCCTCC
>NZ_BAABFP010000007.1:512289-626583 GCF_039541115.1 Angustibacter luteus
AACGGCGCGGGCAAGACGACGACCGTGCACATCCTCAGCACGCTCGTGCGCCCCGACGCCGGGACCGCCACGGTCAACGGGTGCGACGTCGTCCGTGACCCGGACGGCGTGCGCGCGGTGATCGGCCTGACCGGCCAGTTCTCCGCGGTCGACGGCCTGCTCACCGGTGAGGAGAACCTGCTGCTGATGGCCCGCCTGCGCCACCTCGGCGCGAGGCGGTCGAAGGCGCGGGTGGCCGAGCTGCTCGAGCAGTTCGACCTCGTCGAGGCCGCGCGCCGGCCGCTCGCCACCTACTCCGGCGGGATGCGCCGTCGGCTCGACCTCGCGATGACCCTCGTCGCGACCCCGAGCGTCATCTTCCTCGACGAGCCCACCACGGGCTTGGACCCGCGGAGCCGGCACACGATGTGGGACATCGTGCGCGGCCTCGTCGCGGACGGGACGAGCGTCCTGCTGACCACGCAGTACCTGGACGAGGCGGACGAGCTCGCGGACCGTGTCGCCGTCCTGGACGGCGGCCGCATCGTCGCCGAGGGGACCCCGGACGAGCTCAAGCGCCTCGTGCCCGGCGGGCACATCAGGCTCCGGTTCGCCGACGCGGCCGGCCTCGACGCTGCCGCCCACCTGCTCGACGGGTCCGCGCGTGACGACGCCGGGCTCGCCCTCACCGTGCCGAGCAATGGCGGGGTGGGCGCGCTGCGCACCCTGCTGGACCGCCTCGACGCCGCCGACCTCGAGGTCGACGACCTCAGTATCCACACCCCGGACCTCGACGACGTGTTCTTCGCGCTCACCGGCGGGGTCGACCAGAAGGGAACCTCGTCATGACCACCATCACCACCCAGCGCGCGACCGCCGCGCGCACCGGCCGCCCGTCGCACGTGGTCGCCGACGCCGTCACGATGCTGCGGCGCAACCTGTTGCACATCGTCCGCTACCCGGGCCTGACCGTGTTCGTCATCGGCGCGCCCGTGGTGTTCCTGCTGCTGTTCGTGTTCGTGTTCGGCGGCACCCTCGGGGCCGGGCTGCCCGGCGTGGACCCGGGCGGCGGGCGGGCGGCGTACGTCGCGTACGTCATCCCGGGGATCCTGGCGATGACCATCGCCGGCACCGCCGGCGGTGCCGCGACGACCGTCGCGATGGACATGACCGAGGGCATCACCGCGCGGTTCCGCACCATGGCGATCTCGCGGGCGGCGGTGCTCGCCGGGCACGTCCTCGGCAACACCATCCAGGGCATCATCGGCGTCGTCGTGGTGCTGGGCGTCGGCCTGCTCGTCGGGTTCCGCTCGACCACCGGACCGGTCCAGTGGCTCGCCGCAGCCGGCCTGGTCGTGCTCATCGCGTTCGCCATCAGCTGGCTCGCGGTCGCGATGGGGATGCAGTCGAAGACGGTCGAGACGGCGAGCAACCTGCCCATGCTGCTGCTCCTGCTGCCCTTCCTCGGCAGCGGCTTCGTGCCGACCGACTCGATGCCGGCGGGGTTGCAGTGGTTCGCCGAGTACCAGCCGTTCACGCCCTTCGTCGAGACGCTGCGCGGGCTGCTGCTCGGCACCCCGATCGGCTCGAACGCCGTCCTCGCGATCGGGTGGTGCGTCGTCATCGCCGCCGCCGGGTACGCCTGGTCGATGGCGATCTACGAGCGGAAGTCGGTCCGCTGACCCCCGCTCAGCAACCTGCGGGCCGGGCTCTAGCGGTGACGCAGGGTGCGTTCCAGCAGGTCGCGGACGTCGTCGGGCAGCTGCTGCTCGGCGACGACCGCGTCGAGGCCCGCCCGCTCGTGGGTCAGCCGATAGACGTACCGGTCCGGCTTCGGGGGTTCCTCGGGGAGGTCGCGCAGCAGCGGAGAGCCCAGCAGCGCCCGCCAGGCCGCAGCGTCCTCGGGATCGAGCGCATCGAGGTCGACCTGCCGGTCCACCCGCATCCCCGCGAAGCCGCCGGTGCGTTCGAGGTGCAGGCGCTCGTGCTCAGCAGGCGACTCGGGCGGGACGGAGCCGCTCACCCCACGCCGACCTGGGTCCAGGCACCGCGGATCGCGGTGACCTCGGCCGAGCTGGCGCCGAACCTGGCCTCCGCCGCGGTCACGGTCGCGGCGGCGAACCCGGCGAAGTCGACGTCGGACGCGAGCGAGCCACCGGTCAGCGTGTCGTACCAGACCTGCCCGGCCCGTTCCCAGGCGAAGCCGCCGATCGTCGTGGCGGCCAGGTAGAAGGCGTGGTTGGGGATGCCCGAGTTGATGTGCACGCCGCCGTTGTCCGAGCTGGTCTGCACGTAGCCAGCCATCGTCGCCGGCTGCGGGTCCTGGCCCAGGACGTCGTCGTCGTACGCGGTGCCGGGTGCCCGCATCGAGCGCAGCGCCACCCCCTGGACCGCCGGGGTGAAGAGCCCGGCCCCGATCAACCAGTCCGCAGCGGCCGCCTCCTGACCCAGGGCGCGCTGCTTGACCAGCGAGCCGAAGACGTCGGACACGCTCTCGTTCAGCGCGCCCGGCTGGTCCTGGTACACCAGCGCGGCGGTCAGCTCGGTCACCCCGTGGGTGAGCTCGTGGCCCATGACGTCGACCGACGCCGTGAACCGGTTGAACGTCACGCCGTCACCGTCGCCGAAGACCATGCGCTCGCCGTCCCAGAACGCGTTGTCGTACCCCTCGCCGTAGTGCACGGTGCCCTGCAGCGGCATCCCCTCGCCGTCGATCGAGTCCCGGCCGTACACCTCGTCGTACAGCGACCAGGTCGCCCCGAGGCCGTCGTACGCCTCGTCCACCGAGACGTCGGCGGTGGCCGGCTGCCCCTCGGTGCGGACGACGTCCCCGGGCAGGTCGGTCGACCGGTGGGCGTCGCTGATGGTCCGGCGGGGCGACGGGGGCTGGGCCGGGGGACCCTGCCCGGCCGCCGTGGTCAGCTGACCGCTCGCCCGCAGGCCTCGGTACCGGACGTCGATCGCCAGCGTCTGCGTCGCCCGCAGGGCCTGGTCGGGGTCACCGTTGGTGGCGAGCTGCTCGAGCAGGTACGGCGGCACGATGCTGCACCACGACTGCGATCTCATCCCGATCGCCTCCTTTGTCCCACCATCGACCCTAGGGCCGGGCAGTGACATCCGCTATGAGGTGAGTTGATCAAGACCCTCCCGCAGACTTGACCTGTCCTTTACTGTTCTGCACATCGCAGATCGACGTCACCGCCGACGCCCGACCGGCTGGGATCGGTGACGGTCCACGTTCCCACCCGGAAGGACACCCCGTGACGACGGCCGACGCGTCCGCAGCCCAGCAGCAGCGTTCACCGGTCGTCGAACCGGTGACCGAACCGGTGGCCAGCCCGGCCGAGCTCGTCGCGCTCGACCGACTCCTCCGCCAGCTGCCCGGGTCCGTCGGCGAGCTGCTGGCGTGGCGGGTGGCGAGCACGCCCGACCTCGAGGCGTTCCGCTCGCAGCGGGCCGACCGGTCGTGGACGACGCTGACCTGGCGGGACACGCTCGAGGTGGTCGACGAGATCGCCGCCGGGCTCATCTCCCTCGGCGTCGCGCCCGCCCAACCCGTCGCCATCGCCTCCGGGACCCGCCTGGAGTGGATCCTGGCGGACCTGGCGATCCTGCGGGCCGGCGGCGCAACGACGACCGTCTACCCCTCCACCCCGCCCGACGACGTCCGCTTCATCCTGGCCGACAGCGGGTCCGTGGTCGTCTTCGCCGAGGACGCCGAGCAGCTCGGCAAGGTCCGCGACCACTGGACGTCCCTACCCCACCTGCGCGCCGTCGTGCTGCTGGACTCGGACGCGTTGGGTCCGGACTCCGAGCACGCCGGCGACTCGAACGTCCTCACCCTGGACACGCTGCGCGAGAGGGGTCGTCGGGCGCTGGCCGAGTCCCCGGACCTCGTGCGCGACGCCAGTGCCGCCGTGCGCCCGGACGACCTGGCGACACTGATCTACACGTCGGGCACGACGGGGCGACCCAAGGGCGTGCGGCTGCTGCACTCGTCCTGGATCTACGAGGGCGCGGCCGTCGCCGCCTGCGGGCTGCTGACCCCGGACGACCTGCACTACCTCTGGCTGCCGCTCTCGCACGTCTTCGGCAAGGTGCTGCTGACGATCCAGCTGACCGTCGGATTCCCGACCGCGGTGAGCGGCGACCTCGACCGGCTGGTCGAGAACCTCGCCGTGGTCCGTCCTACGTTCATGGCCGGAGCGCCCCGCATCTTCGAGAAGGTGCACGCCCGGGTCCGCACCCAGATGGACGCGGAGAGCCCGGTCAAGGCCAAGGTGGCCGCGTGGGCGATGGACGTCGGACGCCAGGTCTCGCAGGCGCAGCAGCGCGGCGAGCACCCCACCCCGTTGCTCGCGGCGCAGCACACGCTGGCGCACCGGTTGGTGCTGTCCAAGATCTCCGGCCGGTTCGGTGGTCGGGTCCGCTTCTTCATCTCCGGCTCCGCCGCGCTGAGCCAGGAGGTCGCGCAGTGGTTCCACTCGGCCGGGATCCTGGTGCTCGAGGGCTACGGCCTCACGGAGACGTCGGCGGCGTCGTTCATCACCCGTCCGGACTCGATCGCCTTCGGCACCGTGGGTCAGCCCTTCCCTGGAACGCAGGTGCGGCTGGCTGCGGACGGCGAGGTGCTGCTGCGGGGGCCCGGTGTGATGGTCGGGTACCACGGGCTACCGGCCGAGACCGCGCAGGTGCTGGACGACGACGGCTGGCTGAGCACCGGTGACATCGGCGAGTTCGTCGACGGCCAGCTGCGGATCACCGACCGCAAGAAGGACCTGATCAAGACCTCGGGCGGCAAGTACGTTGCGCCGCAAGGGATCGAGGCGAGGTTCAAGGCGGTCTGCCCCTACGCCAGCCAGATCGTCGTGCATGGCGAGGGTCGCAAGTACATCACCGCGCTCGTCACGCTGGATGCCGATGCGATGACCACCTGGGCCCAGCACCACGGCATGGCCGGGGCGCCGTACGACGAGATCGTGACGTCCCCGGCGGCGCGCGAGATGGTCCAGGGCTACATCGAGGAGCTCAACGCGGGTCTCGGCCGGTGGGAGACCATCAAGCGCTTCGAGATCCTCACCCGCGACCTGACGGTCGAGGAGGGCGAGCTCACCCCGTCCCTGAAGCTGCGCCGCCGCGTCGTCGAGCGGCGGTACGTCGACCTGCTGGACACCCTCTACACCGACTGAGCGGCTCGCCTGCGCATCGCCGGTCGGCCTGTGGTCCACTATCGCCATGGCTCTGATCGAGGCGGTCTGCGTCGTCCACGAGGTGCACCCCGACGAGGGCGGCGACGTCGGCGAGACGGCCATCGACAAGCGGCCCGTCACGGGCAAGGTCGCCGTGCGCCGCCTGGGTCTGCACGGGGACAAGCAGCTGGACGTCGAGCACCACGGCGGGCCGGACCAAGCGGTCTACGCCTTCGCCGGCGAGGACGCGTCCTGGTGGGCGGGCGAGCTGGACCGCGACGTCGAGCCGGGCCTGTTCGGCGAGAACCTGCGCACCACCGGCCTGGACCTGAGCGCCGCCGTGATCGGCGAGCGGTGGCGGATCGGCGCGGACGAGGACGGCGTCGTGCTGGAGGTGACCTCGCCGCGGGTGCCGTGCGCGACCTTCCAGCGCTGGATGAACGAACCGCACTGGGTCAAGCGGTTCACCGAGCACGGGACGCCGGGCTCGTACCTGCGGGTCCTGCGCGAGGGCAGCATCGCGGCGGGCGACCGCATCGCGATCGAGCACCGCCCCGCCCACGGAGTCACGATCGCCGACTGCTTCCCGCGGGTGGGGGCGGTGGCGGCGCAGCGACTGCTCGACGCCCAGGCGGCCGGCGAGGTCGCCCTGCAGCCCGAGCTGCGCCGGTCCTGCGAGCAGGCGGTGGCCCGGGCCGCCTCGGCCTGAGGGACCATGGGCGGGTGCCCAGTGCCCTGCCCGACGGTGACGCCGCGCCCGCGGACGGTGCGCTGCCGTCGTCCGCGCTCGACTCCCTCGGGAACACTGCCTTCGGCGTCTACCTGCACGTGCCGTTCTGCGCAGTGCGCTGCGGGTACTGCGACTTCAACACCTACACGGCCACCGAGCTGGGCGGCGGGGCCAGCCAGGCGACCTTCGCCCGGACGGCGTTGAGCGAGCTCGCGCTCGCCCGTCGGGTCCTCGGGGAGGACGCCCCGCCCGCCGCGACCGTGTTCGTCGGCGGTGGCACACCGACCCTGCTGGACCCGACCGACCTCGGCCTGCTCGTCGAGGGCGTGCGCGCCACCTTCGGCCTGGCCGACGGCGCCGAGGTCACAACGGAGGCGAACCCCGACTCGGTCACTGCGGAGTCGCTGAAGGTGTTGCGAGACAGCGGTTTCACCCGGATCAGCTTCGGCATGCAGTCGGCCGTTCCGCACGTCCTGGCCACGCTGGACCGCACGCACGACCCGGAGCGGGTGCCGCGGGTCGTGCAGTGGGCCCGGGCGGCCGGGCTCGACGTCAGCCTCGACCTGATCTACGGCACGCCGGGGGAGTCGCTGGGCGACTGGGAGGCCAGCCTGCGCGCCGCGCTGGCGTGCCAGCCAGACCACGTCTCGGCGTACGCGCTCGTGGTCGAGCAGGGCACCCGACTGGCCACCCGGGTGCGCCGCGGCGAGGTGACCATGCCGGACGACGACGACGAGGCTGACAAGTACGAGCTCGCCGACGCGGTGCTCACCGGTGCTGGGCTCGGCTGGTACGAGGTCAGCAACTGGTCGACGTCGCCCGCGACCCGCTGCCGGCACAACGTCGGGTACTGGGCCGGCGGTGACTGGTGGGGGGTCGGTCCGGGCGCGCACAGCCATGTCGGCGGCGTGCGCTGGTGGAACGTCAAGCACCCCAGCGCCTACGCCGATCGCCTCGCGGCCGGGGTCAGCCCGGCCGCCGCGCGCGAGGTGCTCGACGCCGACCAGCAGCACGCCGAGCGGGTGCTGCTCGGCGTCCGGCTGCGCGAGGGTCTGGACCTGGCCGGGCTGGACGGGCCCGGCCGCCGGGCGGTCGCCGGGTTGGTGGCCGACGGGCTGTTGGACGGCACGGCCGCGATCGGCGGGCGCGCGGTGCTCACCCGCCGCGGCCGCCTGCTGGCGGACGCGGTGGTCCGCGCACTGCTGCCCTGAGCGGACGTGCCGGACGGGTCAGCGCACCATGTCCGGGGTCAGCGGGTAGTGGAACTCCTGCCCGCGGTTGGCCGCGACCGCTCCCATGATCTGCAGCACGACCGAGCCGATCACGATGACCAGACCGACCGGGATGATGATGAGCAGCCCGATCCCCATCGTCACGATGGCGAGCGGGACCGCGAGCACCAGCGTCGCGAAGGTCACGATGAGCAGCATGATCTGGAAGTTCAGGGCGCCGGCGGCGTGCCGGCGCACGAACGGCGAACGCTCCTTGTACATCAGGAAGACCACCAGCGGCCCGAGGACCGGCAAGCCCACGACGCCGCCGAGCCACGGCGACAGGTGGGCCAGCATGCCCCAGGTCCGCTCGTCGGAGGGGTTGAGGGGCACGGGGTAACCGGGCGGGTACGGCATCTGGCCCTGGTACGGCGGCTGGCCCTGGTACGGCGGCTGGCCCTGGTACGGCGGCTGGCCCTGGTACGGCGGCTGGCCCTGGTACGGCGGCTGCGTCATCACTTCACCAGGCGCAGCGTGAGCGGGTAGCGGTAGTGCTCACCGCGGTTGGCGGCGACCCCGCCGATGATGCAGAAGATGACGTTGGCGACCCACACCACGCCGGGCAGGAAGCTCAGCAGCCCCAAGGTGATCCCCGCCACGACACCGGCCGCGACGAGCGCGATGAGGACCGTCAGCTGGAAGTTCAGGGCCTCCTTGCCCTGGTCGTCGACCAGCTCGGAGCGCTCGCGGTAGATCAGCCAGACGATGAGCGGCGCCAGGAAGCTGATCGCCATCCCGCCGAGGTGGGCGAGCATCGCCCACAGCCGCGCGTCCGAGTCGTTCAGCGGAGCACCCGGTGCCGGCGCTGCGGGCGCGGCGGCCGGGGGAGGCGTCGGCTCGGGCCGCTGCTCGGGCGTCTGCTCGCTCACGTGCTCTCCTGAGGTGGTGTGCCGACTGGACTGGTCAGCGTAGGGGGTGCGGGCCGTGGCGTCATCGGTCCTGGGAATCCGCCGTGACGAAGTCGATGAGCTCCTCGACCCGGCCGAGCAGCGCGGGTTCGAGGTCGGTGTACGACGTGACCTCGGCGAGGATCCGCCGCCAGCCCTGAGCGACATCGGCCTGGTCCGCGTGCGGCCAGCCGAGGTGGGCCAGCACGCCACGCTTCCACTCGACGTCGCGCGGCACCGTGGGCCAGGCGGTGAGGCCGAGTCGCTGCGGGCGGACCGACTGCCAGACGTCCACGTAGGGGTGGCCGACCACCAGCAGCTGCCCGCGAAGGCCGGGCTGCTGGACGGCCTCGGCGACGAGCCGGGACTCCTTCGAGCCCGGGACGAGGTGGTCCACCAGCACGCCCAGGCGGCGTCCCGGCCCGGGGGAGAAGTCCTGCACCGCGGCGGCCAGGTCGTCGACGCCGTCCAGCATCTCGACGACGACCCCCTCGACCCGCAGGTCGTGCCCCCAGACCTTCTCCACGAGCTCGGCGTCGTGCTTGCCCTCCACCCAGATCCGCGACCCACGTGCCGTCCGCGCCCGGTGGTCGGCGACCGCCCGGGAGCCGCTCGCCGTCCGGGTCGGTGCCGGCGGGGCAGCTGGGGCGCGCGGGGCCACCAGCACGACGGGCGCGCCGTCCAGCAGGAACCCCGGTCCGAGCGGGAACCCTCGGGTGCGGCCTCGGCGGTCCTCCAGGTGCACGACGTGGACGCCGCCCGCCTTCTCGGTGCGCACGACCGCTCCGCACCAGCCGGTCTCGACGTCCTCGACGACCAGGCCGGTCTCGGCGCTGACCGGCGTGCTGCGGCCGCGCGGAGGCTTCTTCCAGTCCCCGGCCAGCACGTCGTCCCCGTAGCGGTCCACGGCGGCGATGCTAGGCGAGGACGTAGACTGGCACTCGCGCCCGTGGAGTGCCAGGTTGGGTGCCGGACGACGACGAGGAGGTGCCCGTGAGCGACGAGCGACGGCTCGCCGTGCTGCGCGCCATCGTCGAGGACTACGTGGAGACCCGCGAGCCGGTCGGTTCCAAGGCCCTCGTGGAACGCCACCGCCTCGGCGTGTCGAGCGCCACGATCCGCAACGACATGGCCGCCCTCGAGGACGAGGGCCTGATCACCCAACCGCACACCAGTGCCGGCCGGGTGCCGACTGATGCCGGCTACCGGGTGTTCGTCGACCGGCTGTCCACCTTCAAGCCCATGTCGTTGCCCGAGAAGCAGGCGATCCACGGGTTCCTGGCCGGGGCGGTCGACCTGGACGACGTGGTGGACCGGACGGTCCGGCTGATGGCCTCGCTGACCCACCAGGTCGCCGTGATGCAGTACCCCTCGCTGACCCGGTCCACGGTCCGGCACATCGAGCTCATCCCGATCGCGCCGCAGCGCCTGCTCGTCGTCGTGATCGCCGGCACCGGCCGGGTCGAGCAGCGGGTGCTCGAGACGGAGTCGGTGCTGGACGACGCCGTGCTGGGTGAGATCCGGGCCCGGATCAACGCCGAGTCCGCCGGCCTGCTGCTCACCGACGCCGCGACCCGCCTGCAGGACCTGCCGGAGCAGCTCCCCGCCGAGGACCGCGACCTGGTCCGCTCCATCGTGCGCGCGCTGGACGACGCGCTCGTCGAGGAGCGCGAGGAGCGGGTGGTGCTGGCCGGCGCGAACAACCTGGCGCGGTTCGGCCAGGACTTCCCGGACAGCATCGGCCCCGTCCTCGACGCGCTCGAGGAGCACGTCGTCCTGCTGCGGCTGCTCGGCGAGCTGTCGCACGACCCGAACGCGGTCGCCGTCCGGATCGGCAGCGAGCTCCAGCACGAGGGTCTGCACGGCACCTCGGTGGTGAGCAGCGGCTACGGCAGCGGCCAGGACGTCGTCGCCGCGCTGGGCGTGCTCGGACCGACGAGGATGGACTACCCGACCACGATGGCCACCGTGCGCGCCGTCGCCCGCTACGTCTCCCGGGCCCTCGACGGGTAGGCCGCCCCGCCGTCCGGCAGCCGCAGACCACGCCATCCCGACCGTGTGAAGAGAAGGACCCTTGAGCGACCACTACGAGACCTTGGGCGTCGCCCGTGACGCCACGCCCGAGGAGATCAAGAAGGCGTACCGCAAGCTCGCCCGTCAGCTGCACCCCGACGTGAACCCGACGCCCGAGGCCGAGGACCGGTTCAAGTCCGTCAGCGCCGCGTACGACGTGCTCAGCGACCCCGCGAAGCGGGCTGGCTACGACCGCGGTGGCGACGCCTTCGGGGCGGGGGCGGCCGGTGGGTTCGGCCAGGGCTTCTCGTTCACCGACATCATGGACGCGTTCTTCGGCGGCCAGGGCGGGCCCGAGCGGGGCCCGAGATCGCGCCAACGCCGGGGTCAGGACGCGCTGATCCGGGTGCAGATCGACCTGCGGGACGCCGTGTTCGGCACCGAGAAGGAGGTCTCCGTCGACACCGCGGTGGGCTGCCCGACCTGCCACGGTGACGGCGCTCAGCCCGGCACCGGGACCCGCACCTGCGACGTGTGCGGTGGACGCGGCCAGGTCCAGCAGGTCCAGCGCTCGTTCATGGGCAACGTGATGACCTCCCGGCCCTGCGCGACCTGCCAGGGCTTCGGCACGGTCATCGCGAACCCGTGCATCCAGTGCTCCGGCGAGGGACGGGTGCGCTCGCGCCGCTCGCTGACCATCCGGATCCCGGCCGGTGTCGACACCGGCACCCGGATCCAGCTCGCCGGCGAGGGCGAGGTGGGCGCCGGCAACGGCCCCGCCGGTGACCTGTACGTCGAGATCGTGGTCGCGGCGCACCCGACGTTCGTGCGCCGCGGGGACGACCTGCACGCGACCGTGTCGCTGCCGATGACCGCGGCCGCGATGGGAACGAGCATCACGCTGGACACGCTGGACGGCGACCAGACCCTGGACGTCGCCGCCGGGACCCAGTCCGGTCAGGTGACCACGCTGCGCGGGCTCGGGGTGACCCGGTTGCGGGGCCTGGGCCGGGGTGACCTCGTCGTGCACATCGAGGTGAGCACGCCCAAGAACCTGGACGACGAGCAGCGGGCGCTGCTCACCCAGCTGGCGAGGCTGCGCGGCGAGGAGCGGCCCGAGGGGCGGCTGGCGAGCCACGGCAGCGGGCTGTTCGGCCGGCTCAAGGACGCCCTGCAGGGCGGGCGTTGACGGCGCCGCTGTTCCTGGTGGAGCCGGACGCCCTGGAGGGCATCCGGCCAGGCGGCTCCGTCCTGCTCGACGGCCCGGAGGGGCGCCATGCCGCGACGGTGCGGCGGATCACCGTCGGCGAGCTCGTCGACGTCGCCGACGGGTCGGGGGTCCTGGCCCGCTGCACCGTGCTGGCCGTCGGGCGCGACGAGGTCACCCTGCGGGTCGATGCCCGCGACGAGGTGCCCGAGCCGGCCCCGCGCTTCGTCCTGGTCCAGGCCCTGGCCAAGGGCGAGCGGGACGACCTGGCGATCGAGGCCGCCACCGAGCTGGGCGTCGACGAGGTGGTGCCCTGGCAGGCCGAGCGCAGCGTCGTGGTCTGGCGCGGCGAGCGTGGGGTGCGGTCGCGGCGCAAGTGGGAGCAGACGGTACGGGCCGCGGCGAAGCAGTCCCGCAGGGCCCGGGTCCCGGTGGTCGGCGAACTGGTCGACCGGACTGCGCTGGTGCGTCGGGTGCAGGTGTCGACGCTCGCCGTGGTGCTGCACGAGGACGCCACCGCACCGCTGGCCTCGGTGGACGTGCCTCTGGCCGGCGAGGTGCTGCTGGTGGTCGGTCCCGAGGGGGGCATCAGTCCGGCCGAGGTCGATGCCATGGTGCTTGCGGGGGCGACCACCTGCCGGATCGGGCGTGAGGTGCTGCGTTCGTCGACCGCTGGGCCGGCCGCGCTGTCCGTGCTGAGCTCGGTTCTCCGCTGGCGCTGAGCGATTCGTCGGGATTGCCGTTGTCGGCGGTGGTTGATAGGCATGCTCCTGCTGCACCCGCCGCACCGACGATGTCGCGGCGGTCCTTGCCCACGACGACGTCCGGGGGGACGCCATGGCCACCGAAGGCCTGCTCGGTGACGCCGGTCCACAGGTCGAGCCCGACGCCGATCAGGACGAGGACGCCCGACGGCCGTTGAGCGTGGACGCGGCGCACGCGTACGTGGCCGCCGGAGCCCTGCGGGCGGGCTCACCGGGGCCGGTCGGGCTCGAGCTCGAGGCGCACGTCGTCGACCTGGCTGAGCCGTCCCGGCGACCGTCCTGGGCTCACCTGCACGCGGCGCTGGACTCGGTGCCGCGCCTGCCGGGCGGCAGCGTGGTCACCCTGGAGCCGGGCGGGCAGGTGGAGCTGTCGGGCCCGCCCGGGGCGGGCGTCGGCGAGGCGGTCGCGGGGGTGGCCGTGGACCACGCGGCGCTGCGCCGGCACCTGGCCACCCACGGCTTGGGGCTGGCGCTGGTCGGCGCCGACCCGCTCCGGGAGGCCGCCCGGGTCAACCCGGGCCAGCGGTACGACGCGATGGAGCAGCACTGGCGGGCGACCGGGCAGGCGTCGGCCGGCCTGTCGATGATGTGCTCGACGGCGTCCCTGCAGGTCAACCTCGAGGCCGGGCCGACCCACGAGTGGGCGCGGCGGACCGAGCTCGTGCACCTGCTCGGTCCGGTGCTTGTCGCGGTCTCTGCCTGCTCACCGTGGTTGTCCGGCCGGGCCACCGGCTGGCGCTCGACCCGCCAGCGCGTGTGGGGTGACCTGGACGTGCTCCGGTGCGGGCCGTTGCGCGGCGGCCCAGATCCGGCCGCTGAGTGGGCCGACTACGCGCTCGACGCACCGGTGATGCTGGTCCGCTCCGGTGACCGGGTGGACCCGGTCCGAACCCGGATCCCGTTGCGCGAGTGGCTGAGCGGCGCCGTCCGGCTGGGCGACCGCCTGCCCGAGCGCAGTGACGTCGACCTGCACCTGACGACGCTGTTCCCCCCGGCCCGTCTGCGCGGCTTCATCGAGGTGCGGTACCTGGACGCCGTTCCCCGGCGCTGGTGGGGCGCCCTCGCCGCCACCCTGGTGACCCTGATGGACGTCCCGCAGGCGGCGGACCTGGCCGCGGCGGCGGCCGAGCCCGTCGGTCGGGAGTGGACGGCGGCCGCCCGAGACGGGCTCACGCACCCCGGACTGGCTGTGGCCGCCCGGGCCTGCCTGGCAGCGGCGGCCGCGCACGCGCCGGCGGCACTGGCGGACCAGGTGGGCGAGCTGGCCGACCTCGTCGCCACCGGGCGCTCGCCCGGCGACGACGTCGCCGACACCGCGGCCCGGTTCGGGCCCGAGGCAGCGCTGCTGGCGGCCTGCCCGCCGGCGTACGAGGGGGAGGACGCCGATGCGTGAGCTGGTGGCCCGCGACCTCGAGACGGCCCGACTCCGCACGCTCAGCCTCACCGAGCTGGACGAGCCCGAGCTCCTGAGGCAGCACGACCCGCTGATGAGTCCGCTGGTCTGGGACCTCGCGCACATCGGCCAGCAGGAGGAGCTCTGGCTGCTCCGCGGCGGCGACGCCCGGGTCGCGGGCCTGCTGCGACCGGACGTCGACCAGCTGTATGACGCGTTCAAGCACCGTCGTGCCGACCGCCCCCTGCTGCCCTTGCTGCCCCCCGTGCAGGCGCGCTCCTTCTGCCTCGAGGTGCGCGGCCGGGTGCTCGATGCCCTGGACGCAGCGGACGACGAGCAGCTGTTCACCTTCGGGATGGTCGTCCAGCACGAGCAGCAGCACGACGAGACCATGCTCGCGACGCTCCAGCTGCGTCAGGGCGCGCCCCTGCTGGGAGCCGGCGACCCGCTGCCGGTGGGCCGCGGCGCGCGGCTGACCGCGGATGACGGTCGGTCCGGGAACGACGTCCGGTCCCGGGCCGGTGCGGTCGACTCCTGCCTGGTGCCAGCCGGCGAGTTCGTGCTGGGCGTGGAAGCCGCGGACGAGCCGTTCTCGCTGGACAACGAGCGGCCCGCACACGTCGTCGACGTCCCGGCCTTCCGGATCGCCCGGTTCCCCGTGACGAACGGGCAGTGGAAGGCCTTCGTCGCGGACGGCGGCTACGACCAGCCGCGATGGTGGTCCGCGCGCGGGTGGCAGCACCGGGTGCAGTCGGGACTGCACGCGCCGATGAGCTGGCGCCCCGACGGCAGCAGGGTGCGCTTCGGCGTGGTCGAGGACGTGCCGGACGACGAGCCCGTGCAGCACGTCTCCTGGTTCGAGGCCGAGGCGTTCGCCGGCTGGGCGGGCGCCCGGCTGCCCACCGAGGTGGAGTGGGAGAAGGCGTGTGCGTGGGACCCGGCGGCCGGACGCCGGCGCCGCTGGCCCTGGGGGGCCGACGACGTGACGCCGAGCCGAGCCAACCTCGGCGGGTCGGCGCTGCGCCCGGCTCCCGTCGGCGCGTACCCGTCCGGCGCCTCGGCGTACGGCGTCGAGCAGCTCGTCGGCGACGTGTGGGAGTGGACGTCCTCGCGGTTCGAGCCGTGGCCCGGCTTCGCCCCGATGGTGTACGACACCTACAGCGCGCCGTTCTTCGGCGGCGACTTCCGGGTGCTCCGCGGTGGCTCCTGGGCGGTGGCGCCGAGCACCGTGCGGCCGTCGTTCCGCAACTGGGACCTGCCGATCCGCCGGCAGATCTTCACCGGGCTGCGCCTGGCCTGGGACGCCTGAGTGTGCCGGCACCTGGGCTGGCTCGGCCGGCCCCGCACGCTGCACGACCTGGTGCTCGCGTCGCCGCACGCCCTGCTCGTGCAGTCGTACGCGCCGCGCCGGCAGCGGCACGGCCTGATGAACGCCGACGGCTGGGGCGTGGGCTTCGAGCGGCCGGACGGCGAGCCGGCTCGCTGGCGGTCGACCCGGCCCCTGTGGCAGGACGGGTCCTTCGCCTCGGTGGCGCCGGCCATCAGCTCCCCGCTGGTGGTCGCGGCCGTCCGCTCGGCCACCGCCGGCATGCCGATCGAGGAGTCCGCGACCGCACCGTTCCTGCACGACGGGTGGCTGTGCTCGCACAACGGCCGGGTGGACCGGTCCGTGCTGCCGCGCCGACCCGACGCCGAGTCGGTCTGCGACGCCGCACTGCTCTGCGCGCACGTCGTGGCCGAGGGGGTGGACCACGTCGCCGACACGGTGCGTGCGGTCGGCGCCGCGGACCCGGACGCACGCCTCAACCTGCTGCTCGGCCGACCCGGCCGGCTGGTGGCGGTGACCTGGGGCGACACCCTCAGCCGTATCACCACCGACGAGGGCACCCTCCTGTCCAGCGAGCCGCTGGACGACGACCCCCGCTGGATCGACGTGCCGGACCGGCACGTCGTCGAGGTGAGCCCGGACGGGACCACCGTGACCCCACTGGAGAACCCAGCATGACGATCACGCTGACCAGCCACCTCGCCGGGACGGACCGCGCCCAGGCCCTGGCGGACGACGTCCGCGCCGGGTTGTCGGCGACCCCGAAGTCGTTGCCGCCCAAGTGGTTCTACGACGAGCGCGGCAGCCAGCTGTTCGACGAGATCACCCGGCTGCCCGAGTACTACCCGACGAACGCCGAGCGTGCGGTGCTGCAGGAGCGGGCCGACGAGATCGTCCGGCTGTCCGGGGCGGACACGCTGGTCGAGATCGGCAGCGGAACGTCCGAGAAGACCCGTCTGCTGCTGGACGCGTTCGCGGCGTCCGGCCGGCTGCGCCGGTTCGTGCCCTTCGACGTCGACCCCGTGGTGCTCCGGCAGGCGGGCGCCGCCGTGGCGGACGAGTACCCCGGCACCGAGGTGCTGGCGGTGGCGGGCGACTTCGAGCGGCACCTGGACCGGCTGCCGGTGACCGGCCGGCGGCTGGTGGCGTTCCTCGGGTCCACCATCGGCAACTTGGAGCCAGCCCCCCGCGCCCGGTTCCTGGCCACGATCGGGGCCGGCCTGCGCCGCGGCGACGCCTTCCTGCTCGGCACCGACCTGGTCAAGGACGCCGATCGCCTGGTGGCCGCCTACGACGACGACAGCGGGGTGACGGCCGCCTTCAACAAGAACGTGCTGGCCGTGGTGAACACCGAGCTGGACGCCGACTTCGACCTTGACGCCTTCGAGCACGTCGCGCGCTGGGACGAGCACGAGGAGTGGATCGAGATGCACCTGCGCTCCACCCGCCGGCAGACCGTCACCGTCGGTGCGCTCGACCTGCGCGTCGACTTCGCGGCTGGCGAGCTGATGCGCACCGAGGTCTCGGCCAAGTTCCGCGAGTCCGGCGTCCGCCGCGAGCTCGCCGCGGCCGGGCTGGCCCCCCTGGTGTGGTGGACGGACCCGCGGGGCGACTTCGGGGTCAGCCTCAGCACGCCTCGCTGAGCCTGGACGACGGCACTGTACCCGTCGGCACTGATGTGCGCCGGACGATGACCGACGCGCCTGCGAGCCGGCGCCGCCGGGGCTCAGCGGACCGTGAACGCCACGGTGTCCTGGACCGGGTCTCCCGAACCGGAAGCCGGTAGCGCGTAGGCCCGGAACGTGTACTGGCCCGCGGGCACGTCCACCAACCGCACCGACCAGGCGCCGGTGTCCGGGCAGCCGCTGCTGGCCGTGAGGTGCCCGGACCGGACGACCTCTGCGCCGGACAGCAGCTCCCAGGACAGCGCCGCCTCGAAGACGCACGCCCGACCGCTGACGGTCAGCGGCGCGGTCAGCGAAGCCTGTGGCCGCGGACTGTCGATCGCGACCATGCTTTCCGACTGCTGGCCGCTGGATTGGCCGGACGGCGCTTGGCCGGACGGCGCTTGGCCGGACGGCGCCTGGGATGACGGCGCCTGGGATGCCGGTGCGGTGGTCGGTCCGACGGCCGGGTCGCGGAACATGGCGTCGCCGACCGGCGTCGAGCCGAACAGCAGCCCCGGGCTGCCGCCGATCAGGATCCTCACTCCCATGGACGCGTCCTGCTGCACGGCGGTCGCCGTCCAGACCAGCTGCTGGGCGGCGAGGCGGGCCTGCGCCGCGCTCCGGCCGTGCGCCGCGCCCTCGGTGGCCGGGAGGTCGATGGTCAGCAGTCCGTCAGCGGGACCTTCGAGACGCAACGGCCCCGTGCGCGGTTGCCACGGCGCGCCGTGCGCCGCCTCCTGCACCGCCGTGGGGTCGGTGGCGTCGTCCAGGGCCTGCTGCATCCGTTGGCGCGGGCTGGCGAGCGTGCGCCGGTGCCACTCGCGGGCCAGCCGCAGCCCGTCGCCGTCCTGCTGCACGTAGTAGACCGGCAGCGCGTACGCCACGGCGTTGCCACCGCCGCTCGAGGCCGTGCTCGGGGCACTGGAGGACGTCGTCCGCGGGCCGGTCACCGGTGGGCTGGCGACGGTCGGCGCGGTGCCGACGTCCGTGCTGTGCCCGGTCGGCGGGGAGAGCGCGGTGCCCGACCCGTTCAGCGCCAACGCCCCGCCGCCGGCCACTGCGACCAGCGCGGTGCAGGCGGCCGCGGCGACGAGCCAGGGCCGTCGCTCGCGCCGGGCGGTCGTCGCCGCCCGGAGCTCGGCGATCCGGTCGCCGGGCTGCAACGCCGACGCGTCGTGCTCCAGGGTGTCGACCACCGCCGCCACGGCCGCGTCGTCCGCGGGCTCGGGCAGGTCGCCCAGCCACTGCGGCGGGGTGGCGCCGGTGCCGTCGTCGCTCATCGGGCGCCCGTCCCCTCGTCGAGCCCGGCCAGACTGACCCGCACCGCGGCGATCGCGCGGTGGGCGTGGCTCTTCACCGCGCCGCGGGTGATCTGCAGGGTCTGGGCGATCTCGGACTCAGACAGGCCCAGGTGGTAGCGCAGCACGAGCACCTCGCGCTGGCGGGTAGGCAGCTTGGCCAGGGCGTCGTTCACGGCCTGGCGCCGCGCGCCGGCCAGCACGACGTCCTCGGCGCTGGGGCCGGCCCGCTCCGCGAGCGAACGCGGCTCGCCGGCGGTGGGGCCGCCCGCGGCGGCCCAGCGCTGACGCACGCTGCGTCGGCGCAGCGTGCTGCGCGAACCGTTGACCACGGCGACCCGCAGGTAGGCGAGGGCCTGGTCGTGGTCGGCCATCCGTCGCCAGCGACGGTGCACGGCGATGAAGGCGTCCTGGACGACCTCCTCGGCCAGCGGCAGGTCGCGGACGAGCAGGTACGACAAGCGCACCAGGGCGCGCCAGTGCGCGCGGTAGAGCTCGGTGAGGGCCTCGTCGGCGGTCCAGCGGGCGCTCTCGTCGGGCAACGCGGCGGTGGACGCGGCGACCTGGTCCGAGGCCATCGCCGTCACCTCCCGTCGCGGGCTGAGCAGCGCCTCCATGGTGGTCCCACGCGCGGGCGACCGGAAAGGTTGTCATCGAACGACGCGCCGGTAATCTCGCCGGGTGAGCACCGACCAGCGTCCACATGACCCGCAGTGCCCGTTCTGTCGCATCGTCGCGGGTGAGATCCCGGCCGACGTGGTGGCGCAGGACGACCAGGCCATCGCCTTCCGCGACCTGGATCCCCAGGCCCCTCTGCACGTTCTGGTGGTGCCGCGAGCGCACTACCCGGACGTCGCCACGCTGGCCGTGGGCGACCCGGAGGCCCTCGTCGCCGTGGCCCGGCTGGCGGCCACGGTCGCCGCGGACGAGAACGGCGGCCAGTTCCGCCTCGTCTTCAACAGCGGCGCCCAGGCGCAGCAGAGCGTCTTCCACGTGCACGGGCACGTGCTCGGCGGGCGTGACCTGACCTGGCCGCCCGGCTGATGGCCGCCGCTCAGCCTCCTGTCGACGGGGCTCGCCCACTGCCGACGGATGTCGCAGAGTCGTTGCAGCACAAGGTCTCACGGGCCCAGACGGACTGGCGGTCGCCGTCCGTCGTGGTGCGGGTGGTGCGTCGCGGTGAGGTCCAGTTGGATGCCTGGGCGGGTTCGGCGGACCTCGGTCCCGACGGCACCGCGGACCCGGCCCTGCTGGAGCCCGGGCCCGACGTCCAGTACCGGATGGGGTCGATCACCAAGACGTTCACGGCGGCCCTGGTGCTGCAGGCGCGCGACGACGGGCTGCTCGACCTGGACGACCGGCTCGAGGCGCACCTGGACGTCCCGGCGCACGGCCAGGTCACCCTGCGCCGGATGCTCTGCCACCTGTCCGGGCTGCAGCGCGAGCCGGTCGGGGACGTCTGGGAGTCGTTGCGGGGCCCGGACCTCGACACGATGCTGGCCGACCTGGCTGCCGCCGACGCGGTGCTCTCGCCGCAGCAGCGCTGGCACTACTCGAACCTGGCGTACGCGCTGCTCGGGCAGGTCGCGGCGCAGGTGCGCGGCGGCACCTGGGCCGAGGTGCTCGCGGACCGGGTCCTGCGCCCGCTGGGCCTGACCAGGACGACCGTCGACCCGACGCCGCCGACCGCACGTGGGTACTTCGTCGACCCGTACGCCGACCGGCTGCGGCCCGAGCCGCTGTTCCCCGGCT
Organism: Angustibacter luteus; assembly: GCF_039541115.1. Lineage (NCBI taxonomy): Bacteria > Bacillati > Actinomycetota > Actinomycetes > Kineosporiales > Kineosporiaceae > Angustibacter > Angustibacter luteus. The sequence goes on from NZ_BAABFP010000007.1 coordinate 531,767, forward strand.
TCGCGTTCGCCCCCGCCGCGGAGCTGTGGACGACCACGACCGACCTGGCCCGCTGGGCCGCCTTCTGGGCCGAGCCCGACGAGGCCGTGCTGAAGGCCTCGACGGTCGCCGAGATGACCCACCTGCACGCGATGGCCGACCTGCAGCAGTGGACCCTCGGCTGGGGCCTCGGGCTGATGCTGCACCGGCGTGGCGAGCGGTTCTTCGTCGGCCACGACGGCGCGATGCCGGGGTTCCTGGCCAGCATGGTCGTGCACCGGGACAGCGGACTCGGTGTCGTCGCGCTGACCAGCACGAGCCGGGCGGCCGACCCGTTCAGCCTGGCGGTCGATCTCGCCGAGACCGTGCTGGACGCCGTCCCGGACCTGCCGTCGGCCTGGCGGCCCGGAGCGGCGGTTCCCGCCGACGTCGAAGGTCTGCTCGGTACCTGGTGGACCGAGGGCATGGAGTTCGCGGCGTCCTGGCGCGCCGGCAGCGAGCCGGACGTCGACGGCGAGGAGGGCGGCCACCTGGAGCTGCGGGCGGCCGGTGCTGCGGCGTCCCGGCCCCCGGCGGTGCTGCGACGGGACGGCGAGGACCGGTGGCGCGTCGTGTCCGGGCGCGAGCAGGGTGAGGCGCTGCGCGTCGTCCGGGACGAGGCGGGGCTGCCCACCCGGCTGTACTGGGCGACGTACCCGATGACCCGCCAGCCGCTGCCCTTCGGGGCCTGAGCGGGGAGCGGCTGGCCCGTCCTGCGGCGAAATGGACGGGTGGCCTGTCGGTCCGCGCGGCTACGATGGTCGGGTCTTGGCGTCACCACGAAGGGATCGACAGGCCACCAGGCTGCCCATGAGCGACACACCGACTGATACCTCGAGCGAGACCCCCAGCGATACCCCCGGCCCTGACCCGAGCCCTGGCGCCCAGGTGCCGCACACCATCGTGGTCGCCGCCGAGGTCCCCATGGTCTCCCTGCTCGGCCCCGGCGACGAGCTGCTGCGCACCATCGAGCGCGCGTTCCCGCGGCTCGACGTGCACGTGCGCGGCAACGAGATCACGCTGAACGGCCCCCCGGCCGAGGTGGCCCTGCTCGAGCGGCTGGTCGACGAGCTGCTCGTGGTGATCGCCTCCGGTCAGCCGCTGACCCGCGACGCGGTCGACCGGTCCGTCGCGATGCTGCGCCAGCAGACGACGGAGCGCCCCGCCGACGTCCTGACCATGAACATCCTGTCCAACCGCGGTAAGAAGATCCGCCCGAAGACGTTGAACCAGAAGCGGTACGTCGACGCGATCGACGACAACACGGTGGTGTTCGGGATCGGCCCGGCCGGCACCGGCAAGACGTACCTGGCGATGGCCAAGGCCGTGCAGGCGCTGCAGGCCAAGCGGGTCAACCGGATCATCCTGACCCGTCCGGCCGTCGAGGCGGGTGAGCGCCTGGGCTTCCTGCCGGGCACGCTGACGGAGAAGATCGATCCGTACCTGCGCCCGCTGTACGACGCGCTGCACGACATGCTCGACCCGGACTCGATCCCGCGGCTGATGGCGGCCGGCACGATCGAGGTCGCGCCGCTGGCGTACATGCGCGGCCGCTCGCTGAACGACGCGTTCATCATCCTCGACGAGGCGCAGAACACCTCGGCCGAGCAGATGAAGATGTTCCTCACCCGGCTCGGGTTCGGCTCGAAGATCGTGGTCACCGGCGACGTCACGCAGGTCGACCTGCCGGCCGGGACGACGTCCGGGCTGCGCATCGTGCAGGACATCCTGGACGACCTCGACGACGTGCACTTCGCGCTCCTGACCAGCCAGGACGTCGTCCGGCACCCCCTGGTGGGGCAGATCGTCGACGCGTACGGGCGCTGGGACGCGCTGCGCACCGGTGCGCCGCTCGCCGGCAACCGGGCCGCCCGTCGCGGCCGGCGATGAGCCGATGAGCATCGAGGTCAACAACGAGACCAGCTACGTCTGCGACGAGCACGAGCTGGTGCGGCTCTCGCGCTACGTGCTGGACGAGCTGCGGGTGCACCCGCAGGCCGAGCTGTCCATCGTGCTGGTCGACGAGGACGCGATGGAGCGGCTCCACGTGCAGTGGATGGACCTGCCCGGCCCGACCGACGTGATGAGCTTCCCGATGGACGAGCTGCGCCCCGGCAGCGACGACGTCGAGCCGGAGCCCGGGCTGCTGGGCGACGTCGTGCTCTGCCCGACCGTTGCCGCGGCGCAGGCTGTGCAGGCCGGCCACACGGCAGAGGAGGAGCTGCTGCTGCTGACCACGCACGGCATCCTGCACCTGCTCGGCTACGACCACGCCGAACCGGACGAGGAGAAGGCGATGTTCGAGCTCCAGCGACGGCTGCTGCTCACGTTCCTGGCCGGCCGGGGCCGACCCGAGTCATGATCACGCCCGATCTGCGGCTGGCCTTCGCGGTCGTCCTGCTCGTGGTGTTCGCGGCCGCGCTGGCGGCCGCTGAGGCCTCGGTGTCGAAGGTGACCCGGGTGCGTGCCGAACAGCTGGTGGACGACGGACGCCGTGGTTCGCCGTCCCTGCTCACCGTGGTCAGCACGAGCGGTCCCTACCTGTCCGTGTCGACGTTCGTCCGGGTGGTCTGCGAGTCCTTCGCGGCCGTGTTCGTGACGATCACCTGCGCCGGCGCGTTCGACCGGCAGTGGGTCGCCCTGCTCGTCGCCGCGGGGATCATGGTGGTCGCCTCGTTCGTGCTGGTCGGCGTCAGCCCGCGCACCGTCGGCCGCCAGCACGCCGAGACGGTGGCCCTGCTGAGCGCCCCGGTGCTGCTCTGGCTGTCGCGGGTGCTCGGTCCTTTGGCCCGGCTGCTGGTCGCGCTGGGCAACGCGGTCACCCCCGGGCGCGGCTACCGGGACGGGCCGTTCTCGACCGAGTCCGAGCTGCGCGAGCTGCTCGACCTGGCCGGCGAGAACGCGGTCATCGAAGCCTCCGAGCAGCAGATGCTGCACTCGGTCTTCGAGCTCGGCGACACCATCGTTCGCGAGGTCATGGTGCCGCGCACCGACATGGTGACCATCGAGCACGACAAGGTCCTGCGCCAGGCGATCTCGCTGTTCCTGCGCTCCGGCTTCTCCCGGATCCCCGTCGTCGACGGTGGACCGGACGACGTCCTGGGCATGCTCTACCTGAAGGACGTGACCCGGCGGGTCTACAGCGACGCCGCGGCCGAGCAGTCCGTGCCGGTGCGCGACGTGATGCGACCCGTGCACTACGTGCCCGAGAGCAAGCCCGTTGACGACCTGCTGCGCGAGATGCAGCGCGACCAGACGCACGTCGCCATCGTCGTCGACGAGTACGGGGGCACCGCCGGGCTGGTCACCATCGAGGACGTGCTCGAGGAGATCGTCGGCGAGATCACGGACGAGTACGACCGTGAGGCGGACGCCTACGAGACCCTGGACGACGGTGGGTTCCGGGTGCTGGCCACCATGCACGTCGACGAGCTGGGCGAGCTGTTCGACCTCGAGCTGGACGACGAGGACGTCGACACCGTGGGCGGCCTGCTCGGCAAGGCTCTCGGGCGGGTGCCGATCCCGGGCGCCCGCGCCGTCGTCGAAGGGCTTGAGCTCACGGCCGAACGGCCGGCCGGTCGCCGGCACCGCATCGCCACCGTGCTGGTGCGCGACGTACGGGCGGAGCAGCACGCGGACGCCGAGCGTGCCGACCCTGCGACACTGGCCTGATGTCGCCAGCTGAGGTCGCCCACCGGTCCGGCTTCGCCTGCATCGTCGGCCGACCCAACGCGGGCAAGTCCACCCTGACGAACGCGCTGGTCGGCGAGAAGGTCGCCATCACCTCGTCCAAGCCGCAGACCACCCGGCACGCCATCCGCGGCATCATCACCCGGCCCGACGCCCAGCTCGTGCTCGTCGACACCCCCGGCCTGCACCGGCCCAGGACCCTGCTCGGGCAGCGCCTCAACGATGTCGTCCGCGAGACGTTGACGGAGGTCGACGTGGTCGGGTTCTGCCTGCCCGCCGACCAGAAGGTCGGCCCCGGCGACCGGTTCATCGCCGCCGAGCTGGCCACGATCCGGCGCGAGGGCCGCGGTACGCCGGTCGTGGCCATCGCGACGAAGATCGACATGGTCGACCGGCAGCGGCTCACCGAGCACCTGCTGTCCATCGACCGGCTGGGGGAGTGGGACGACATCGTCCCGGTGTCCGCCGTCCGCGGTGAGCAGGTCGACGTCGTCACCGACCTGCTCGTCAAGCACCTGCCCGCCGGGCCCGTCATGTACCCCAGCGGCGAGCTCACCGACGAGCCCGAGGCCGTGATGGTCGCCGAGCTCATCCGTGAGGCCGCGCTCGAAGGGGTACGCGACGAGCTGCCGCACAGCCTGGCCGTCGTCGTCGACGAGATGACACCCCGTGAGGGCCGCCCCGAGCACGACCCGATGCTGGAGATCCGGGTCATCCTCTTCGTCGAACGGTCCTCGCAGAAGGGGATCATCATCGGCAAGGGCGGCGCCCGGCTCAAAGAGGTCGGCACGAACGCCCGCCGCGGCATCGAGGCCCTGCTCGGCCAGAAGGTCTTCCTCGACCTGCACGTCAAGATCGCCAAGGACTGGCAGCGCGACCCCAAACAGCTTCAGCGCCTGGGCTTCTAGCCCCACCCCCGCCGTGATCATGCACGTTCGCCCCACCACCCCCGCCGTGATCATGCGCGTTCGCCCCACCACCCCCGCCGTGATCATGCACGTTCGCCCCACCGCCCGGGGTGAACGTGCATGATCACCGCTGGGAGGGTGCGCGCGGTCGGGGTTTGAGACGCTGCGGCGTTGCGCTGTGGGGGTCGCCTATTCTGGTGGCATGCGCGTAGGTGTGTTTGGGGCTACTGGTCAGGTCGGTGGGGTCATGCGGGCCCTGTTGGCGGAGCGTGCTTTTCCGCTGGACGACGTGCGGTTCTTCGCGTCCGCCCGGTCGGCGGGGTCGACGTTGCCGTGGGGCGACGGCGAGGTCACGGTCGAGGACTCGGCGACCGCCGATCTGTCCGGGCTGGATATCGCGCTGTTCAGCAACGGCAAGGGCGCCTCGCTCGAGCTGGCGCCGCGCGTCGCGGCGACCGGTGCCGTGGTGGTCGACAACTCCAGCGCCTGGCGGATGGACCCCGACGTCCCCCTCGTGGTGAGCGAGGTCAACCCCGAGGACCTCGACGTCCTCCCCAAGGGCATCGTCGCCAACCCGAACTGCACCACCATGGCCGCGATGCCCGTGCTGTCGCCACTGCACCGCCACGCGGGGCTGGTGCGGCTGTACGTCTCCTCCTACCAGGCGGTCTCCGGGACCGGCGGCAAGGGCGTCACCGAGCTCGACGAGCAGGTCCGCAAGGTGGCCGACTCCGCGGCAGCACTGGCCTTCGACGGCCGGGCCGTCGAGCTGCCCGCACCGAGCGCGTACGTGAAGCCGATCGCCTTCAACGTCCTGCCGCTCGCCGGGTCGATCGTCGACGACGGCTCCGGCGAGACCGACGAGGAGCAGAAGCTCCGGAACGAGAGCCGCAAGATCCTGCACATCCCGGACCTCGCCGTCGCCGCGACCTGCGTCCGCGTGCCCGTCTTCACCGGCCACAGCCTGGCGATCAACGCCGAGTTCGCCCGCCCGCTGTCACCGGCCGAGGCCACCGCGCTGCTGGCCGACGCCCCCGGCGTCGAGCTGTCCGACGTCCCGACGCCGTTGGATGCCGCGGGCCGCGACCCCAGCCTCGTCGGCCGGATCCGCGTCGACCCCACCGTGGACGGCGGCCGCGGGCTCAGCCTGTTCGTCTCCGGCGACAACCTGCGCAAGGGCGCCGCGCTCAACGCCGTCCAGATCGCCGAAGCGATCCTGGCCCGCCGCGCCTGACGCAGCCCGCGCCGTCCCCCGCGCCGTCCCCCGCGCCGTCCTCCCGCGGTGATCATGCACGTTCACCCCGCTCCCGGGGGCGAACGTGCATGATCACGGCGGGGAGGGGGCGTCCGGAATGTGGGAGCGCACGCTCACTGCGTGGACGCCGGTCACCGGCCCGGCGTACGGTAACCGGGTGCGGATGACGAGCCTCCTCCTTCGTCGCCGCGGCGGGGCTTCGTAGCAGGCCGGCCCCTCGCCGCGGGATCTCGGCGTGCCGGTCACCCCCCACGAGCGAAGGCCACCCCGATGACGCACGACACCACCTCCGACCGGTGGGCGAGCACGCCCCAGCTGCCCTCCGTGATGCCGGTGCACAAGTACCGCCCCTACCACGAGACGTTCACCGTCGACCTGCCCGACCGGACGTGGCCGGACCGCACCATCGACAAGGCGCCGCGCTGGTGCGCCGTCGACCTGCGGGACGGAAACCAGGCACTGATCGACCCCATGAGCCCGCCCCGCAAGCTGGCGATGTTCCAGCTGCTGGTGAAGATGGGCTACAAGGAGATCGAGGTCGGCTTCCCGAGCGCCAGCCAGACCGACTTCGACTTCGTCCGTCAGCTGATCGAGGGCGACTTCATCCCCGGCGACGTGATGATCCAGGTGCTGACCCAGTGCCGCGAGCACCTCATCGAGCGCACCTTCGAGTCCCTGGTCGGGGCCAAGCAGGCGATCGTGCACTTCTACAACTCGACGTCCACGTTGCAGCGCCGGGTCGTGTTCGGGCTGGACCGCGACGGCATCACCGACATCGCGACGCAGGGCGCCAGCCTGGCCAAGAAGTACGCCGAGATGATCACGCCGGACACCGAGATCTACTACGAGTACTCGCCCGAGTCCTACACCGGCACCGAGCTCGAGTACGCCGTCGAGGTCTGCAGCAAGGTGATCGACGTCATCGACCCGACGCCGGACCGTCCGCTGATCATCAACCTGCCGGCCACCGTCGAGATGGCCACGCCGAACGTGTACGCCGACTCGATCGAGTGGATGAACCGGCACCTGCCGCGCCGCGACAGCGTGGTGCTGAGCCTGCACCCGCACAACGACCGGGGCACGGGCGTCGCGGCGTCCGAGCTGGGCTACCTGGCCGGCGCGGACCGGATCGAGGGCTGCCTGTTCGGCAACGGCGAGCGGACCGGCAACGTCTGCCTGGTCACGCTGGGGCTGAACCTGTTCAGCCAGGGCATCGACCCGCAGATCGACTTCAGCGACATCGACGAGGTACGGCGGACCGTCGAGTACTGCAACCAGCTGCCCGTGCCCGAGCGCCACCCCTACGGCGGCGACCTCGTCTACACCGCGTTCTCCGGCTCGCACCAGGACGCGATCAAGAAGGGCCTGGAGGCGCTGGAGAAGGACGCGGCCGACCAGGGCAAGGAGATCGGCGAGCTCGTGTGGGCCGTGCCGTACCTGCCGATCGACCCGATGGACGTGGGGCGCACGTACGAGGCCGTGATCCGGGTGAACAGCCAGTCCGGCAAGGGCGGCGTCGCCTACCTGATGAAGTCCGAGCACCAGCTCGACCTGCCGCGTCGGCTGCAGATCGAGTTCAGCGGGGTCGTGCAGCGGCAGACGGACGACGAGGGCGGCGAGGTGTCGGCGGCCGCGCTCTGGACGGCCTTCAGCCACGAGTACCTGCCGGACCCGACCCGGGCCTGGGGACGGTTCGCCCTGCGCAGCACGAGGCTGTCGACGTCCGAGCAGGGGCAGGACCAGCTCGCCGTCGAGCTGTCGGACGGCGGCCGGGTGGTCGCTCTCGAGGGGCGGGGCAACGGCCCCATCGCGGCGTTCACCGAGGCGCTCGCCGACCGCGGGGTCGACGTCCGGGTGCTCGACTACCACGAGCACGCGATGAGCGCGGGTGGCGACGCGAAGGCGGCCGCGTACGTCGAGTGCGCACTGGACGGGCGGGTGCTGTGGGGTGTCGGGGTGGACCCGAACATCGTGACGGCGTCGCTGAAGGCCGTCGTCTCGGCCGTCAACCGCTGGGCGCGGGACGTCGAGGCGGTCGCTGAACCCGAAGGCTGAGCCGGCACACCTCGTCGAGTTGTCGCGATGGCCCGCGCGGCGGTCCCTCCACCGGGCACACTGACCCTGTCGGTGCAGCCGGGGGCGAGGGGTGGTGAGTTCGGTCGACGGTGTCGTGACGTGCCCGAGCGAGTTCGGTCCCCTGGACCTGCTGTCCGACTGGGCGCACGAGCTCTACCTGGACGGGTTCTCCGAGCGGGCCGTCCGGGCGGCCCGGGAGGCCATCCCGGTGGCCGTCGGGGCCGGTGACCTGCGCACGCTGCGCTTCCTGCACTACACGTGCGGCGTCGCGCTGATCGAGCAGCGCCGGTGGGACGAGGCGATCACCTCCGCCCACAACCTGCTCGCGGTCATCGACCCCTGGGACGCCGCGTGGCGGGCCAAGGCGCTGTCCCTGCTCGGCGACGCGGGGCTGCGGCTGGGCCGCGCGTCGGCGGCGGTGGACGCGCTGGCGGAGGCGTACAGCCTGGTCGAGCACGAGCCCCCGCGCGTCTACAACGAGCTCAGCGCCACCATGGCCGTGGCCGCCACCCTGGGGCACGCCCAGCTGTTCGTGCCCGCCGACGCGCTCTTCCGGCTCTGCCTGTCCGCCCCGGCGGTGCGCGGGAACACCGCCGCGACCCGGATCGCCCGGATCCTGGTGCTGCAGGAGTACTCCGTGCTGCACACGACCTGGGCCACGGCGCTGCAGCTCGACGGCCGGGTCGACGAGGCCGGGCCGCACTTCGTGCGCAGCGCGGAGATCTCGCTGCACATGATGCAGCTCACGGCCGGCGAGGACGACGAGATGCACGCCCGGGCCGAGATGGTCGAGGCGTACACCCACCTGCACCTGGGTGAGGTCGGCCTGGCCGAGGCTCGGCTGCGGCACGCGTCGGCCCGGTTCGACATGCGGCCCGAGCTGCCCGAGGTGCAGATCGGCAAGCTCGGTCGGGCGCTGTGCCTGCGGGAGCGGGGCGAGTTCGCCGAGGCGCGTGAGCTGCTCGCCGGGGTCGTGGAGAGCGTCCAGGTCGCCGACCGGGTGGTCTGGGAGCTCGCCGCCCTGGTCACGATGGCCGAGGTCGAGGTCGCCGAGCACGGCACGCACCCCTCGACCCAGTACTACCGCCAGTCGGCCCAGGTGGCCTCGCACCGGCTGTGGATCGAGCGGGAGAGCCGGTTCTTCGCGCTTCGCGACCGGATCAGCCTGCGCGCGCTCGCGGCCGAGGCGTCCCAGCTGGGCAGGGACGCGATGATCGACCCGCTCACCGGGCTGGGCAACCGGCGGATGCTGGACGCCGGGATCGCGGAGTCGCTGGGCGGCGCCGCGTTGTTCGTGGACGTCGACCTGTTCAAGGACGTCAACGACCGGTTCTCGCACGCCGTCGGCGACGAGGTGCTCCGCCGGATCGCCGACATCCTGCGGGCGCACTGCCGCACGCACGACGTGGTGGTGCGGTTCGGCGGCGACGAGTTCGTCGTGCTCCTACCGGCGACCTACGCGGCCGAGGCCGCAGCGGTGGGCGAGCGGGTTCGCGCCGCGGTGCACCGCGAGCCCTGGCACGACCTGCGCGAGGGGCTGTCCGTCAGCGTCTCGGTCGGCGTCGCGGCGTCCGACGCCTCGCCGGACCGCGTGCTCAAGGACGCGGACGCCGCGCTGTACGCGGCGAAGGAGTCCGGCCGCAACCGGGTCACCGTCTACTGACACCCGCGCCGCCGGTGCTGCGTGGCGGTGCGGCCGCTGTCGGTGGGACGTAGCACAATCACCGGGTGAGCCTGTACCGCGACGAGGCAATCGTCCTGCGCACCCACTCGTTGGGTGAGGCGGACCGCATCGTCACGCTGCTCACGCGTGAGCGCGGCAAGGTGCGCGCCGTGGCGAAGGGCGTGCGCCGCACCCGCAGCCGGTTCGGGGCCCGGCTCGAGCCGTTCATGATGACCGACGTGCAGCTGTACGAGGGCCGCAACCTCGACACGGTGACCCAGGCCGAGACGATCGCGCCCTACGGCGAGCGACTGGTCAGTGACTACCCGCGGTACACGGCGGGTGCCGCCATGCTCGAGACGGCCGACCGGCTCACCGAGGAGCGCGAGCCGGCGGTCCAGCAGTTCCTGCTGCTCGCCGGTGGGCTGCGCACCCTCTCCGACGGCGCGCACGACCCCAGCCTGGTGCTCGACGCCTACCTGCTGCGCTCGCTGTCCGTGGCCGGCTGGGCGCCGTCCTTCGTGGACTGCTCGCGCTGCGGTGCACCAGGCCCGCACCGCGCGTTCGCGGTGGCCTCGGGTGGGGTGGTCTGCCCGTCGTGCCGCCCGGCCGGGTCGGTGGGTCCGGCGCCGGCGACGCTGGAGCTGCTGGCCGCGTTGCTGGCCGGTGACTGGGACGTCGCGGACGCCAGCGAGGTGCGGTACCGCCGCGAGGGCAGCGGACTGGTCGCCGCCTACCTGCAGTGGCACCTGGAGCGGGGCGTGCGGTCCCTGCGCCTCGTGGAGCGCCTGTGAGGGCGCGCCGCGCGGACCGGTCGGGGACGTCGTCCACTCGTCCGGACCCGATCGCCCCACCGGCGCACGCGTCGGGCGCCCGGCCGCCCGACCTCCCGGCCGAGCTCGTGCCGAAGCACGTCGCCGTCGTGATGGACGGCAACGGACGGTGGGCGAACGCGCGGGGGCTGCCGCGCACCGAGGGCCATGCCCGCGGTGAGGCGGTCCTGCTGGACGTCGTGGCCGGCGCCATCGAGGTCGGCGTCACCCACCTGTCGGCGTACGCGTTCTCGACGGAGAACTGGCGGCGCTCGCCGGACGAGGTGCGCTACCTCATGGGCTTCAACCGCGACGTCATCCGCCGCCGGCGCGACGAGATGCACGAGTGGGGCGTGCGGGTGCGCTGGGCCGGGCGGCGTCCTCGCCTGTGGCGCAGCGTGATCCGCGAGCTCGAGGCGGCCGAGGAGCTCACCCGCGACAACACGGTGCTCACGCTCACGATGTGCGTGAACTACGGCGGTCGGGCCGAGATCGCGGACGCCGCTCGCGCGCTGGCGCAGGACGTCGCGGCCGGGCGGGTGTCGGCGGACCGGGTCGACGAGAAGGTGCTGGCCCGCTACCTCGACGAGCCCACGATGCCGGACGTCGACCTGTTCTGGCGCTCGTCGGGCGAGCAGCGGACCTCGAACTTCCTGCTCTGGCAGTCGGCGTACGCCGAGATGGTGTTCGACGACGTGCTGTGGCCGGACGTCGACCGGCGTGACCTGTGGCGAGCCATCGAGACGTACGCCAGCCGCGAGCGCCGGTACGGCGGCGCCGTCGACACCCCGGACGACACCGGCCTCTGACCCCGCACCATTCGCGCTCTTGGTGGTTTTCCGGGCCTCATCACGACGGGTAGCGCGAATGGTGCGGGATCAGTGGTGGTCGCAGGTGCCGAACAGCTCGAGGGTGTGGCTGATGTCGCGGAAGCCGTGCTGGCCGGCGACGGCGTCGGCCCACTGCTCGACGGCCGGCCCTTCGACCTCGACGGTCCGGCCGCACTCGCGGCAGACCAGGTGGTGGTGGTGCGAGCCGGACCGGCAGCGGCGGTAGACGACCTCGCCGTCGTCGGTGCGCAGGGCGTCCACGCCCTCGTCCTCGACCAGGCCCTGCAGGGCGCGGTAGACGGTCGCCAGCCCGATCGTGCTGCCCTGCTCGCGCATCCCAGCGTAGATCTGCTGCGCGCTGACGAAGGTCGCGCCGTCCGAGAGGTACGACTCCACCGCCTCGCGCTGCTTGGTGGCGCGTCGGGTCGTGCCGGTCATCGCTCCGCCTCCTGCGCCTGCGACCCGGGTGCGTGGTCGTGGGTGTGGTCGTGGGTGTGGTCGTGGGTGTGGTCGTGCTCGTCGTAGTGCCCGCCGTGCGGGGCGTGCAGGTGCCCGCCGTGCAGGTAGTCGACATGCCCGTCGTGCAGCACGGCGGGGTGGCCGCAGTTCTCGCCGTGCTCGTGCGCGTGCTGCCCCTCGGCCACCCGGTGCCGGTGCCCGGCCCAGCGCTCGCGCAGCCCGACGAGGACGGCCGTCACGGCGAATACCGTCACCGCGAGGACGACGATCGTGGCGCCCGAGGGGGTGCTGGTGTAGAAGCTGGCGCTGATCCCGAACAGGCTGACCAGCACGCCGACGACCACGGCGACCAGGAGCGAGGTGCGGAAGCTGCGGCTGACGAGCTGCGCGATGGCGTTCGGCACGATCATCAGGGCGCTGATCAGCAGCAGGCCGACGACCCGCATGGACACCACGACGGTGACGGCGGTCAGGACCGCGAGCACCATGTTGAGGCCGAGGACCGGCAGTCCGACCGCCCGGGCGTACTCGGGGTCGTTGGCCACGGCGAACAGCCTCGGCGCGAGCACCGCGGTGACCACGAGGACGACCGCGGCGAGCGCGGCGAAGGTCACCAGGTCGCGAGGACTGGTGGTGGTGATGGCGCCGAACAGGTAGGCGTTCAGATTGGCCGGCGTCCCTTCGGGAGACCGCGAGATCAGCGCGACGCCGAACGCGATGCCGCCGTAGAACATCACCGCCAGGGCCACGTCGCCGCTCGTCCGTCCGCGCGCCCGGATCAGCTCGATCGCCACTGCCGCAGCGACTGCGGCCAGCAGGGCCGTCCAGACCGGTGCGCGCCCGCTGACGATGCCGATCGCGACCCCGGCCAGGGCGACGTGTCCCATGCCGTCGCCGATCAGGGCGAGCCGGCGCTGCACGAGGAAGATCCCGACGACCGGCGCGGCCAGGCCGACGAGCAGCCCGGCCAGCAGGGCCCGGCGCATGAAGTCGTACTGCAGCAGCTCGAGGACCACCATCACGCACCGCCGAGGGGGTGCTCGATCCACGGCGAGGGACGTCTGGCGTCCTCGGCGTGCGGGTCGGGCAGGTGGTGGTGGTCCGCGGAGTGCGCCGCGTGCGGCAGGACCGTGGGTGGCGGCCCGTCGTAGGTGATCCGCCCGTCGGAGACGACGACGGCGCGGGTGAGGACGTCGGCGAGGGGGCCGACCTCGTGGGTCACGATGATCATCGGGACGCCGCGGGTGGCGAGCTGGCGGATGGTGTCGGCCAGGGCCTGCTGGCTGACCTGGTCCACGCCGGCGGTGGGTTCGTCCATGACGAGCACGCCGGGCTCGGCGGCCAGCGCTCGGGCGATGAGGACGCGGCGCTGCTGGCCACCGGAGAGCTCGGCGACGTTCGTGTCGGCGAAACCGGTCAGCCGCACGGCGTCGATGGCGTCGGTGACGACGGCGCGGTCGGCCGCACCGAGCCGGCCGAGCAGCCCGAGCCGGGGCAGCCGGCCGGAGGAGACGACCTCGCGCACGGTCGAGGCGATGGCGCCGCCGACGGTGTGCCGCTGAGGGACGTAGCCGATGGCGGCGCGGTCGCGCCGGTGCCGCAGGGGGTGACCGAGCAGCTCGACGTCGCCGCTCATCACGGTGGCGAGCCCGAGCAGCCCGCGCACCAGGGTGGTCTTGCCGGAGCCGTTCGCGCCGAGCACCGCGACGACCTCGCCGTCGGTGACGGTCAGGTCCGCGTTCCGGACGACGGCTCGGTCGCCGTAGCCGATGGTCACGTCGCGCATGCGCACGACCGCGGGGCTCGTCATCGGCAGGGCTGCCCGTGGCGCAGGTTGGCCAGGTTGGCGCGCATGACCTCGAAGTAGGTCGTGCCGGCCGATTCGGCGGTGAGGCCCTCGATGGGGTCCAGGACGGCGGCGGCCGCGCCGGTCTCGCGGGCGACGGTCTCGGCCACGGCCGGGCTGACCAGGGTCTCGTAGTAGATGGTCCGCACGTGGTTCGCCTCCACGAAGTCGACGACGTCGGCGAGCTCTCGCGGCTGCGGCTCCGCCTCGGGGCTCAGGCCGGTGATGGGCACCTGTCGCAGGTCGTAGCGCTGGGCGAGGTAGCCGAAGGCGTTGTGGCTGGTCACCAGGTCCGGGTTCGCACAGGCGGACAGGCCACGGCGGTAGTCGGCGTCCAGCGCGGCCAGCTCGGCCCGCAGCGCCGTCAGGTTGCGCGCGAAGGCGGGGGCGTCGTCCGGTCGCAACCGGGCCATCGAGGCCTCCAGCGCGGTGGCGACGGCGGAGAGCCGCACGGGGTCGAGCCAGAAGTGCGGGTCGGTGCTGCCGGCCTCGTTCTGCTTCTTGGCTCCGTCCTCGATGGGCGTGAACGTGAGGTTGAGGTCGGCGGACGGTGCCGCGTCGAACGTGGCCGGGGGGCCGGCGGCCGCGATGCCGTCGTCGACGGCCGGCTGAAACCCGCTGAGGTAGACCACGAGGTCGGAGTCCTGCAGGTGCGCGACGTCGCGGGGGGTGAGCTCGAGGTCGTGCGGTTCGGCGCCTGGCCGGGTCAGCGACGAGACCCGGACGGCGTCCCCGCCGATCCGCTGGGTGATGAACTGCAGCGGGTAGAAGCTGGCCGTCACGTGCAGCCGCCCGTCGGCACGGGGGGAGTGCGCAGCGGCGTCGCCGCTGCAGGCGCTCAGGGCGAGCAGGCCGGCCAGCGCCAGCAGGGCAGTGCCCGCGGCGGCTAGGGGCCGACTCCTCATCATGACAATCATTCTCACCAACTATGAGAACGGTTGTCAATCTTTGGAGTCAGCTCCTCGGGAAGAACTGCACCGCGGACAGCGCCACCGCGAGCAGCAGCACAGCCAGACGACCGAGCCGCTCGGACGTGGTCAGCCGCGGCCAGCTCAGGTAGAGCAGCCACGCCACGAACAGCGCCACCACGCCCGTGCAGATCCCGCCGACCACACCACCGCGGAAGAGCCCGACCAGCAGCAGGCCGAGTAGCACCAGGAACGGGACCGGACGCGGCAGCCGCGAGATCCGGGACAGCACCGGGTGGCTGGCTCGCGCCACGGCGAGCCGCAACGAGGACGGCGCGGGGGACGGTGCGGGGCTGGGGGCTGGTGTCGATGAGGGCACGTGACATCCTCCCAGGAGCCAGCATCCGTCGTCCGGGGAGGTAGTCGTGCCGCTCGTGGTGGTCACCCGATACCGAGTCCCGCCCGGCGACGAGCCGACGTTCCGCGGCCGGGCCCGCGAGGCGCTGGATGCGTTGCGCGCCCAGCCGGGCTGTCGGCGTGGCCACGTCGGCCGCTCCATCGACGACCCGCAGCGGTGGTTGCTGCAGACGGAGTGGGACACGACCGGTGCCTACCGCCGTGCGCTGTCGTCGTACGACGTCAAGCTCCGTGCCGTGCCGGTGATGTACCACGCCATCGACGAGCCGACCGCGTACGAGTCGCTCGTGGAGGCCGACGAGAACGGGCTCAGCGAGCACGCGAGCGACCGTGATCCGAGCGCCGGAACCGCTTCGCCCGGGCGGCACGGCGACCGGTAGCCTGGCTGACCACCGCGCGTCGCCCGCCTCGACGCGCGTCACCCGAGCTCTGATGGAGTGATCCGCCCGTGGCCGCCAAGCCCGAGTCCCGCATCGATGCCGTCGTCAGCCTCGCCAAGCGGCGCGGCCTGGTGTACCCGTGCGGTGAGATCTACGGCGGTACCAAGTCGGCGTGGGACTACGGTCCGCTGGGCGTCGAGCTGAAGGAGAACATCAAGCGCCAGTGGTGGCGCTCGATGGTGACCAGCCGGGACGACGTCGTCGGCCTGGACTCCTCGGTCATCCTGCCCACCCAGACCTGGGTGGCCAGCGGGCACGTCGAGACGTTCACCGACCCGCTGACCGAGTGCCAGTCCTGCCACCGCCGTTTCCGCGCGGACCACCTTCAGGAGGCCGTGGCCGACAAGAAGGGCCTGGACAACCCGGACGACGTCGACCTCGCCGACGTGGCCTGCCCGAACTGCGGCACCCGGGGGGCGTGGACGCCGCCGCGCGCCTTCAACGGCCTGTTGAAGACCTACCTCGGCGCCGTGGACGACGAGTCCGGGCTGCACTACCTGCGGCCCGAGACCGCGCAGGGCATCTTCCTGAACTTCCTCAACGTGATGACCTCGGCGCGCAAGAAGCCTCCGTTCGGCATCGCGCAGACGGGCAAGAGCTTCCGCAACGAGATCACGCCGGGCAACTTCATCTTCCGCACCCGCGAGTTCGAGCAGATGGAGATGGAGTTCTTCGTCGAGCCCGGCACCGACGCCGAGTGGCACCAGACCTGGATCGACACCCGCACCCAGTGGTACGTCGACCTGGGTATCGACCCGGAGAACCTGCGCCACTACGAGCACCCGACCGAGAAGCTCTCGCACTACTCGACCCGCACGGTCGACATCGAGTACCGCTTCCACTTCCAGGGCTCGGAGTGGGGCGAGCTCGAGGGCATCGCCAACCGCACCGACTTCGACCTCACCACGCACAGCAAGCACTCCGGCGTCGACCTGTCGTACTTCGACCAGGGCAAGAACGAGCGCTGGACGCCCTACGTGATCGAGCCGGCAGCGGGCATCGGCCGCTCGATGATGGCCTTCCTGCTGGACGCCTACTCCGAGGACGAGGCACCCAACGCCAAGGGTGGCGTCGACAAGCGCGTCGTGCTCCGGCTGGACCCCAGGCTGTCCCCGGTGAAGGCCGCGGTGCTGCCGTTGTCCCGGCACGCCGACCTCTCGCCGAAGGCCCGCGACCTGGCAACGGCGTTGCGGCGCAACTGGAACATCGAGTTCGACGACGCGGGGGCCATCGGTCGCCGCTACCGCCGTCAGGACGAGATCGGCACGCCGTTCTGCCTCACGGTGGACTTCGACACGCTCGACGACCAGGCAGTGACGGTGCGCGAGCGGGACTCGATGGGGCAGGAGCGGATTGCGCTCGACCAGGTCGAGGGCTACCTCGCCGCGCGCCTCGTCGGCTGCTGACGCCTCCCGCGAGCGCGAGTGGGCTAGCTGCGGCAGGCGCCCGCCGTCCAGTCGTCGGCGGCCGCGCGCAGGCGCTCGAGGACGAGCGCGATGGCCGGGTCGTCCTGCGAACCGGCCCGGACGGCGGCGTAGAAGTGCCGTGACGCCGGTGACCCGAGCACGGGGACGACGGCCAGCCCCTCGACCGGCAGCGGCTGCGCGAGTCGCGGCACCAGCGCCACGCCGGCGCCGGCCGCGACCAGCGCGCCCAGGGCGACCCAGTCCCCGACGTGGTGCCGGACGTCGGCGGTGAAGCCCGCGTTCGTGCAGACGGCGTCGGTCAGCTGCGCGCAGGACCCACCCGGGTAGCCCGCGACCCACCGCTCGCCGGCCAGGTCGATCAGCCGGACGCCGGCGGGGTCGGCGAGCGGGTGGCCGGCGGGGAGCACCGCGTCGAGCGGGTCGACCAGCAGGTCGATCCGGTAGTAGCGGGAGTCGGTCGACGGCGGGCTCGGCCGGTGGTGGACGGTCACGGCGACGTCGACGTCACCGAGGTCGAGCATCGTGAACAGCTCGGGCGGCTCCGACTCGCCGACGGTCAGCGAGAGCCCAGGATGGCTGTCGCACAAGGACTTCAGCGCTGGGGCCACGATCGCGCTGATGCCCGTCGACAGCGACGCGATGCTCACCTGGCCGGCCTGCCCCGCGTCCCAGGTGGCGAGGTCGGCGCGGGCGGCCTGCAGCTGCTGCTCGATCACCGCGGCGTGCTCCAGCAGCAGCCGGGCGCGGCTGGTCAGCCGGACGCCGCGACCGCGCTTCTCGAGCAACTGGACGCCCGTCTCGCGGGCCAGCCCGGCGATCTGCTGGGAGACGGCGGACGGGGTCAGGTGCAGGGCGGCGGCCGCCGCCGAGACGGTGCCCCGCTGCTCCAGCATGCGCAGGACGCGGAGACGTCGCAGGTCGATCGTGAAGTCCCGGCTCAACGTTGACATGAACGAATTGTAGATGGACTGAACGGTGGCGGGGCCCGAGAATGGGGCCATGAGTCGTCGTGCGGTGCTCCTGTTCGCTGGTCTGTCGATCGCCTGGGGCATCCCGTACCTGCTGATCAAGATCGCGGTCGAGGAGCTCAGCCCCCTCACGCTCGTCTTCGCCCGGACGGCGCTCGCCGCCGTCCTGCTGCTACCCGTCGCCATCGCCCGGGGCTGGGTGCGGCCGGTGCTGGCCCGCTGGCCCAAGCTGCTCGTGTTCACGGCGGTCGAGATCACCGTGCCCTGGCTGCTGCTGTCCCGCGCCGAGCAGCACCTGTCCAGCTCGCTGACCGCGCTGCTGGTTGCCGCCGTGCCGCTGGTCGGGGTCGGGGTCGCCATGGTCACCGGTCGGCGCGAGCAGCTGGGCCGGCTGGGCGGGCTCGGCCTGCTCGTGGGCATCGCCGGCGTCGGGCTGCTGGTGGGGGTGGACGTGAGCGGTAGCCAGTGGTCCGCGGTGGCCGAGATGGGTGTCGTCGTCGTGGGGTACGCGTTCGGCGCCGCACTCCTGGCGCGCTGGTTCTCCGACGTCCCCGGCCCCGGCGTGGTCGCCCTCTCGCTGACCGCCGCCGCGCTGGGCTACCTGCCGTTCGCCGTTCCCGGCCTGCCCTCCACGATGCCGTCGGGCCGGGTCGTCCTGGCCGTCGTCCTGCTGGCCCTGGTGTCCACGGCCGCGGCGTTCCTGCTGCTGGTGGCCCTGGTCGGCGAGATCGGTCCGGTGCGCGCCACGACCATCACCTACGTCAACCCGGCAGTGGCGGTCGTGGCCGGTGCCCTCGTGCTCGGCGAGCAGGTCACGGTATGGACGCTCGGCGGGTTCGCCCTGGTGATCGCCGGGTCGGTGCTGGTGAACCGTCGCCAGCCCGCGCAGGAGGTCCTCGACGAGAGCGCACCCTGCCCCGCACCCGTCACCGCAGCCACCTGAGCCGCGGGGATCGTGACACCCGTCATGGGTGGATCGTGACGAGCGCTCCGGGGTTGCCGGCGTCCTGACCGACACCGTGGACGGCATGAGCGAGAACGCCACCACCGACGTCGAAGCAACCGCCTTCGAAGCCACCGCCCCCTCGTCACCGAGCGGGGCGCCGGCCCTGCGGCTGCGCGACCTGCGCAAGCACTACGGCGACGTCCGAGCCGTCGACGGCATCGACCTGACCGTCGAGCGCGGCGAGATCGTCGCCTTCCTCGGGCCCAACGGTGCCGGCAAGACCACGACGATCGACATGCTGCTGGGACTGGCCCGCCCCACCAGCGGCACCGTGCACGTCCTGGGTCGCGACCCGGAGGAGGCCGTCGCCCGCGGTGAGATCGCCGCGGTCATGCAGTCCGGCGGCCTGCTCAAGGACGTGACGGTCCGCGAGACCGTGCAGATGCTCGCGGCCCTGTTCCGCTCCGCGCGACCGGTCGACGAGGTGCTCGACCGCGCCGGGATCGCGGACATCGGCGACCGGATGGTCGGCAAGTGCAGCGGCGGCCAGCAGCAGCGGCTGCGTTTCGCGCTGGCCCTGCTGCCGGACCCCAAGCTGCTGCTGCTGGACGAGCCGACCACCGGGATGGACGTCGAGGGTCGGCGGGACTTCTGGGCGGCGATCCGCACGGACGCCGCCCAGGGCCGGACGGTGCTGTTCGCCACCCACTACCTGGACGAGGCAGACGCCTACGCGGACCGGATCGTCCTGGTCAGCAAGGGGCGCCTCGTCGCCGACGGCAGCGCGGCCGAGATCAAGAACCTGGCATCGGGTCGGGTGGTCACCGCGACCCTGCCCACGACCTCCGAGGTGGAGCTCGCGCGGTTCCCGGGGGTCGAGCGCGCTGAGCGACGGGGGAGCCGGGTCTTCCTGCGCGGCAAGGACTCCGACGCCATCGCCCGGCACCTGCTGACCGCGACCGACGCCCGCGACCTCGAGATCACCTCGACCGGTCTCGAGGACGCCTTCATCGCCCTCACCGGCGACCACACGAGCACCGAGAACGGGAGCGAGCGATGAGCACGGTCAGCGCCACCAGCACCCTGGCGGACGAGCGGACGCCGCGGGTCGGCTACAGCCTGACGTTCCTGCGGCTCGAGCTGCGCCGGCTGGTCCGCAACCGCCGGACCGTCATCTTCACCCTGCTGATGCCTGCAGTGTTCTTCCTGGCCTTCGGCACCAGCAAGAGCTACCGCACCGAGTCGGCCGGCACCGGCAACGTCACCGCCTACGTGATGGTCAGCATGGCGGTCTACGGCGCCATGATCGCGACCACCAGCGGGGGCGCCAGCGTGTCCATCGAGCGGGCCGTCGGCTGGAGCCGGCAACTGCGGCTCACCCCGCTGCGCCCGATCGCCTACATCGCGATGAAGATGACCTGCGCCATGCTGCTCGGCCTGGCCGCCGTCGTGGTCGTCTTCGCGGTCGGCTGGCTGGAGCACGCGCAGATGCCGGCCAGCGCCTGGGTCGAGTGCGGGCTCATCGCCTGGGTCGGATCGCTCGTCTTCGCGGCCTTCGGCCTGTTCATGGGGTACCTGCTGCCCAGCGAGAACGTCATGCAGATCCTCGGACCCGGGCTGGCGCTGCTGGCCTTCGCCGGCGGGCTCTTCATCCCGCTGGACGACGGCTCGACCTTCGCCACCTTCTCGGCGTTCACCCCGATGAACGGCCTGGCCAAGCTGTGCCGGGCGCCGCTGACCGGGGACTGGCAGCTGAGCGCCCTGGTCAACGTCGTGGTCTGGGGCGTGATCTTCGCGGCCGGCGCCGCGTGGCGCTTCCGCCGGGACACGGCCCGGGTGTGAACCAGCTGCTGTCGCCGCGCTCACGGACCTCTACGGTGAGGTCCGTGAGCAGCGGCACGTCCGGGACCGGCGTCCGACCCCCCTGCCCCGACGAGCCGGCCGGCATGGACCCGAACCTGTTCGGCGGGGTCGGGCGGCTGCGCCCCGCGCTGTTCGCGGGGGTCTGGCTGGTCTACCTGATCCCGGCGCTGCTGGACGCCTGGCGCTCGGACGGGCCGTGGCGGTGGGTCGGTGTGCTGTCCCTGCTCTGCTTCGGCGCGTTGTTCGTGAACGGCGCCCTGCTGACCAGGGCGACCCGGCGCCGGGAGCCGCACGCCCGCGGGTGGATGTGGGCGAGCCTCTTCGCGATGGCGGGGCTGCTGGTGCTCGCCGCCCCCGCGGCAGGCTCCGACATCGGCGGCGGCACGATCTACATCGCCGTGCTGGCGGTCATGGCGCTCGGCGGTCGCGAGGCCCTCGCCGTGGTGGCCGTCGTGGCGATCGGGTCCGAGGTGGTGCCGCGCCTGGTGCCCGGCTGGACGGCCGACGACTTCTTCGCGTTCCAGGTCATCGTGGCGAGCCTCGCCTCATGGGGGATCACCCAGGTGATCGCCCGCAACGCCGACCTGCTGCGGGCCCGCGAGGAGATCGGGCGGCTGGCGGTGGCCGACGAGCGCGCCCGGATGGCGCGGGACCTGCACGACATCCTCGGACACTCGCTGACGGTGATCACGGTGAAGGCCGAGCTGGCCGGGCGGATCGCCGAGCAGGAGGGTGCGGAGCTGGCGCGCGCCGAGATCGGCGACGTCGAGCGGCTGGCCCGCGAGGCGCTGGCCGACGTGCGAGCCACCATCGGCGGCGTGCGCGGCGTCACCCTGGCCGGCGAGCTCGCCGGGGCGCGCACGGCGCTCGAGGCCGCCGGCATCACCGCCCAGCTGCCCTCGTCCGTCGACGACGTGCCGCCCGCCTGGCGCGAGCTGTTCGCCTGGACGCTGCGCGAGGGCGTCACGAACGTGGTGCGGCACAGCCAGGCCGAGCGCTGCGTCGTCCGGCTGACCCCACGGGCGATCGAGGTGCTGGACGACGGGTGTGGACCGGTTCCCGACGAGCACGCCGGGGGGCACGGCCTCGCCGGGCTGCGCGAGCGGGCCGGGCAGCAGGGCGCCACGATGTCGGTCGGATCCGGTGCGGCCGCCAACCCGATCGCCAACGGCCACGCCGGCTTCGTCCTGCGGGTGGAGGTGCCGGCGTGAGCGAGCCGATCCGGTTGCTGCTCGCGGACGACCAGGCCCTCGTCCGTGGGGCGCTCGCGGCGCTGCTCCGGCTCGAACCCGACCTGGACGTCGTCGCGGAGGTCAGCTCCGGCGAGGAGGTCGTCGAGGCCGCCCGCCGGACCCGCCCGGACGTCGCGCTGCTGGACGTCGAGATGGGTGACGTGGACGGCATCACGGCGACCGCGAGCCTGCGCGCCGCGATGCCCGGTTGCCGGGTGCTGATGGTGACCACCTTCGGCCGCCCGGGCTACCTGCGCCGGGCCATGGAGGCCGGGGCCAGCGGGTTCGTGGTCAAGGACACGCCGGCCCGCCAGCTCGCGGACGCGGTGCGCCGGGTGCACGCCGGGCTGCGCGTGGTGGATCCCTCGCTGGCCGCCGAGACGCTGGCCGTGGGGGACACCCCGCTGACCCGGCGCGAGGGTGAGGTCCTGCAGGCGGCCCGCGACGGCGGCACGGTCGCGGACATCGCGGCGGTCGTGCACCTGAGCGAGGGGACGGTCCGCAACCACCTGTCCGCCGCGATCGGCAAGACCGGCGCACGGACCCGGGCGGAGGCCGTCCGGATCGCCGACGACCACGGCTGGCTGCTGAGCTGAGTCGGTCGACCTCTGTCCACAGGTGTGCCGTGCGCGCTTGTCCTGTGGACGGCGGTTCGTCCCACCGTCCACAACCTGACGGCCGCGTCTGTCGGCGGCGGGCCGGCCCCGCGAGGTTGGTCGCGGAGGTGGTTCCGTGGCCGCGAAGGACACGTTGGGCAGGTACGGCGAGGACGTCGCCGCGCGTCACCTGGTCGAGCTGGGGTACCAGGTGCTGTGCCGCAACTGGAGGTGCGAGCTGGGCGAGATCGACATCGTCGCCCGGGACGGCGACTGGCTGGTGGTCTGCGAGGTGAAGACCCGCCGCTCGACGGTGTGCGGGAAGCCGGTCGAGGCGGTGACGGCGCGCAAGGTGGCGCGGCTGCGGCGGCTCGCTGCTCGCTGGCTGTCCGAGTCCGGGCTGCACCCGCCGCACGTGCGGATCGACGTCGTGAGCGTGCTGCGGCCGCCGACCGGTCGCGCCCTGGTCGAGCACCTGAGGGCGGTGGCCTGAGTGGCGCTGGGGCGGACGCGCTGCGTGACGTTGTCCGGGATCGACGGTCACGTGGTCGACGTCGAGGCGGACGTCGCCAGCGGGCTGCCGGCGTTCACGGTGACCGGCCTCCCGGACGCCTCGCTGGGTGAGGCAAGGGACCGGGTACGGGCCGCCTGCCACAACAGCGAGGTGGCCCTGCCGCCACGACGGATCACGGTCAACCTGTCGCCGGCGTCCTTGCGGAAGGCGGGGACGTCCTTCGACGTGGCCATCGCGGTCGCGGTACTCGCCGCCGGTGACGTGATCCCGCACCGCGCCCCCGAGGGCGTGGTGCACCTGGGGGAGCTGGGCCTGGACGGGAGAGTCCGGGCGGTGCGGGGCGTGCTGCCGATGGTGTTGGCGGCGGCCCGGGCCGGGGTGCGCCGGGTGGTGGTGCCGATGGCGAACGTTGCGGAGGCCTCGCTGGTGACCGACGTCGAGGTGTTCGGCGCTCGCACGCTGGCCGGTCTGGTGGCCGCGTACCGGGGCGAGCCGGCGCTGGATCTCGACGTCCCGGAGGACGACCGCTCCGACGACCACGACGACCCCGTCAGGTCGGGGACCGTCGCCGACGTGGAGACGGCGCCGCTGGACCTCGCGGACGTGGTGGGGCAGGTCGAGGCCCGGCACGCGCTCGAGGTCGCAGCGGCCGGCCGCCACCACCTCTTCCTGCTCGGGCCGCCCGGTGCGGGTAAGACGATGCTGGCCGCGCGGCTGCCCGGACTGCTGCCCGACCTGGACGACGCCAGTGCGCTGGAGGTCACCGCGGTGCACTCCCTGGCGGGTGCACTGCCCGCCGGCCGCGGGCTCGTCGTCCGGCCGCCGTTCGTGGACCCGCACCACACGTCGTCGCCGGCCGCCGTGGTGGGCGGCGGGTCCGGGGTGCCGCGCCCGGGTGCGGCGTCCCGGGCGCACCGCGGCGTGCTCTTCCTGGACGAGGCCCCCGAGTTCGACGTGCGGGTGCTGGACGCCCTGCGCCAACCGCTGGAGAACGGCGAGCTGGTCATCCACCGCGCGGCCGGGCACGCCCGGTACCCGGCGCGGTTCCAGCTCGTCATGGCGGCCAACCCGTGCCCGTGCGGCAACGCGTCGGGCAAGGGCATCGACTGCACGTGCACGCCGATCGCCCGGCGGCGCTACCTGCACCGGCTGTCCGGCCCGCTGCTGGACCGGGTGGACCTGCAGGTCCAGGTGCTGCCGGTGACGCGAGCGGTGCTGGCGGGCGCTGAGGCGCCGGAGCCGACCGAGCGGGTGGCCGGCCGGGTGCGCGAGGCCCGGGCCGCTCAGGCGACGCGCTGGGCCGGCACCTCGTGGCGGGTCAACGCGGAGGTGCCCGGCCACGAGCTGCGCCGCGGCGGCTGGCGGCTGCCCCCGGCGACCACGCGCACGATCGACGCCGCCATCGAGCGCGGCACGCTCACGGTCCGCGGCTACGACCGGGTGCTGCGGACCGCGTGGACGCTGGCCGACCTCGGCGGTCGAGACCGACCGGCGAGGGACGACGTCGAGCAGGCTGCCGCGCTGCGCCAGCACCAGGCCGCGGCGTGAGGGCGGCGGAGCGGCTGACCTTCGACCCGGACGACGAGCGGCTCGCCCGCGCGGCCTGGAGCCGCCTGGCCGAGCCCGGCGACCTACGGGTGCACGCGCTGCTGACCCAGGTCGGGCCAGGCGAGGCCCTGCGGGCCCTGGTGAGCCGCGACGTGGAGTGGATGGAGCGGTTCCGGCCCAGGCTGGCCGAGCTGGAGCCGGCCCGCGACCTGCGCACCCTCGCGTCGGTGGGCGGCCGGCTGATCCTGCCGAGTGACCCCGAGTGGCCCACCGGCCTCGACGAGCTGACCGCGCCGCCGCCGTGCCTGTGGGTCCGTGGACCGCTGGCCCTGGACTCGCTGGCGGCCCGCTCGGTCGCGATCGTGGGGGCGCGCGCCAGCACGGCGTACGGCGAGCACGTGGCCGGCGACCTGGCCAGCGGTGCGGCCGGTCGTGGGTTCGTGGTCGTCAGTGGCCTGGCCTACGGGATCGACGGCGTGGCCCACCGCGGTGCGCTCACGGCCGGCGACAGCGTCGCCGTCGTCGCCGGCGGGGTGGACCGGGCCTACCCGCGCGGACACGAGGGCCTGATGGCGGTGCTGGTCCGCGAGGGCGCCGTCGTCAGCGAGGTGCCGCCTGGCTCGGCCCCCACCAGGTCCCGGTTCCTTCAGCGCAACCGGTTGATCGCCGCGATGACCCGGGGCACCGTCGTGGTCGAGGCGGCCATGCGCAGCGGCGCGCTCAGCACGGCCCGCTGCGCGGCCGCACTCGGCCGTCCCGTCGGTGCCGTGCCCGGACCCATCACGTCGGTCTCCTCGGCGGGCTGCCACGAGCTCGTCCGCGAGGGGCGTGCGGTCCTGGTCACCGACGCTGCCGAGCTGGCCGACCTGGTCGGATCGCTGGGTGCGGACGCGGCGACCCCGGCTCCTGGTGCGTCCTCGCCCTACGACGAGCTGGACGAGGTGGCGCTGCGGGTGGCCGACGCCCTGCCGGTCCGCAGCGGTCGTCCGCTGGACCGGCTGTGCGTGGCCTCCGGCCTCGACCCAGCCACCGTCCAGTCGGCCCTGGGGCGGTTGGCCCTGCTCGGGCTCGCGGAGCGACACGCACACGGATGGCGCAGGGTTCGATCCGCCGCGCCCTCCCGTGCGTAGCGTGGAGGCATGCTGGCCGAGCTGGACGACACCCTCGCGGAGTTCGTCCGTCACCTGTCGGCCGAACGCAACCGGTCGCCGCACACCCAGCGGGCCTACGAGGCCGACGTCCGGGCGTTGTTCGAGTTCATGGTCGACCGGGGCTGCACGAGCACCGCCGACCTGACCCTGCCGGTGCTGCGCTCGTGGCTCGCCGAGCAGACCACGTCCGGCCTGTCCCGGTCGACCATCGCCCGCCGCGCCGCAGCGGCCCGCACCTTCTGCGCCTGGGCGACCCGCGCGGGTCGCCTGCCGCGGAACCCGGCCTTGCGCCTCGCCGCGCCCCGCCGGGACCGGACGCTGCCCGGCGTCCTGGCCCAGCAGCAGGCCAGTGACCTGCTCGACGTCGCCGGCCTGGCCGCGGACGACGGCGATCCCATCCACCTGCGTGACCGGCTCGCCCTGGAGCTGCTGTACTCCAGCGGCGTGCGCGTGGGCGAGCTGGTGGGCCTGGACGTGGACGACGTGGACCTCGAACGGCGGGTGCTGCGGGTCACCGGGAAGGGAAACAAGCAGCGCGTGGTTCCGTTTGGAGTGCCCGCTGCGGAGGCCGTGCGAAGCTGGTTGTCGCTCGGACGTCCGCTGCTGGTCACGCACGACAGCGGCCCGGCGCTGCTGCTCGGACGACGCGGACGACGCGCCGACCAGCGACAGGTCCGGGCGGCGGTGCACTCGCTGCTCGAGCACGTCCCCGGGGCCGACGACGTCGGCCCGCACGGGCTGCGGCACTCGGCGGCGACGCACCTGCTGGAAGGCGGAGCTGACCTGAGAGCCGTTCAAGAACTGCTCGGCCACGCTACGCTCGCCACGACCCAGATCTACACCCACGTATCCGTCGAGAGGCTGAAGGCGACATATGAGCAGGCGCACCCGCGTGCCTGAGGCGGAGGTTGCGGTCAGTCCGCAGACCGACGCAGCAGGCGAGCAGGAGGCAGCTGACGCGGCCACCACGGACCCGGGTGCGGAGTCGGGTGCGGCTGCCGTCGAGCCCGCCGCCGAGGCGACCGATGATGCCGAGGCGACCGATGGTGCCGAGGCAACGGACGAGGTCCAGAAGCCGGACGAGCCGGAGGACGACCCCGAGGACGTCGTCGCGGCCAATGCGGCGGCGATCGCGGAGCTGTGGCGGCAGTACAAGGCCGATGGCGACCCGGCGGTCCGCGAGAAGCTGATCCTGCACTACTCGCCGCTCGTCAAGTACGTGGCCGGCCGCGTCGGTGTCGGCCTGCCGCCGAACATCGAGCAGGCTGACCTCGTCTCGTACGGGATCTTCGGCCTGATCGACGCGCTGGAGAAGTTCGACCTCGAGCGGGCCATCAAGTTCGAGACCTACGCCATCTCGCGGGTCCGCGGCGCCATCATCGACGAGCTGCGGGCGATCGACTGGATCCCGCGCTCGGTCCGGCACAAGGCCCGTGAGGTCGAGCGCGCGTACGCCGACCTCGAGGGTGAGCTGCACCGCACGCCCACCGAGGCTGAGGTGGCGGGCCGCATGGGCATCAAGGTCGGCGACCTGCACCACATCTTCAGCCAGGTCTCGTACGTCAACGTGGTCGCTCTGGACGAGCTGCTCAGCGTCGGCGGCGAGAAGGGTGACTCGCTCACCCTGGGCGACACGCTCGAGGACAAGGGCGCCGAGGACCCCGTCCTGGCGTTCGAGGGCGAGGAGACCAAGTACCTGCTGGCCCGCGCGATCAACCAGCTCCCCGAGCGCGAGAAGATCGTCGTCACCCTCTACTACTACGAGGGCCTCACCCTGGCCGAGATCGGCCAGGTGCTCGGGGTCACCGAGTCCCGGATCTGCCAGATGCACACCAAGGCGGTCCTGCAGCTGCGCGGAAAGATCATCGAGGTCACCGCAGGCTGATCGGCAGCAGCACCAGCGGTCCGCCGCCCACCAGGGTCAGCGGGTCGAGGTAGGTCTCGCCGCGCCGCAGACCCCAGTGCAGGCAGGTGCGCGGGACGCAGTGCCCGACCTGGGCGCCGACGACGCCGATCGGCGTCCCGACCCGTACCGGCGTGCCCACCAGCGACCGGCGGTCCACCGGCTCGTAGGACGTCCGCAGGCCACCCGGATGGCTGACCACGACGACTCCGCGACCGGCCACGAGCCCGGCGAAGGCGACGCGCCCGGCGCCGGCCGCCAGCACCGGCTGGCCGACGCGCCCGGTCAGGTCGACACCGCGGTGCCCGGCGCTCCACGGCGTGGGGGGAGCGCGGAACGGCCGGGCCACCGCGGGCCGAGGTGCGAGCGGCCAGCCCCAGGAGGACACCCGCACCGCAGGCGGGGGAGCGCCGGCGGTGAGAGGTGCACCCGATACCGACCCGGTGATCGCCGCCGCAGCGGCCAGGAGCATTGCTCGAACCATGGCTCCACCTCACCGCGACGCGCTCACCGGGACGAGAGGGCCGGGGCGATCTGTGCATGGTGGGACGACGGCCGATCCTGTGGACGACGCGGCTGTACGCCGGGTCACCCACCGGTGGACGAAGCCTGGCTAGCCTTCGGAACGTGACCACCGAGCATGAGACTGTCCGCGAGCGCGACCTGGACCGGCTGCTGACCTTCGTCGACGCCGTCGTCGCGATCGCGATCACGCTGCTCGTGCTGCCCCTCGTCGAGCTGACCAGCGACGTCACCGAGGACGACTCAGTCCGCGAGCTGCTCCACACGCACTCGGACCAGCTCTGGTCGTTCGTGCTGAGCTTCGTGGTGATCGCCCAGCTCTGGTCCTCCCAGCACCACGCCGTGCGCCGCATGCTGCGTGCCGATCCGCTGGTGTCGCGCCTTCTCGTGGTCTGGATGTTCACGATCGTCTTCCTGCCGTTCCCCACCGCACTGGTCGCCACGGCCGGGCAGCAGGCCACGACCAAGGTCCTCTACGTCGGGACCATCACGGTGAGCACGCTGTGCCTCGCCCTCGTGGCGGTCGTGCTCGGCCGGCGTCCGGACGTGACGGACGGGGTCGCTGACCACGACCCGCGGCCCGCCACCATCAGCGCCGCGCTGCTCCTGCTGGCCCTGGGCCTCATGCTCGCGTTCCCGGCGGCCGGCTACTACCCGATGTTCCTGCTCGCGCTCTTCCCGCTGTTCGGCCGCGCCGTGCGCATCGCCCGGCGGGCCGGGGCCCAGCGGTGAGTGGCGTGAGCGCACCGCTGACCGTGGTGACGGGCGGCAGTCGCGGCATCGGTGCCGCGATCTGCGAGCGCCTCGCCAGCGACGGGCACGACGTCGTGGTCGGGTACCGGATCGACGGGGCTGCCGCCGAGGAGGTCGCGACCGCAGTGCGGGGGCTGGGCCGCCAGGCCGTCGCGGTGCAGGTCGACACGACGAGCGAGGCCGACGTCGACCGGCTGTTCGATGCCGCGGCCGCGCTCGGCACCGTCACCGGACTGGTCAACAACGCCGGCGTCAGCGGCCCGAACGGACCACTCGTGGACGCCGACGCCGAGGGCATGCGCCGGGCCATCGAGGTCAACGTGCTCGGCTACCTGCTCTGCGCCCGACGGGCCATCCGCGACCTGACGCCGATCGGCTCCGGCGCCATCGTGAACATCTCGTCGGCGGCGGCCACCCTCGGCAGCCCGGGGCAGTACGTCCACTACGCCGCAACCAAGGCCGCGGTGGACGCGATGACCGTGGGCCTGGCCAAGGAGGTGGCGGCCACGGGCATCCGGGTCAACTGCGTGGCGCCCGGGATCATCTGGACCGAGTTCCACGCGGACCCGCAGCGGCCGGCCCGGCTCGCGCCGACGATCCCGCTGGGCCGGTCCGGCCAACCGGACGAGGTGGCCGGCGCGGTGGCGTGGCTCCTCTCGGACGACGCCTCGTTCACCACCGGGGCGGTCCTTCGGGTCGCCGGCGGGATGTAGCTACCGGCGCAGCTTCGCCAGCCGCAGCGCGGCCTCCTGCAGCACCTCGGGCCGCTTGCAGAACGCGAACCGCACCAGTGAGCGACCGGCGTCCGGGTCGTCGTGGAACACCCCGACGGGCACCCCGACTACGCCGGCCAGCTCTGGCAGGTCGCGGCACAGGGCCAGCCCGTCGTCGTACCCGAGGTCGCGCCCGTCCACGACGACGAAGTACGTCCCGGCCGGCGCCATCGGGGTGAACCCCGCGTCCGCCAGTCCGGCGCAGAGCAGGTCCCGGCCGGCCTGCAACGTCGTGGCCAGCCCGGCGTACACCTCGTCCGGCAGCCCCAGCCCGTGCGCCACGGCCGGCTGGAACGGCCCGGACGCGACGAAGGTCAGGAACTGCTTGACCGCGCGGACGGCGTCCACCAGCTCGCGCGGGCCGTGCACCCAGCCGACCTTCCAGCCGGTCACCGAGAACGTCTTGCCCGCCGACGAGATGGTCAGCGTGCGCTCGGCCATCCCGGGCAGCGTGGCGATCGGGAGGTGCTGGCCGCCGGTCGGGCCGTCCGAGAACAGCAGGTGCTCGTAGACCTCGTCGCTGACCACGAGCGCGCCGTGCTCGCGGGCCAGCGAGGCCACCAGCTCGAGCTCGGCGCGGGTGAAGACCTTGCCGGTCGGGTTGTGCGGGGTGTTCATCAGCACCGCCCGGGTGCGCCCGCTGAAGGCGGCACGCAGCTCCGCCTCGTCCACCGCGAAGTCCGGCGCGCGCAGCACGACGGTCCGGCGGACCCCACCCGCCAGCGCCACCGACGCGGCGTAGGAGTCGTAGTAGGGCTCGAACACGACGACCTCGTCGCCGGGCTCGACGAGGGCGAGCAGGCTCGCCGCGATCGCCTCGGTTGCCCCCGCGGTGACCAGCACCTCGGTGTCCGGGTCGACGCTCAGCCCGTAGAACCGCTGCTGGTGCCCGGCGACCGCCTCGCGCAGCTCGGGGACGCCGGGGCCCGGCGGGTACTGGTTGCGACCGCCGCGGATCGCGTCGACCGCCGCCTCGAGCACGGACGTCGGCCCGTCGGTGTCCGGGAAGCCCTGGCCCAGGTTGATGGCGCCGGTCCGCTGAGCGAGCGCGGTCATCTCGGCGAAGATCGTGGTGCCGAAGCCACGCATCCGCTCGACGAGAAATGGAGTACGCGGCTGCAGGTCCATGCCGCGACACTACGACGGTGAGCACCGAGACCAGCCCGGGGACGGGTCCTGAGACCCCCGCTGGTTGGCGAGCCAGGTTCGGGCCGTTGTCGGAGCCCGTCTTCCGCCGCTACTGGCTGGGCCAGGCGGTCAGCCACTTCGGCGACCGCATCGCCCCGATCGCGCTCGCGTTCGCGGTGCTGGAGATCTCCGGCTCGGCCACGGATCTCGGTCTGGTGGTCGCCGCGGGCACGGTGCCCCTGGCGGTGCTGCTGCTGGTCGGCGGGGTGTGGGCGGACCGGCTCGACCGGCGCTGGGTGATGCTCACCGCGGACGGGGTGCGCGCCGTCGTCCAGGGGCTGCTCGCGGTCCTGCTGATCACCGGGAACGCGCAGATCTGGCAGATGGCCGTGCTGGCGGCCCTCTCCGGGGCCGCGCAGGCGTTCTTCGAGCCGGCCGCCACCGGCATGGTGCCGCAGGTCGTCTCACCCGGCCGCCTCGGCCAGGGCAACGCACTCGTCGGGCTCAGCCACAACGCGGCCATGATCGTGGCCCCGCTGGTGGCCGGCGCGCTGGTGGCCGCCGCCAGCCCCGGCGCCGCCATCGCCGTGGACGCCGCCACGTTCGTCGTCAGCGCCGCGTTCCTGTGGCGGTTGCGCCCACGTCCGAGCGAGCCGTCCGAGCGCTCGACGTTCGTCGGCGAGCTGGTCGGCGGGTTCCGCGAGGTGACCTCACGGTCCTGGCTCGGCGCCATGATCATCGGCTTCACGGTCTACCACGCGGTCGTGCTACCGGCCCTGCTCGTGCTGGGTCCGGTGGTCGCCGACCGCCGGTACGACGGCGCGACGACCTGGGCGGTCATCACCTCGGCCTTCGGGGTGGGCGCCGTGCTCGGCGCGCTCGCCGCTCTCAAGGCCCGGCCGCGTCGTCCGATCGTCTGGTGCGCGGTCCTGCTGGTCGGTGGCTCGGTGCAGCCGCTGATCGTCGGCACCTGGCTGCCGCTGGCCGCGATGGCCGGGCTCATCGCGATCTCCGGAGCCAGCATCAGCGTGCTCTTCGTCATCTGGGACACCACGCTGGCCCGGGAGATCCCGCCGCAGGCACTGAGCCGGGTCAGCTCGTTCGACTTCTTCGGCTCGGTGGTCGGGATGCCGCTGGGCTTCGCCGTCATCGGGCCGATCTCGAGCTGGCTGGGGCTGACCACGACCATGGTGGTCGCATCCGGCCTCGGGGTCGCGTGGGCGCTGGTCACCGCTGCGCTGCCGTCCGTCCGCGGCTTGCGCGAGGACCCCACCAGCCAGACGACGCGCACCGGAGAGCCGGTGCCGGAGTACCACGCACCGCACCCGCCGACCGACCCGTCACCAGCACCTCCCACTCTGGCGTAGACTGGCCTCACGACCGATCTCGATCGGTCGAATTCGCGCGTCCGCAGACCGGCACCGTGACGAGGGCACTCCTCGCCGCACCGCCGGGGCGCACACCCGGTCCGGGCAGGCCCAGCACAACTCAGCCCGGTTCAGTGCGTCGCGGTCGCCAGGCGTGGCGGTCGACCGGCCGACCACGGACAACCGAGCGACAAAGGACACCAAGCATGGCCGTCGTCACCATGCGCCAGCTCCTCGAGAGCGGCGTGCACTTCGGGCACCAGACCCGACGCTGGAACCCCAAGATGAAGCGCTTCATCTTCACCGAGCGCAACGGCATCTACATCATCGACCTGCAGCAGTCGCTGACGTACATCGACAACGCGTTCGAGTTCGTCAAGGAGACGGTCGCCCACGGCGGCTCGATCCTCTTCGTCGGCACCAAGAAGCAGGCGCAGGAGCCCGTGGCCGAGCAGGCCACCCGGGTCGGCATGCCCTACGTCAACCAGCGTTGGCTCGGCGGCATGCTCACCAACTTCCAGACCGT
The DNA here is from genome assembly GCF_039541115.1 of Angustibacter luteus. NCBI lineage: Bacteria > Bacillati > Actinomycetota > Actinomycetes > Kineosporiales > Kineosporiaceae > Angustibacter > Angustibacter luteus. The sequence goes on from NZ_BAABFP010000007.1 coordinate 564,306, forward strand.
GCACAAGCGTCTGCAGCGCCTTAAGGAGCTCGAGGTCATCGACTTCGACGACGTCGCGGGCAGCGGCATGACCAAGAAGGAGCTGCTCGTCCTGCGTCGCGAGAAGGACAAGCTCGAGCGCACCCTCGGCGGTATCCGCGACATGGCCAAGGTGCCGAGCGCGGTGTGGATCGTCGACACCAAGAAGGAGCACCTGGCGGTCGACGAGGCGAAGAAGCTCGGCATCCCGATCGTCGCGATCCTGGACACCAACTGCGACCCCGACGAGGTCGACTACAAGATCCCGGGCAACGACGACGCGATCCGCTCCGTCACGCTGCTCACCCGGGTCGTCGCGGACGCCGTGGCCGAGGGCCTGATGGCCCGCTCGCGCGGTGGCGACGCCGCTGCGGCCGAGTCCGGCCAGGTCGCCGGCGACGAGCCGCTGGCCGAGTGGGAACGCGAGCTCCTCGCCGGTCAGCCGCAGTCCGGTGAGCCCGAGGGCGCGCACGCCGCCGCCGGTGACGCCGAGGCCGTCGTGGCCGAGCAGGCCGCCGGCCAGGACGCCGAGGCCGCCGCCGAGGCGACCGAGGCGCCCGCCGCTGAGGCCGCTGCTGCTGAGGCTGCCCCGGAGGCTGCCCCGGAGGCTGCTGCTGAGGCTGCCCCCGAGGCTGCTGCTGAGGCCGCCCCCGAGGCGACCGACGCCGACCAGGCCTGAGCGACCACCCACGCACTTCGAGAGGAAGAACCACCCGCATGGCGAACTACACGTTGGACGACATCAAGGCGCTCCGCGAGCAGACCGGCGCCGGGATGATGGACGTCAAGAAGGCCCTGGACGAGTCTGACGGCGACCGCGAGAAGGCCGTCGAGTACCTGCGCGTCAAGGGTCAGAAGGGCGTCGCCAAGCGCGAGAGCCGCAACGCCAGCAACGGTCTGGTCGCGATCCACGTCGACGGTGGCGTGGGCACCCTGGTCGAGGTCAACTGCGAGACCGACTTCGTGGCCAAGGGCGACAAGTTCCAGGCGGTAGCGCAGCGCGTGCTCGACCAGGCCGTGGCCATCGGTGCCGCGGACGCCGAGACGTTGCTCGACTCGGAGCTGGACGGCAAGAAGGTCCGCGAGATCCTCGACGAGGCCAACGCGGCCATCGGCGAGAAGATCGAGGTCCGTCGCGTCGCCCGCGTCGAGGGTGCGGCCGTCGCGTCGTACCTGCACAAGACCAGCCCGGACCTGCCCCCGCAGGTCGGCGTGCTGTTCGCGGTGGACGGCGAGACGCCGGTCGCCCGCGACGTGGCGATGCACATCGCCGCGTTCCCGGAGACGGCGTTCGTCACCCGCGAGGAGGTCCCGGCCGAGACGGTTGAGACCGAGCGGCGCATCGCGCACGACACGGCGGTCGAGGAGGGCAAGCCCGAGGGCGCCCTGCCCAAGATCGTCGAGGGCCGGGTGAACGGCTTCTTCAAGGAGAAGGTGCTCATCGAGCAGCCCTTCGCGAAGGACAGCAAGAAGACCGTCGGCGCCGTGCTGACCGAGGCCGGCGTCAAGCCGCTCGCGTTCGCCCGGTTCCGGGTCGGCGCCTGAGCACCAGCTGAGCACAGCAGTTCCCGCAGGCCCCGCCCACCTCACGGTGGGCGGGGCCTGCGGCGTTCGTCACCCGTTCTGCGTTAGCCCGACGACCCTCCGGTAGGGCAGACTGCCCTGGACGCCTGACGAACACCCTGGGGGAACACCGCGTGGAGAGCACCGTGAGCCAGACCGCCCCTGACCTGGAGATCCGCCAGGACAGGCAGGACCTCGTCTACGAGCGAGTCCTGCTCAAGCTCTCCGGTGAGGCGTTCGGCGGGGGTGCCGTCGGCCTGGACCCGGACGTGGTGCGCGCCATGGCGCGCGAGGTCGCGGCGGCCGTCGCTACCGGCGTCCAGGTCGCCATGGTCATCGGCGGCGGCAACTTCTTCCGCGGCTCCGAGCTCCAGCAGCGCGGCATGGACCGCTCTCGCGCCGACTACATGGGCATGCTCGGCATCGTGATGAACTGCCTGGCGCTGCAGGACTTCCTCGAGAAGGAGGGTGTCGAAACCCGCGTGCAGACCGCCATCACGATGGGCCAGGTCGCCGAGCCGTACATCCCGAGGCGCGCGATCCGGCACATGGAGAAGGGCCGTGTGGTCATCTTCGGCGCCGGCGCCGGGCTGCCGTTCTTCTCCACCGACACCGTCGCGGCCCAGCGGGCGCTGGAGACCAAGTGCGACGTCGTCCTGATGGGCAAGAACGGCGTGGACGGCGTCTACACGGCCGACCCGCGCAAGGACCCCACCGCGACGAAGCTCGACACGATCACCTACGCCGAGGCGCTGCAGCGGGGGCTGCGGGTGGCCGACGCCACGGCGTTCGCGCTGTGCATGGAGAATGCGATGCCGATGGTGGTGTTCGGCATGGAGGGGGCGGGCAACGTGGCACGCGCGATCCAGGGTGAGAAGATCGGCACGCGGGTCGTCGCCGGCTGACCGGACCGACCTGCTGCTCCACCCCGCACGACCCGTCCGACAGCGCCACAGCCAAGGAGTTCGAGTGATCGACGAGACGCTCTTCGACGCGGAAGAGAAGATGACCAAGGCCGTCGAGGTCGCCAAGGAGGACTTCGCGGCGATCCGCACCGGGCGCGCCAACCCGGCGATGTTCACCAAGCTCACCGTCGACTACTACGGCAGCCCCACGCCGCTCATGCAGCTCGCCTCCTTCCAGACGCCGGAGGCTCGCACCATCCTCATCACGCCCTACGACAAGAGTGCGATGAGCGAGATCGAGAAGACGCTGCGCGACAGCGACCTCGGTGCGAACCCGGCCAACGACGGCACCGTCATCCGGGTGGTCCTGCCGCAGCTCACCGAGGAGCGGCGCAAGGAGTACGTCAAGCTCGCCCGCACCAAGGCCGAGGACGCGAAGATCTCCATCCGCAACATCCGCCGCAAGGCGAAGGAGTCCCTCGACCACCTCATCAAGGACGGCGAGGTCGGCGAGGACGAGGGGAACCGGGCCGAGAAGGAGCTCGAGGGAACCACCAAGAAGTACGTCGACACCGTCGACGACCTGCTCAAGCACAAGGAGTCCGAGCTGCTGGCGGTGTGACCCAGCCCCCGCTGGATCGAATCCGTCCTGCTCGAGTGCCCATCGTGACCGACAGCCCCAGCAGCGCGCCACAGCCCGCCGCGCCGACCTCCAGGGTCGCGGCTCGGGCTGCCCGTCAGCACGGCCGCGCCGGGCGCAACCTGCCCGCCGCCGTCGGCGTGGGCGTGGGCCTGGGTGCGGTGGTCGTCGCGAGCCTGTTCATCCGGCGCGAGGCGTTCCTGGCCGTCGTCGCCGTCGCGGTCTGCCTCGCGCTCTGGGAGCTGACCAACGCGCTGGCCGAGCGGCACGTCAAGGTACCGCTGGTCCCGGTGGCCGTCGGGGCCGTAGCCATGCTTGTCGCCGCCTACACGGCGGGCGGGCAGGCCCTAGCGGTCTGCTTCGTGCTCACCGCGGTCGCGGTGGTCATCTGGCGGACGTCGGAAGGCCCGGACGGCGCGCTGCGGGACGTCGCGGGCGGGATCTTCGCCGCCGCGTACCTGCCGCTGCTGGCCGGCTTCGTGGTCCTGATGCTCGCCGAGGAAGACGGCCCCTGGCGGGTCTTCACGTTCATCGTGGTGACGATCTCCAGCGACATCGGCGGCTACGCGCTCGGCGTCGTGGCCGGCAAGCACCCGATGGCGCCGTCGGTGAGCCCCAAGAAGTCCTGGGAGGGCTTTGCCGGATCGGCGATCGCGTGCGTCGTGGCCGGCACCCTCACCGTCCCGCTGCTGCTCGACGGGCCGTGGTGGGCAGGACCGATCGTCGGGCTCGCGGCCGTCCTGACCGCCACGCTGGGTGACCTGTCCGAGTCGATGATCAAGCGCGACCTGGGCATCAAGGACATGGGGTCGGTGCTGCCCGGACACGGCGGCGTGATGGACCGGCTGGACTCCCTGGTGATCGCCGCACCCGTGGTCTGGCTCCTGCTGCACCTGTTCGTCTGAACCACCTGAGAGACTGGGGCGGATATGGACACCACCCCGAAGCCCGGCCAGCTGACCTTCGCGGCGCCCCGGCGCGCCAAGCCGCCGCGACACCTGGCCGACCTGACCCTGGCCGAGCGAGCCGACGCCGTGCGCGAGGCGGGCCTGCCGGCCTTCCGCGCCAAGCAGCTGTCCACGCACTACTTCGAGCGACTCGTCGTCGAGCCCGAGCAGATGACCGACCTCCCGGCCAGCGGGCGCGACGAGCTGGTCGCCGCGCTGCTGCCGACGCTGATGACAGTCATCACCGAGCGTGAGGCGGACGCCGGGGACACCATCAAGACGGCCTGGCGGCTCTTCGACGGGGCGATCGTCGAGAGCGTCCTGATGCACTACGCGAACCGCAGCACGATCTGCATCTCCAGCCAGGCCGGCTGCGGGATGAACTGTCCGTTCTGCGCGACCGGGCAGGCCGGTCTGACCCGCAACATGTCGACCGCAGAGATCGTCGAGCAGGTGGTGCGCGGCGCTCGGCTGGTGGCGGCGCGGCACGGCGGGCACAAGCGCTCCATGAACGTGGTGTTCATGGGCATGGGGGAGGCGCTCGCCAACTACAAGGCCTCCATCGGTGCCATCCGCCGGCTGGTCGACCCCAGCCCGGAGGGGCTGGGCCTGAGTGCGCGCGGCATCACGATGTCGACGGTCGGTCTGGTGCCGGCGATGGACAGGCTCACCGCCGAGGGCATCCCGGTCACGCTCGCGCTGAGCCTGCACGCTCCGGACGACGAGCTGCGGGACGAGCTGGTGCCCATCAACACCCGGTGGAAGGTGGGCGAGGCCCTGGACGCCGCCTACCGGTACTTCGAGGCCACCGGGCGCCGGGTCAGCATCGAGTACGCCCTCATCCGGGACATCAACGACCAGGCCTGGCGGGCGGACCTGCTGGGCAAGCTGCTCAACCAGCGAGGCCGCGGCTGGATCCACGTCAACCCCATCCCGCTCAACCCGACCCCCGGTTCGAAGTGGACGGCGAGCGACCCGAAGGTCGAGAAGGCGTTCGTCGCGGCGCTGGAGGCCCGCGGCATCCCCACCACGATCCGGGACACCCGCGGGCAGGACATCGACGGCGCGTGCGGCCAGCTCGCGGCGAACACGATCTGAGCACGGCGTGAGCACGAGCACAGCGCGTCCGGACCAGCCTGCACGCCCGGCGGGTCACGCACGGTTACCCTTGCTGAGCGCGGTCGAGCGACCGCCGTCGGACCAGCAGCGGCGAGATCACGAGGAGCGGAGCATGAGCGCCCCGATGCGCTTTCGCAGGGTCGGCAAGCTGGCCCGGGGGTACGACGTCAGCCAGGTCGATGCCTTCATCGCGCGGGCGCTCGGCGGCAGCGTCAGCTCGAACCTGATCCGCAGCGTCGGGTTCGACCTCAAGCTCGGCGGGTACCAGGTCGAGCCGGTGGACGCCGCGCTGGACCGCCTCGAGGACGAGATCGCCGCCACGGAGCGCTCCGGCGAGCGCCGCTCGCTCGGCGAGCGCGGCTTCGTGAAGGACGTGACGGCGCAGGCGCAGGTGCTGCGGGCCCGGCTGAGCCGCCCGCACGGCGACCGGTTCGCGCGCGGCTCCGCGTGGGAGCGCTCGTACGACGTCGAGCAGGTCGACATGATGTGCGACGACATCGCCGAGTACTTCGACGGTGCGACCGCCCTGTCCGCGGAGGAGCTGCGGGGCGCCGTGTTCGCCAGCCGCCGCGGCGCCCGCGGCTACAGCGAGAAGGCGGTCGACCGGTTCCTGGACCGCGTCGTGTCCGTGATCAGCCGGGTCAGCTGAGCGGATCGCGGCATGAGGGTGCCGGGTCGGTGAGCGACGATCGCACGGCCTGGTTGCGGCGGTTCTACGACAGCGAGGCCGCAGGTTACGACGCCACCCGTGGCGGCGAGCCGCGCGGGGCCCTGGCTGCGGCCGCGTTCGCTCAGCTGCTGGGTCCGCCCGGAGGGCCGGGCGGGCCGGTGCTGGAGGTGGGCACCGGGACGGCCGTGGTGGCCGGGGAGCTGCGGCGCCGGGGCTACCCGGTGCTGGGCGTCGACGTGTCGCTGGGCATGCTTCGACAGGCCGGGTCACGGCTGCCGGGGTGCCTCGTGCAAGGCGACGGCGCGGCGCTACCGCTGCCGGACGCCGGGTGCCGGGCCGTGGTGCTCTCGTGGGTCCTCCACCTGGTCGACAACCCGCTCGACCTCGTCCGTGAGGCGGCCCGGGTCATCGAACCTGGTGGCCGGCTGGTGACCACGGTGAACAAGAGCGCCTCGTCGCGAGCCGTAGCCACGGCCCAGCCCGTGACCACGGAGACCAGGGAAGTGACCGACGACCCACTGGTGCTCGGGGCACTGGCTGCCGAGCTCGGGCTGGAGCCGTCGGGCTCGGCGAGCTATGTGGCGCAGGGGCAGCACGGCGCGCCGACGTACGAGATCAAGAGCTGGGCGAGACCAGCCCGAGCACCCGGTCCACGCTGATCTGCAGGACGACCCGGGCCGGGTTCTCGCGCGGCACCCGGTAGCGCTCGGCGTACCGCTGCTCGGCGTCCGTGACGGCCTGCGGGTGCACCAGCACGGAGGCCTCGCCCTCGACGGTCAGCCAACGCCGGCCATCGACCTGGCAGATCGCGGCCCGGCCACCGCGCAGCGCGTTGTACGCCTTCTGGCTGTCCCCGCTAGTGATCACCCGGGCGACCTGCCCCTCGTCGTCCCAGGTGAACCCGACGGGCACGACGTGCGGGGTGCCGTCCGAGCGCAGCGTGGTGAGGGTGGCCAGGTGCCGTTCGCGCAGGAACTCCAGGACGGCGGGCGGCAGGGCGGTGGGGTCGAAGCGCACGAGCACAGCCTGTCACCTCGCCGGGCGTGCCGACGGCACGTTCACCCCGCGGACGCGACGAACTCGGCCAGCGCGGCCAGCACGCGGTCGACGTCCTCCTCGGTGGAGTAGGGCGCCAGCCCCAGCCGCAGGCCGCCGGTGTCACCCAGCCCCAGCCAGCGCGAGGCCTCGATGGCGTAGAACGAGCTGGCGGGGGCGTTGACGCCTCGCCCGGCCAGGAAGGCGTAGGCCTCGGACGCGTCCCGTCCCTCGAAGGTGAGCAGCAGAGTCGGCGTGCGGTGGCCGGCGCGGGACCAGCGGGTGACGGACGGCAGCGCGGCCAGTCCACGCTCGAGGCGCTCGCGCAGTGCGTCCTCGTGCCGCTCCACGTCGGCCATCGCGGCCAGCAGGCGTTCGCGGCGGGTGCCGCCGGTCGGGGCGAGGCCGGCCAGCACATCGACGGCGGCCGTCGTTCCCGCGAGCAGCTCGTACGGCAAGGTGCCCAGCTCGAAGCGCTCGGGCACGGCGTCCGACGAGGGGAGCAGCTTGGCCGGGCGCAGCCGGGCCAGGAGCGCCGGGTCGGCGGCCAGCACGCCGCAGTGCGGTCCGAGGAACTTGTACGGCGAGCAGGCGAACACGTCGGCACCGAGCTCGGCGACGTCCACCGGCGCGTGCGCGGTGAGGTGCACGCCGTCCACGAAGACGAGGGCGCCGAGGTCGTGCGCGCGCTGGGCGATCTCGGCGACCGGCGGCCGGGTGCCGATCAGGTTCGAGGCGCCGGTGACCGCGACGAGGCGGGTGCGGTGGCTGGTGGCCTCGCTGACGTCGTCCGCGGTGAGCTCGCCGGTGGCGGGGTCGAAGTGCGCCCAGCAGACGGTGGCGCCGGCGGCCTCGGCGGCCTGCACCCACGGGCGGATGTTGGCGTCGTGGTCGAGCCGGGTGACGACGACCTCGTCGCCTGGGCCCCAGTCGGCCGCGAGGGTGCGGGCCAGGTCGTAGGTCAGCTGGGTCATGCTGCGGCCGAAGACCACGCCGCCGGCGTCGGCGCCGAGCAGGTCGGCCATCGCCGACCGGGCCCCGATCACGATCTCGTCGGCCGCCCGTTCGGCGGCGGTGACGGTGCCGCGGTTGGCGATGGGTGACGTCAACGCCCGCGCGACGGCGTCCGCCACCGCCTGCGGGGTCTGCGACCCGCCGGGGCCGTCGAAGTGCGCGGTGCCGCCGGACAGGGAGGGGAACTGCGCGCGCAGCGCGCTCACGTCGTACGCCATGGCCTGATCCTGGCAGGATGCGGCCATGACGGCTGAGCAGAGGACGGCGTCCGGGGCCTGGCAGGCGGCGCACGAGCGGAGCCTGCGCGATCCGGACGGCTTCTGGGGTGAGGCGGCCGGGCTGATCGACTGGATCAAGGCGCCGACGCGGGCGCTGGACGACGACCGGCCGCCGTTCTACCGCTGGTTCAGCGGCGCGACCCTGAACACCTGCTACAACGCGGTGGACCGGCACGTCATCGCCGGGCGGGCGGACCAGCCCGCCCTCATCCACGACTCGCCCGTCACGGGCACGAAGCGCACGCTGACGTACGCGCAGCTCCTGGACCAGGTGGCGAGGTTCGGCGGGGTGCTGCGGGCGCTGGGGGTCGAGCCGGGGGACCGGGTCGTCATCTACCTGCCGATGGTGCCGGAGGCGGCGATCGCGATGCTCGCGTGCGCGCGGATCGGTGCGGTGCACTCGGTGGTGTTCGGGGGGTTCGCGCCGGCCGAGCTCGCGGCCCGCATCGACGACGCGCAACCGAAGGTGATCGTGTCGGCGTCGTGCGGCGTCGAGCCCTCCCGCGTCGTCGAGTACAAGCCGCTGCTGGACGCGGCCATCGAGCGGGCGTCGCACACGCCGGACGCCTGCGTGATCCTGCAGCGTCCCCAGGTCGAGGCGGCGATGGGGGAACGGGACCTCGACTGGAAGACCGTGATGCGCGAGGGTGCTGTGCCGCCGGCCGAGTGCGTGCCCGTCGCGGCGACCGACCCGCTGTACGTGCTCTACACCAGCGGCACCACGGGCAAGCCCAAGGGCATCGTGCGTGACAACGGCGGCCACGCCGTCGCCCTGCGCTGGTCGATGACCAACGTGTACGGCGTGCGGCCCGGTGAGACCTGGTTCACCGCCAGCGACGTGGGCTGGGTCGTCGGCCACTCCTACATCGTGTACGCGCCGCTGCTCACGGGGTGCACCACCGTGCTGTACGAAGGCAAACCGGTCGGGACGCCGGACGCGTCCGCCTTCTGGCGGGTCGTCGAGGAGCACGGGGTCAGGGCCATGTTCACCGCGCCCACCGCGATCCGGGCCATCAAGAAGGACGACCCGGATGGCGCCCGGATGGCCGAGCACGACCTGTCCGGGCTGCGCACACTCTTCCTGGCTGGTGAACGGCTCGACCCGGACACCTACGAGTGGGCGACGTCGCGCCTCGGCGTGCCCGTGGTCGACAACTGGTGGCAGACCGAGACCGGCTGGCCGATCTGCGCCAACCCGGTCGGGCTGGACGCGCTGCCGATCAAGGCCGGGTCGCCGTCCGTGCCGATGCCCGGCTACGACGTCCGGGTGCTCGACCCGGCCGGGGAGCAGGTGGCGGCCGGCGCCGAGGGCGCCATCTGCCTCAAGCTGCCGATGCCGCCCGGCACGCTGCCGACGCTGTGGGGGGACGACGAGCGGTACGTCTCGTCGTACCTCTCGGCCTTCCCCGGGTACTACCTGACCGGCGATGGCGGCTACGTCGACGACGACGGCTACGTCTACGTGATGGGGCGCACCGACGACGTGCTGAACGTCGCCGGTCACCGGCTCTCGACAGGCTCGCTCGAGGCCGCACTTGCGGGTCACCCCGCCGTGGCCGAGTGCGCCGTGATCGGGGTGGCGGACCCGTTGAAGGGTCAGGTGCCGCGCGGTCTGGTGGTACTCAAGGGTGGCGGCGACTGGGATCCGGCGGTCGTCGCGGCCGAGTGCGTGCAGCGGGTGCGCGACGAGGTCGGCGCCGTCGCGGCCCTGCGCCAGGTGGACGTGGTCGCGGCCCTGCCCAAGACGCGCAGCGGGAAGATCCTGCGCAAGACCATGCGGGAGATCGCGGACGGTCTGCCGCCGAACGTGCCCTCCACCATCGAGGACGCGTCCGTCCTGGACGCGTTGACCCCGGTGCTTCGCGGCCCTGAATAGGCGCTCCTGAGATCAGGCGGGCGTGATCCCGCGCTTGGCCAGCACCTCGGAGCGTTTCCAGGCGTAGCCGACGATCCAGTGCGGTCGGAACCGGTAGAACCGGATGTCGTCACCCCAGGTCAGCGGCGAGCTGCCGTAGTGCGCCGTCCAGTGCTCCAGGGTCTGCGCCCAGTCGGTGTCGGCCTCGCTCATCCGCTCGGCCTGTCCGTGCCCGAAGACCGCGATCTCCTCGTTGTCGATGTGCGCGACGCTGACCGCGGGCCGGTGCTCCAGGTGCTTGGCCTTCGCGGCGGCACCGCTGGTGCTGAACGTCCACGTGGCGTGCAGGAAGTGCCCGTCGACCGCACTGATCCGTGGCTCGCCGCGCGCGGTGACCGTGGCCAGGCTCAGCACCTTCATGCCGGTGAGCAGCGCGGCCAGGTCCGTGGCGGACAGCGTCCGCTCGTCGTTGATGATGTCCCGCAGGTGCTTCGTCGCCGTCCCGTGCGAGGCGTCCAGGAGCGTCTGCAGGGCGGCCAGCTCGTCGTCCGTCTCGTACATGTCGACCACCGTACGACCGGTCACCGACAGCCGGCTTGACCGCGCTTGCTGAGCCAATTGGTCCAACCTCTTGATGAGCCGACCTGTGTGCTGCATCATCGAGGGATGGCCACAGCGCAGTTCACTCCGGTCGCCCGGCAGTCCGTGAGCGACACCGTCTTCGCCCAGCTGCGGGACGCGGTCCTCGGTGGTGGCTACGCGCCCGGCGACCAGCTGCCGCCCGAGCGCGAGCTCGCGGTGTCGTTCGCAGTGAACCGGCACGCGGTCCGTGAGGCGGTGAAACGGTTGCAGGAGGCCGGTTTCGTGCAGGTCGTGCACGGCGGCGGCACCCGGGTGCTCGACGTCCGCCGCACGGCCGGCCTCGACCTGCTCGGGCACCTCGCGCGATCGGGGGACGAAGGGCTCGAGCGGTTGGTGCGGGACGGTCTCGAGATGCGCCGCTGCATCGGCGTCGACGCCGCGCGTCGGGCCGCCGAACGGGCGGACGCCGGCACCCGGCGGGCGATCCAGACCGCAGCCACCCGTTACGCGGACCCCGCCGACGCGACCGCCGACCGCGACTTCTGGGCTCTGGTGGTGGACGCCAGCGACAACCTCGCGTTCCGGTTGGCGCTGAACAGCCTCGTCGAGTCCATCGACGCCCAGCCGGACCTGATGGATGCCCTGCTCGCCGACGACCGCGGCGACGTCCAGCCGCACGCCGACCTCGCCGAGGCCATCGCCGCGGGCGACGCCGATCGCGCGGCGGCCTGCGCGGACGCCCTGCTCAGCCAGGCCCTGACCATCCACCAAGAGATCCAGCAGAGGCCGGCGAGCCGCCGGCGCCGACGTCCGGGAAGGAGCGCCTGATGATCGACATCATCGCCATGGCGATCCCGTTCTTCGTCCTGTTCATCCTGATCGAGCTGGTGTCCCTGTGGTTCGCGCCGGACGACGACGAGATCGGGTACGAGGTCCGGGACACCGCCACGAGCCTGTCCATGGGGATCGGCAACGTCGTGGTCGGCATCGGCTACAAGACGGTGGCGCTGATCATCTACGCCGGCGTCTACGAGCTGACCCCGCTGCGCGTCGACATGTCGAACTGGTGGGCGTGGGTGCTGCTGTTCTTCGCCGACGACATCGCCTACTACTGGTTCCACCGCGCCCACCACGAGGTCCGGCTGTTGTGGGCCAGCCACGTCGTGCACCACTCGAGCCAGTTCTACAACTTCTCGACGGCCCTGCGGCAGACGTGGACGCCGTTCAGCGGGCTGCCGTTCTGGCTGCCCCTGGCGCTGCTCGGCGTGCCGCCGTGGGCGATCTTCCTGCAGCAGTCCATCAGCCTGCTCTACCAGTTCTTCCTGCACACCGAGCGGGTCGACCACCTCCCGCGGCCGGTCGAGTGGGTGATGAACACGCCGTCCCACCACCGCGTGCACCACGGCATGAACGGCGTCTACCTGGACCGCAACTACGGCGGCATCCTGATCGTCTGGGACCGGCTGTTCCGCAGCTTCGAGCCGGAGGGTGAGCGGGTGATCTACGGGCTGACCCACCAGCTGCGCACGTACAACCCCCTGGTGGTGGCCACCCACGAGTACGTCGCGATCTGGCGGGACCTCAAGGCCGACGTCCGCTGGCGGGACCGGTTCGGTCACCTCCTGCGCGGCCCCGGCTGGACACCCAACCCCAGCTGACCGCCCCGCCTGACCGCACATAGCCCGCTATCCGGGCTCATTCGGCGCGGATGACCCCGGATAGCGGGATATGTGCGGGGTCGGCGGCGGCGCTGTGAGCACGGCCACCGTCACGAAAGGTTCAGAACCGGGCTCGACGGGTCGATTTAGTTGTCGTGACAGCCAACTCGACCGAGCGCCCGCACCAGGGCACCGACCGCGCCGCGATCATCGCCGCGGCCGTGCTCGCGCGCTCGGACCACGAGTGGACCGTCGAGGACGTCGCCCGGGCGCTGGACGAGCTGGAGATGGTGCCCTGGGAGCGCGGCGCGATCGCCTACGACCCCGCCGTCACGCTCGAGCGGGTCGCCGACTGGCTCGGCGTCGAGGACCAGCGCATGCGCGCCCTGCTGGTCCAGGCCGACGTGCAGGCCCGGGACGGCCAGACCGTGGCCGCCGCCCGGATCGCCCGCCAGGTCAACCGGTGGGCCTTCGAGCGCTCGCCGCACCAGAACCACGTGCTCGCGCGCAGCCACCGGCTGCTCGCCTCGTTCTTCGACCACCTGGGCGACTTCTCGACCTTCCTCGACCACGCCATGCGGGCCGTCGAGCTGATGGACGACGCCACCCCGGAGCGCATCCGGATCGACCACATGATGACCCTGGCCATCGCCCAGGGCCGGATCCCGAGCCTGGCTGAGCAGGCCCGTGAGCGCTTCAACGCGATCGAGCAGCTCTCCACCCGGATGGAGCGCCCGGACCTGATCCTGCTCACCGTGAACAACCGCGCGTACGCGGAGTACCAGGGCGGCGAGCTCGACCTGGCGCTGGTCTCCGCGGACCGGCTCACCCGCCTGCTCGCCGAGAGCGGCGAGGAGCCGTACCTGCCCTACCTGGACACCATCGCCAGCATCCAGGTCGCGGTCGGGCAGATCGTCGAGGCCATCGAGACCCTGCGCCCGGTGCGCGACGAGCTCATCCAGCTCGACACCCCGGAGCCGGACGCGCGCGCCGAGTGCCTGCTGACCCTCGCCGAGGCCCAGCGACGCAACGGCGACCTCGTGGCCGCCGAGTCGACGCTCGCGCAGGTGCGGGACGTCGCCCGGGCTCGGGGGCTGGACGGGATCCTGGTGCGTGCCCGCGGTGAGCAGGCGGAGCTGTCCGCGGCGAACGGCCAGTACAAGGCGGCGTTCGAGCAGCTCAAGCAGTACATGGAGGAGGTGCGGGCGCAGAGCTCGGCCGAGGTCGACTCCCGGGCCGGGGTGCTGCAGGCCGTGTTCGAGACCGAGCAGGCCCAGCAGGAGACCCAGCGCTTCCGGGACCTGTCCCTGCGCGATCCGCTGACGGGGCTGTTCAACCGCCGGCACGTCGACGACCACCTGCCCGTGCTGCTCCAGCTGCACGCCGACTCAGGCCAGCCGGTCAGCGTCGTGTTCGTCGACCTCGACCACTTCAAGCGGGTCAACGACGAGTGCTCGCACGCGGTCGGCGACGAGGTCCTCAAGCGCGTCGCGCAGATCCTCACCGAAGCGTTGGGGGACAACGGCTTCGTGGCCAGAATGGGCGGCGAGGAGTTCCTCATGGTCATCCCCGGGACGTCGACCAGCGGTGCGCTCGTGTACTGCGAGCTCGTGCAGGACGCCCTGCGGGCCGAGGACTGGACGCCGCTGACCGGCGCCGTCCGAGTCCGCGCGAGCATGGGCCTGGCCTCGACCAGCGAGCACGTCGGCGCGAGCCAGGCCGAGCTGCTCGGCCAGGCCGACCAGCGGGTCTACAGGGCCAAGTCAGCCGGCCGGGACCGCATCGTCTGGTGACGTCAGTGGCCGGTCAGCGCGTCCAGCACCCGGCCCAACCGGGCCGGGCGACCGGTCCGGGCCTCCTCGGCGTCCGCCATCTGCGCGAGCCGCAGCCCGGCGTTCACGCCCAGCCAGCGCAACGGTTCCGGCTCCCAGCGGCGTGAGCGATGGCCCACCCAGGGCAGCCGGGTCAGCTCGCTCTCGGTGCCGGTGACCAGGTCGGCCAGGGTGCGCCCGGCCAGGTTCGTGGTCGAGACCCCGTCACCGACGTAGCCGCCCGCGGCTCCCAGGCCGGACGCCGGGTCGTACCCGACGCTGGCGTGCCAGTCCCGGGCGATGCCCAGGGGGCCGCCCCAGCGGTGGGTGATCTCGGCGCCCTCGACCGCTGGGAAGAGGTCGACCAGCGCGGACTGGAGCGCGGCGAAGACCGCGGGCTCCTGGTCGAAGTGCGGGCGGATCGACGATCCGTAGTGGTACGGCGCCCCGCGGCCACCGAAGACCAGCCGGTCGTCCGCGGTGCGCTGGCCGTAGACGATGACGTGCCGGTGCTCGCTGAACGTCTCACCGCGGGCCAGCCCGGCGGTGTCCCAGAAGTCTGGGGGCAGCGGCTCGGTGGCGATGATCAGTGAGTACACCGGGACGACCTCGCGGCGGTGCCCGTGCAGTGCCGGCGTCCAGGCCTCGGTGGCCCGCAGCACGTGCCGGGCGCGGACCCGGCCGCTCTCGGTGGTCACCTCGCCGGTGGAGACCGACGTGGCGCGGGTGCCCTCGGCGATCCGCACCCCGGACCGCTCGACGACGTCCGCCAGGCCGCGGGCCAGCTTGGCGGGCTGGATCCGGGCGCAGTGCGGCGTGTACGTCGCACCCAGCGCGCCGTCCACGCCGATGTGCTCGCGGGTCTGCCCGGCATCCAACAGCTCGAGGCCGTCGATGCCGTCCCAGGCCCGGTCGTGCTCGACCTCGGCTCGGGCCCGGGCGAGCTGGGCGGGGTTGCGAGCGACCACGACGGTGCCGCCGAGCCGGAAGTCGCAGTCGATCTGCTCGGCGGCGACGACGTCGCCGACCTCGCGCACGGTGTCCACCATGGCCTGGCGCATGGCCAGGGCCGCCGGGCGCCCGTGCCGGCGGGCCATGGCCTCGACGCCCTGCGGCAGCAACGCCGAGCACCAGCCGCCGTTGCGGCCGCTCGCGCCGAAGCCGGCGCTGTTCGCCTCGACGACCAGCACGTCCAGCGACGGGTCGCGGCGGGTCAGGTAGTACGCCGTCCACAGCCCGGTGTAGCCGGCGCCGACGATGCACACGTCCGCGGTGGTGTCGCCGTCCAGCGGTGCGCGGCTGCCCGTGGCGGCGGGGCCGCCGTCCAGCTGGGACTGCCAGAGCACGTACTGCGGGGCGTCCACGTCAGCTCCTCCCGTCGGGCCAGGACCGCACGTAGGCCGGGACCGGGCGCGGCGCGCGCAGGTCCGGCGCGTCGACCGGGTGGCCGAAGTGGTGCAGCAGGGGGACGACGCCGGCCCAGACCGGACGGTCCAGGTCCTCGTCAGCGTCGTCCGGGGGCGAGTCCGAGACCTTCAACGACCACTCCTGCAACGGGATCGCGAGCACGCACGTGGCGGCGAGCTCCTTGGCTGAGGGCGGCCGGGCGTCGGCGCCCCGGCCGGGCATCAGGTGCTCGGTCAAGGTCGCCAGCGCGGCGGACTTCTCGTCTCCCGTGAGCTCGGTGCACCGGCCGAGCACCATGGCGCTGCGGTAGTGCATGGACGACTCGAACTGGCTGCGTGCGACCACCAGCCCGTCGAGCGCGGTGACGCTCACGCAGGTCGGCGCTCCGGCCGCCAGCCCACGGAACAACCGCGAGGCGTTGCTGCCGTGCAGGATCAGCCGGTCGCCGTCCCGGGCGAAGCCGACCGGCAGCACGAACGGCTGCCCGTCGTCCGCCACGACCGCGACGTGCGCGACCAGGGCGTGGTCGAGCAACCGGTCCAGGCCTGCGCGGTCGTGCGACTGCTTGTCCGGCAGCCGGCGCACCTGGGTGCGGGGCGCCGGCTGCCGGGGGCTCACAGCAGAGCGCTCACAGCCGCGACCAGGCCTCGGTCAGCACGCCACGCAGCCGCTGCTCGATGTCGTCGAACTCGGTCTGGCCGATGATCAGCGGCGGCGCGAGCTGGATGACCGGGTCGCCGCGGTCGTCGGCCCGGCAGTACAGGCCGGCGTCGTAGAGCGCCTTGGACAGGAAACCGCGCAGCAGGCGCTCGGCCTCGTCGTCGTTGAACGTCTCGCGGGTGCTCTTGTCCTTCACGAGCTCGATGCCGTAGAAGAAGCCCTCGCCGCGCACGTCGCCGACGATCGGCAGGTCGTTCAGCTTCTCCAGCGCCGCGCGGAAGTGCGGGGCGTTCTCGTGCACGTGCTGCACCAGGCCCTCGCGCTCGAAGATGTCCAGGTTGGCCATCGCGACCGCGGCCGACACCGGGTGACCGCCGAAGGTGTAGCCGTGCAGGAACGACGTGTGGCCGGACTTGAACGGCTCGAACAGACGCTCGGAGGCGATCATCGCGCCGATGGGGGAGTAGCCCGAGGTCATGCCCTTCGCGCAGGTGATGATGTCCGGCACGTAGCCGAAGTCGTTGCAGGCGAAGATCTCCCCGATCCGGCCGAACGCGCAGATCGTCTCGTCGCTGACCAGCAGGACGTCGTACTCGTCGCAGATCTCCCGGACCCGCTCGAAGTACCCGGGCGGCGGCGGGAAGCAGCCGCCCGAGTTCTGCACCGGCTCGAGGAAGACGGCCGCGACCGAGTCGGGGCCCTCGAACTCGATGGCCTCGGCGATCCGCTCCGCGGCCCAGCGGCCGAACGCCTTGGCGTCCTCGCGCAGGTGCTCGGGCGCCCGGTACAGGTTGGTGTTCGGCACCTTGTGCGCGCCCGGTACCAGCGGCTCGAACGGCACCTTGGCGTCCGGGATGCCGGTGATGGACAGCGCGCCCTGCGGCGTGCCGTGGTACGCGACGTTGCGGCTGATCACCTTGTGCTTGGTGGGCTTGCCGATCAGCTTGTAGTACTGCTTCGCCAGCTTCCACGCGGTCTCCACCGCCTCACCACCGCCGGTGGTGAAGAAGACGCGGTTGAGGTCGCCGGGGGCCTCGTGCGCGAGCCGCTCGGCCAGGTCGATGGCCGCCGGGTGGGCGTAGGACCACAGCGGGAAGAACGCCAGCTGCTCCGCCTGCTTGCGGGCAGCCTCGGCGAGCTCGGTGCGGCCGTGGCCGGCCTGCACGGTGAACAGCCCGGCCAGCCCGTCGAGGTAGCGCCGTCCCTGGTCGTCCCAGATGTAGGCGCCCTCACCGCGCACGATGATCGGCACCTGACCGCCGTTCTCGTACGTGGAGTGCCGGGTGAAGTGCATCCACAGGTGGTCACGGGCCGCGTCGCTGCGGTTGGTGCCGCGCGGCGTGGTGGTGGCGCTAGCAGGAGCGTTGACGCCCTGCGATGTGCTCGTCATCGGGTTCCCCAGTTGTAGAGCTGCTTGCGCAGCTTCAGGTACACGAACGTCTCGGTGCTCCGGACGCCCGGGACGGTGCGGATCCTCGTGCTGATCAGGTCGAGGAGCGCGTCGTCGTCCTCGCAGACCGCCTCGACCAGGAGGTCGAAGCTGCCGGCGGTGACCACGACGTAGTCGACCTCCGGCATCTCGGCGAGCCGGTCCGCCACGGCGGACAGGTCGCCCTCGGCGCGGACGCCGATCATGGCCTGGCGGCTGAAACCGACCTGCAAGGGGTCGGTGACCGCCACGATCTGCATGACCCCGGCGTCCAGCAGCCGTTGCACGCGCTGCCGGACGGCCGCCTCGGACAGGCCGACCGCCTTGCCGATCGCGGCGTAGGGCCGTCGACCGTCCTCCTGGAGCTGTTCGATGATCCGCTTGGACACGTCGTCCAGAAGATGGCCGTTGCCGGTTCGCGAGGTCACGGCCCGATCCTCGCGCACAGATCGGGCCCTGGCAAGTGAATCCGTCGCGGATTTGTCATTTGACGACTAATTCCCACTAGTGGTGGGTCCTGTACTGTCGATACCGGTTGCGGCGCGCTAGTGTCGCCATCGTCGACCATCCACGCCACGACAGGAGCTGCTGTGAGCGCCCCGAGCACATCCGCAACGCGCCGACTTCGCAACTTCGTCGGCGGTGAGTACGTCGACACCGTGGGGGACGCGGCGAGCGACCTGGTCGACCCGTCCACCGGGCAGGTCGTGGCGCATGCGCCGATCTCGTCCGAGCAGGACGTCGACCGGGCCTACACCGCGGCCGCCGCCGCCTTCGAGACGTGGGGCCAGACGACGCCGAGCGAGCGCCAGCAGGCGCTGCTCAAGATCGCGGACGCCGTCGAGGCCCGAGCCGACGAGCTGGTCAAGCTCGAGGCACAGAACACGGGCAAGCCCTTCGCGCTCACCACGAGCGAGGAGATCCCGCCGATGGTGGACCAGATCCGGTTCTTCGCCGGGGCGGCCCGCGTGCTCGAGGGGCGCGCGGCGGGCGAGTACATGGCGGGGCACACGTCGTGGATCCGACGTGAGCCGATCGGCGTGATCGGGCAGGTGACCCCGTGGAACTACCCGATGATGATGGCCGTCTGGAAGTTCGCGCCGGCGATCGCCGCGGGTAACACCGTCGTGCTGAAGCCGAGCGACACGACCCCCGAGACCACCCTGCTGATGGCCGAGATCGCCGCCGAGTTCCTGCCGCCGGGTGTGCTCAACGTCGTCACGGGCGACCGGGACACCGGGCGCGCCATGATCGAGCACAGGATCCCGTCGATGGTGTCGATCACCGGGTCGGTGCGGGCCGGCATGCAGGTCGCCGAGGCCGCGGCGCGCGACGTCAAGCGAGTGCACCTCGAGCTCGGCGGCAAGGCGCCCGTCGTGGTGTTCGACGACGCCGACCTCGAGGCGGCGGCGGAGGCCATCGCCGTGGCCGGCTACTTCAACGCCGGCCAGGACTGCACGGCGGCGACCCGGGTGCTCGCCGGCCCGGGCATCCACGACGACTTCGTGGCCGCGCTGGCCGAGCAGGCCCGCGGCGCCAAGGTCGGCCTGCCGGACGACGAGGACGCGCTGCTCGGCCCGGTCAACAACGCCAACCAGCTGCGGCACGTGTCCGGCTTCATCGACCGGCTGCCCGACCACGCGTCCATCGGCGCCGGCGGCGCCCGGGTCGACGGGCTGGGCGACGGCTACTTCTGGCAGCCCACCGTGGTCTCCGGGCTGCACCAGGACGACGAGGCGATCCAGAACGAGATCTTCGGCCCGGTGATCACGGTGCAGCGGTTCACCGACGAGCAGCAGGCGCTGGCCTGGGCGAACGGCGTGCCGTACGCCCTGGCCTCCTCCGTCTGGACCAAGGACTTCGGCCGGGCCATGCGGATGAGCAAGAAGCTGGACTTCGGCTGCGTGTGGATCAACACGCACATCCCGCTGGTCGCGGAGATGCCGCACGGTGGCTTCAAGCACAGCGGCTACGGCAAGGACCTGTCGATGTACGGGTTCGAGGACTACACCCGGATCAAGCACGTCATGGCGAACCTTGACTCCTGAGATCGCGTACCGCCCCGGCCAGCTGTCCCGGCGCGCGTTCGTCGGCGGCTCCACCGCCGCGCTCGCCGCCCTGCTCGCCGCCTGCGGCACCAAGGGGACGGCGCGCTCGTCCGGCCCCGCGACCACGCCCGACCTCTCAGCGACCGAGAAGCTGGTGAAGTTCTCCAACTGGCCGCAGTACATCGACGTCAGCGACGACGACGACGGCAAGCGGCCGACGCTGGACGCGTTCACCAAGGCAACCGGGATCGCCGTCGACTACACCGAGGACGTCAACGACAACGAGGAGTTCTTCGCCAAGATCCGGCCCGCGGCGTCCAACGGCCAGTCCATCGGCCGCGACCTGTTCGTGGTCAGCGACTGGATGTCCTCGCGGATGATGCGGCAGAGCTGGGTGACCCAGTTCGACCACTCGAAGATGCCGAACGTGACGGCGAACCTGCTGCCGCAGCTGCGCGACGTCTCGTTCGACCCGGGCCGCAAGTACAGCCTGCCGTGGGCGTCGGGGATGACCGGCATCGCCTACAACAAGAAGCTCGTCGGCCGCGAGATCCGCGAGGTGAAGGACCTGTTCGCCCCGGACCTCAAGGGCAAGGTGACCATGTTCTCCGGCATGAAGGAGACGATGCCGCTGCTCATGCTGGGGCTGGGCATCGACATCGGCACCTTCACCGAGGCCGACTTCAACCGCGCGCTCGACGTCCTCAAGGACCAGATCGCGAAGGGCCAGATCCGCGCCTTCACCGGCAACGAGTACACCTCGTCGCTGGCGAAGGGGCAGACCGCGGCCTGCTTCGCCTGGAGCGGGGACGTGCTGCAGCTCGCGCTGGACGACCCGGACCTCGAGTTCGTCGTCCCCGAGGCCGGCGCCGAGCTCTGGTCGGACAACTGCATGATGCCGGCGCCGGTGTCGCACAAGGCCAACGCGGAGCAGCTCGTGGACTGGTACTACCGGCCCGAGGTGGCCGCCGCGCTGGCTTCGTGGGTGCAGTACATCCCGCCGGTCGAGGGCGCCCAGGACGAGATGAACAAGATCGACCCCGATCTCGCGAAGAACCCGCTGATGTTCCCGGACGACGCGACGAAGAAGCGACTGAAGGTGCAGCGCGACCTCACCGACGCCGAGGACCTGACGTTCACAGCGGCGTTCACGGCGGCGACCGAGACGTAGGCGGCGCCCGCGGCGAGCGCCGTCCTACACGTCCACGCTCAGCCGGACCGTGACGACGTCCCCGAGCTCGAGGTCCTCGGCGCGCTGCACCGCCTGCTTCACCGGCACGAGGTAGCGCCCGGCCTTGGGGAACAGGGACGTCGTCCACTCGGTGTCGCCGAGCTGCACCCGGACCGGGATGACCCCCCAGCCGTAGCTGACCTCGGCGGCGGCCGCCTTCAGCTCGACGCATTGGTCCTCCGGGACGGTGACGAAGTGGTAGGGCGACGGGCCGCGCCAGTACCAGATCTCGCCGGTCAGCTCGAGGTCCATCGGGCCAGGTTAGGCTCCCTGGCGGACGTTCCGCTTCCGGAAAGCAGGAGTGCATGGCCGCCGATCTCAGCCCCACCGCGCGGGCGCTGCTGACCCTCGAGCTCGTCCAGGGCAGTCCCGGGGTCACCGCGGAACGGCTCGCGGACAAGCTCGGCGTCTCGGAACGGGCCGCCCGCCGCTACATCACGATCCTGCGCGAGGCGGGCATCCCGATCGAGTCCACCCGCGGCCCCTACGGCGGCTACCGGGTCGGTCGGGGGCTGCGGCTGCCGCCCCTCGTGTTCAGCTCGGCGGAGGCGCTCGGCCTGGTGATGGCCGTGCTGGACGGTCACCACGAGGCCAGTGACCCCAGCGACCCGGTGGGCAGCGCCCTGGGCAAGATCGTGCGAGCCCTGCCCGAGCCCGTCGCCGCCCAGGCCGAGGCCGTTCGCCGGACCACCTCGCCCGCGCCGGACCGGGCCGCCGTCCGACCCGAGCCCGGAACCACCGCCGACCTGGTGGACGCCGTCTCGGCGCACCGGCGAGTCCGGCTCGACTACCGCTCCGAGGCCGGTTCGGAGTGGGTCATGGACGTCGACCCGTGGGCGGTCGTCGTCCGGCACGGGCGGTGGTACCTGCTCTGCCACGCCCTGGCCAAGGACGCCCTGCGGGCGTTCCGGATCGACCGGGTCCGCGGTGTCGAGCTCCTGCCGGACACGTTCCAGCCGCCCGTCGACCTCGACCCGGTCGCGGTGCTCGAGGCGCACCTGGCCACGGGGTGGGAGTTCGACGTCGAGGTGGTGATCGACGCCGCCGTCGACGCGGTGGCCCGCTGCCTGCCGCGGTCGCTGGGGGTGCTGGAACCGTCGGGGGACGGTGGGTGCCGGCTGGTCGGCAGCACCAGCGACCCGCACTGGTACGCCGAGCAGCTGACCCGGATCCGGGCACCGTTCCGGATCGTGCGGTGCCCCGAGCTCCAGGACTGCGCCCGGTCGCTGGGGGAGCGCCTGGCGACGGCGTCCGGCTCGACCGAGGCCGGCTGACGGTGGACGCGACCGAGCTGGCCCGGCGTTTCGGGCTGGACGGCGCGGTGACGCTGTCCGACGGCCCCGTGGCCCGGGGCAAGCAGGGCGAGGTGTGGCGGCTGGAGACGCCGGACGGTCGATGGGCGGTGAAGGCACCGTTCCAGCCGGTCGGCGAGGACGACGTCCGGGAGTCGACGCTGTTCCAGGAGACCGCCTACGCGTGCGGTGTGCCGACCCCGGCGGTGCGACGGACCGACGACGGTCGGGTCTTCGCGACCGTGTCCGGCCGACGGGTCCGGCTGTACGGCTGGGTGGACGTGCTGGCACCGGACCCGATGCTGGACCCAGGCCTGGTGGGCGACGTGGTGGGGCAGTTGCACCAGGTGCCGACCACCGCCACGTCGACAGACGTCGCCGCCTGGCACCGCGCGCCGGTCGGCCCGGCCCGCTGGGACGAGCTGGTGACTGAGCTGCGAGCGGCGGGCGCGCCCTTCGCGGAGCGGCTGGCCGACCTGCGCGACGAGCTGGTCGCGCTCGAGTCGTGGCTCGAACCGCCGCAGGACGTCCGGCTCTGCCACTGCGACCTGTGGGCCGACAACGTGCTGGCGACGGCGGACGGCGGCGTCTGCGTCCTGGACTGGGAGAACAGCGGGCCCGCCGACCCCAGCCAGGAGCTGGCCTGCGTCCTCTTCGAGTTCGGACGCTCGGACGCCGGTCGGGCCCGGGCGCTCGCGGAGGCGTACCGGGAGGCGGGCGGCCCGGGTCGCGTCGACCGCCGCGGGCGCTTCTCGATGCTCATCGCGCAGCTCGGGCACATCACCGAGATCGCCGCCACCGACTGGCTGCAGCCGAACCGGCGCTCGCCGGACCGCGCCGCTGCTGCCGCCTGGATCAGTGAGGTGTTCGACGAGCCGCACACCCGCGACGCGCTGGACGAGCTGCTCGGCTGGGTGACCTGAGCGAGGCGGGCCATGCTGGTGCGGTGACGACCACTCAGACCGCTGCCCTGACACCGCCACCGGACGAGGCCGACTGGGTGCTGACCTACCTCGGTGTGCGGATCGCGGTCGGCGTTGTCGGGGCCACCTTGCCTGTCGTCCTGTTCATCAGCCACTACTTCTTCGGCGACGGGTTGATGCCGGACTCGATCAGCGCGTTCTACTACACGCCGATGCGCAACTACCTCGTCGGATCCCTGTGCGCGCAGGGCGTGTTCCTGTTCTGCTACCGCTACGCCCGGCGCGACAACTGGCTCAGCACGCTGGCCGGCGTCCTGGTCATCGTCGTCGCGCTCAGCCCCACCGTGGCGGCGGGCGCGTCGACGACCGTCTGGAACGTGGCGCACGGCGTGGCGGCCGGTGGGTTCTACGTGATCCTGGCGTACTTCGCGTACTTCTTGTTCACCCGCAGCGACCACCCTGTCGCTCCGGGCAGCCGAAAGGCGTTGCGCAACACCATCTACCGGGTCTGCGGCGTCGTCGTGGCGCTGTCGATGCTGGTCGCCTTCGTGCTGCTGAGGTCGCCCGTGCACCTGCTGTTCTGGTGGGAGACCATCGCCACCTTCGCGTTCTCGTTCGCCTGGCTCGTCAAGGGCGGCCTGTTCTTCGCCGACCGTCCCTGACGCGCCCGCCGCCCGGTCGTTGATCACGTTCAGTGGGTCCAGGCCCGCTTATCGAGGTGAAGGACCCTCGAGAAGCGGGTGTGCGCCCACTGAACGTGATCAACGGGCGAGGGGTCAGCGGGTGTCGCGAGCCAGCAGCGCGACGTGCAGGGCGAGGCAGGTCTCCACGTCGTCCAGGTCCTCGTCCAGCACAGTGGCCAACCGGGTGAGCCGGTCGTAGAACGCCGGCCGGGACAGGTGCATCGACGCGGCGGCGGCGGACTTGTTGCGGCCGCAGGCGAGGTAGGCGCGCAGCACCTCGAGCAGGTCGTCCTCGCGGTCCAGCAACGGGCCGAGCTCACGCTCGGTGAACGTCTCGACGCGGGGGTCGTCGCGCAGGAGTGACAGGAGCCCGCGGACGCCGACGTCGTGCAGCCGCACGAACCCACCGACCCGCGGCAGGTGCGCCGCGGCATCAGCGACCTGCTGCGCCTCGACCACGCTGCGCCGGGCGTCCCGCAGGCCGGCCACGACCGTGCCGGCGGCCAGCAGCAGCTGGTCGGACGCCTCGCCGGGCATCCGGTAGCGGACCACGCGCTCGATGGCTCGGCTGAGCCCGTCCAGGACCGCGCCGTCGCCGTCGCGGCGGTCCAGCGCCAGCAGCAACCCGACGCTGCGGTCGTCGATCGCGCCGACCAGGGCCGGCGCGGAGGCGTCCCGGGCGGCCTGGGCCACGGCGTCGGCGAGGTCACGCAGGCGAGCCTGGGTGGCGAGCGTGGTCGCCGACCGCCCCTCGCGCCAGCGGACGACGGCGCCCAGCAGCCGACGTCCGTCCAGCGTCACCCCCAGCGCCCGGGCTCGGAGCCCGATCTCGGCGTCCGGGTGCTGGTGCTCCATCAGCGCGGTCAGCAGGGTGCGGTGGGTCTGCCGCTCCAGGCCCTCGCGGTCCCGGGTGATCAGCCGTTGCAGCGCCAGGGTGGTGGCCGTGCGCTCGACGAGCATCAGGTCGTGCGGACGGGGGTCTTCCATGCCGCGCACCAGCACCAGCCGCCCCCAGTCCTCGCCGCGCGCACCGACGGTTGCGACCACCCAGCCGGACGCCGGGTCGACCCCGGCCCGCCCCTCGACCCGCACCGCGCGCGAGCGCTGCTGCCAGCGGGCGAGCAGGGCGGCCTCGTCCGTGCCGGCCGCGTCGTGCTCGACCACCAGGTGGCTGGGCGTCTCGAGGACGACGGGCGCGCCGGCCATCCGGGCCGCCTGACGGACCACCTCGGCGGTGTCCGCCCCTTCGACGGCGAGCTCGGTGAACGTCTCGTGCAGCGACTGCGCCTGGCGCAGCGAGCTGATCTGGCCGTCGATGATGAGCGAGTGCACGGCCTCGGTGACCTCGATGAACGCCACCGGCTGCGTGAGCTCGACCAGGGGCAGGCCGAAGCGCTCGGCGGCGCGCACCATCGCCGTGGGCAGCCGCCCGGCGTACGCGCGACCGAGCTCGACGACCAGCCCGGCCACGGGCAGGGCGGCCAGGCCCTGCACGAACGCGACGATGCCGTCGTCCGTCCGGGGCAGCGCGACCCCGGTGGTGAGGATGAGCTCGTTGCCCCGCAGCAGCTCACTGATGTCGGCGACCTCGGCCACGTGCGCCCAGCGCACCTCGTGCCCGAGGTGCTCCGCCCCGGCGACGACGCGGGGGCGTCCGGCGGCGAGGACGGGCAGGCCGAGCACGGCGCTGAGCGTCGGGAGCATCCAGCCTCCGGGGAACGAGAGCCGAGCGGGCGACACTGTGTCGCCTCGTCGGCCCGAGAACAGGCACTGTGCATCCCACCGTACCGGGGAGGGTGTGTGCGGGTACAACGCGGGTCGGTAGTGACCGAACCGTTACACGCTAGATTTCGTTGAGGTTACGCGATTCAGCCACGAAATCCTTTGATTAGCCTTGAACGGACCGAGGTGGCGTGTCAGGATCGGCGCACAGCCGGTTGGCTCGCCGAACAGATCAGGAGGTGGCGTGACGACATCGACTCGGGGCCACCAGTGGATCGGTGGCCGCCGCACGGCGCCCAGCGGGTCGGCGCCCGCGCACCCCGTGGTGAACCCCGCCACCGGGGACGAGGTGGACGTCGTCGCACTGGCCGGTCCGGCGGACGTCGACGCGGCGGTCCAGGCCGCCACCCTCGCCCAGCCCGCCTGGGGTGCGGCGACCCCCGCCGAGCGGTCCACCGCCATGCACCGCTGGGCCGCTGAGCTCGAGGCCGTCGCCGAGGAGCTGGCCCAGGTCGAGACGTCGCAGACCGGCAAGCCGATCCGGCTCAGCCGCGAGTTCGACGTCCCGGGCACCATCGACAACACCGCCTTCTTCGCCGGCGCCGCCCGCGTGCTGGAGGGCCGGGCGTCCGGCGAGTACTCCGCCGACCACACCTCCGCGGTCCGCCGCGAGGCACTCGGCGTCGTCGGCTCCATCGCACCGTGGAACTACCCCCTCCAGATGGCCGCCTGGAAGATGCTGCCCGCCGTCGCCGCCGGCAACGCCATCGTGCTCAAGCCCAGCGAGCTCACCCCGTTGACGGCGCTGATGATGGCCGAGGCCGCACAGCGCGCGGGGATCCCGGACGGCGTGGTCAACGTCGTCGTGGGCGCCGGCCCGGATGCCGGCGAGCACCTCGTCTCGCACCCCGGCGTCGCGATGGTCTCGTTCACCGGCAGCTCGGGCGTCGGGCAGCGCGTCATGGCGCTCGCGGCGCCCACCGCCAAGCGCGTGCACCTCGAGCTCGGCGGCAAGGCGCCCTTCGTGGTCTTCGACGACGCCGACCTGGACGCCGCAGTGCACGGCGCCGTGGCCGGCGCCCTGATCAACAGCGGCCAGGACTGCACGGCCGCGACCCGGGCCATCGTGCACCGGTCGCTGTTCGACGACTTCGTCGCCGGGGTCGCCGACCTGATGTCCGCCGTGCGGTTGGGGGACCCGCTCGACCCGGCGACCGACCAGGGCCCGCTGATCAGCCGCGCCCACCAGGCCCGGGTCGCGGGGCACGTCGACCGGGCCCGCGAGCTCGGCGCCAAGATCGTCTGCGGTGGTCAGGCACCCGGTGGGGACCTGGCCCGGGGGGCGTACTACGAGCCCACGCTCGTCGCCGGGATCGACCGCACGGCGCCGATCTGGCACGACGAGGTGTTCGGGCCGGTGCTGGTGGCGGTCCCTTTCGAGACGGACGACGAGGCGATCGAGCTGGCCAACGACACGCCGTACGGGCTCGCCGCGTCGGCCTGGACCAGGGACGTCGTCCGTGCTGGTCGGGCCACCCGGCAGATCCGGGCCGGGTGTGTCTGGGTCAACGACCACATCCCGATCATCAGCGAGATGCCGCACGGGGGCGTCAAGGCATCTGGCTTCGGCAAGGACATGAGCGTGTACTCGCTGGAGGAGTACACGAGCATCAAGCACGTCATGACCGACCAGACCGGGGTGGCCCGAAAGCCCTGGCACCGCACCGTGTTCAGCCACGACACGTGACCGACTGCAGACGATCCACCGCTGCCCATCCGGAAGGACCCACCCCATGAGCCCCCGACCGACTCCCGACCCGATGAAGGTCGCCCTGGCGCGCGGCACCCTGAGCCGTCGCACCCTGCTCAGCTCGGTCGGTGCCTTCGGGATGGCCACGGCCCTGGCCTCCTGCGGCACCAAGGGCACGGCCACCAAGACGGCGCCGAGCGACCAGGCCGCGAAGGACCTCTCCGACACCGAGAAGATCGTGCGCTGGTCCAACTGGCCCGAGTACATCGACGTGGACGACAAGACGCAGAAGCACCCGACGCTGGACGCCTTCGAGAAGCAGACCGGCATCAAGGTCACCTACGCCGAGGACTACAACGACAACGACGAGTTCTTCGCCAAGGTCAAGCCGCAGCTGCAGGCCGGGCAGGACACCGGCCGCGACACCTGGTGCAGCACCGACTGGATGGTCGCCCGGCTGATCCGGCTCAACTGGGTGCAGAAGCTCGACAAGGCGAACATCCCCAACGCCAAGAACCTCGAGACCGCCCTCACCCAGGTCGAGTTCGACCCGGGCCGCCAGTACTCGCTGCCGTGGCAGAGCGGCTTCACCGGCATCGCCTACAACCCCAAGGCGACCGACGGCAAGAAGATCGAGAGCATCGACCAGCTGCTCACCGACCCGGCGCTCAAGGGCAAGGTCACCCTGCTCACCGAGATGCGCGACACGGTCGGCCTCGTGCTGCTGGCGATGGGCAAGGACCCGGCCAAGTTCACCGACGCCGACTTCCAGGCCGCGATCGACGAGATCAAGAAGGCCAAGGACGCCGGGCAGCTGCGCGGGTTCACCGGCAACGAGTACGGCAAGCCGCTGGCCGCCGGCGACATCGCCGCCTGCATCGCCTGGACGGGCGACGTCGTCCAGCTCCAGGCCGACAACCCGGCCCTCGGCTACGTCCTGCCCTCGACGGGTCACATGATCTGGTCGGACAACTTCGTGATCCCGAACAAGGCGGGCCACAAGAAGAACGCCGAGGCGCTCATCAACTACTACTACGACCCCAAGGTGATGGCGGCGGTCGAGGACTACGTGAACTACATCTCGCCGGTGAAGGGGTCGAAGGAGGTCCTGCTCGCCGAGGACCCGAGCGTGGCCAACAACCCGCTGATCTTCCCCAGCGACGCCGTCCTCGCGCAGTCGCACGTGTTCCGCGGCCTCACCGAGGCCGAGGAGACCAAGTACAACCAAGAGTTCCAGGCACTGATCGGGGCATGACGATGGCACAGATCAAGGACGACCCCGGTGGGGACCTGACGCTGCACTCGCTGACCAAGACGTTCGGGGACTTCGTCGCCGTCGACGACCTCGACCTGACGATCCCGCAGGGCTCGTTCTTCGCCCTGCTCGGCCCGTCCGGCTGCGGAAAGACGACGACGTTGCGCATGGTGGCCGGGCTCGAGCGCCCCACGGCCGGCACGATCAAGATCGGCGACCAGGACGTCACGGAGGCTCGGCCCTACCAGCGCCCGGTCAACACCGTGTTCCAGAGCTACGCGCTCTTCCCGCACCTGAACATCGTGGAGAACGTGGAGTTCGGGCTGCGTCGGCGCAACAAGAAGAACACCCGGGCCACCGCGATGGAGGCGCTCGAGCTCGTCCAGCTCGCGCACCTGGCCCTGCGCAAGCCCGGTCAGCTCTCCGGCGGGCAGCAGCAGCGCATCGCGCTGGCCCGCGCCATCGTCAACCGTCCGTCCGTGCTGCTGCTGGACGAGCCGCTCGGCGCGCTCGACCTCAAGCTGCGCCGGCAGATGCAGATCGAGCTGAAGCGCATCCAGCTCGAGGTCGGCCTGACGTTCGTGCACGTCACCCACGACCAGGAGGAGGCCATGACCATGGCCGACACCATCGCGGTGATGAACGCGGGTGTGATCGAGCAGCTCGGCGACCCGGCGACCCTGTACGAGCGTCCCAGCACCACCTTCGTGGCCAACTTCCTCGGCCAGTCGAACCTGTTGCCCGGGAAGGTGTCCGGGTCCGACGGCGAGAACCTGGTGATCGACGTCCAGGGGGCGCAGCTGGCGCTGCCGAAGGACCGCAGCGCGACGACCACGGGCGACGTGTGGTTCGGCGTGCGGCCCGAGAAGCTGGTGATCTGCGACGACTCGACGGCCGTCGCCGGCAACCGGATCTCCGGCACGGTCACCGACGCGTCCTTCACCGGCGTCTCGACCCAGTACCTGGTCAAGCTCGGGTGGGGGCAGGAGATCACCGTCGTCCAGCAGAACGACGGGACGCCGCCGCTGCGACCCGGTGGCGAGGTCACCGTGCAGTGGGCCCCGCAGCACGGGTTCGCGCTGGATGCCGCGCAGGACGCGCACGCCGGTGAGGAACGCGAGACCGGCGACGCCGTCCTGGCGGGCACCTCGTCATGAGTGCCGTCGCCCACGGCGGTGCGACGACGTCCGTCGCACCCGGTGCCGGCGGGCCGCCGCCGGACGCTGCGGCCGAGAAGACCGGACGTCGGTGGACGCCGTACCTGCTGCTGCTGCCCGGGATGCTCTGGCTGGCGATCTTCTTCGCCGTCCCGATGGTGTTCCTGGCCTCGACGTCCCTGCAGACCGGGTCGCTGGAACAGGGCTACGTGCTCACCTTCCACTTCCAGACCTACGTGGACGCGCTGCAGAGCTACTGGCCGCAGTTCCTGCGCTCGTTCGGCTACGCGGCGACCGCCACCATCGCCGGTGCGCTGATCGGCTACCCGCTGGCCTACGCGATCGCGTTCAAGTCCGGCAAGTGGAAGAACTTCCTGCTGGTGCTGGTGATCGCGCCGTTCTTCACCAGCTTCCTGATCCGCACCCTGGCCTGGCAGACGATCCTGTCCAACAGCAGCCCGGTCGTGAAGTTCTTCCAGGTCACCGGGCTGATGGACGTGCTGCAGTTCCTCGGGCTGACCAGCAACGACCAGCTGATGGCGTCGAAGTTCGCGGTCATCGCTGGCCTGACGTACAACTTCCTGCCGTTCATGGTGCTGCCGCTCTACGCCAGCCTGGAACGCCTCGACCCGCGCCTGCTCGAGGCGGCGGGGGACCTGTACGCCTCGCCGTTCACCGGGTTCCGCAAGATCACGTTCCCGCTCTCGCTGCCGGGCCTGGTGGCCGGCACGCTGCTGACGTTCATCCCGGCGGCCGGCGACTACATCAACTCGAAGCTGTTGGGGAGCACGAACACCACCATGATCGGCCAAGTCATCGACGGGCAGTTCCTGCGGGTGCTCGACTACCCGACCGCCGCCGCGCTGTCGTTCGTCCTGATGTTGTCGATCGTGCTGCTGGTGTCGATCTACGTACGCCGAGCCGGGACGGAGGAGCTGGTCTGATGGACCCTCTCATGACGCTCCTGATGGTCGTCCTGATCGTCGCCAACGTCGTCGTCCTCGCGGCGCTGCTGATCCGCGCGTCGATGCGCGGCCAGGGCCCCGTCTCCTGGCTGCGCGAGCACGTCATCGCGCTCATCGCCGCGCTGGTGTTCCAGTACATGCTGCTGCCCAACGTCGTGGTGATCCTGTTCTCCTTCAACAAGCCGAACGGGCGCTTCAACTACGAGTGGACGAAGTTCTCGGTCGACGCGTGGCTGCACCCGTGCGCCGCGCCGGGCATGTGCCAGTCCCTCGCGCTGAGCCTGCGGATCGGTCTGCTCGCCACGATCGGGGCGACCGTGCTCGGCACCCTCGTGGCGTTCGCCCTGGCGCGGCACCGGTTCCGTGGCCGGTCCGGCACGAACCTGCTGATCTTCCTGCCGATGGCCACGCCCGAGGTGGTCATGGGTTCCAGCCTGCTGACGCTGTTCGTCGGGCTGGGCCTGCCGCTGGGGACCAACACGATCCTGATCGCGCACATCATGTTCTGCATGTCGTTCGTGGTGGTGACCGTCAAGGCTCGGATCTCCGGCCTGGACGCGCGCCTGGAGCAGGCCGCCATGGACCTGTACGCCAACGAGCGGCAGACCTTCATGCGGGTCACGCTGCCGCTGGTGGCGCCGGGCATCGCCGCTGCGGCGCTGCTGTCGTTCTCGCTGTCGTTCGACGACTACATCATCACGAACTTCAACGCGAGCTCGTCGTCGGTCACCTTCCCGATGTTCATCTGGGGCGCGGCCAGCCGCGGGACGCCGGTGCAGATCAACGTGATCGGCACCATGATGTTCGTGCTGGCCCTGGCCGCGGTCGGGGGCGCTCAGCTGGTGAGCGGGCGCCGCAAGCGGGCATGAGCGGCGTCCGGCTCGCAGGCGCGTCGTCCACGCCGTTCTGGTTGGACCACGACCGTCGACCGGCAGCTCGACCGCCGGTCGACGGCGAGGTGCGGGCCGACCTGGTCGTCGTCGGTGGCGGCCTGACCGGGCTGTGGGCCGCGCTGCTCGCACTGGAGGAGCAGCCGGGCCGCGACGTCCTGGTGCTGGACGGGTACCGGCTGGGTTGGGCGGCGTCCGGGCGCAACGGCGGCTTCTGCGCGGCGTCCCTCACCCACGGGATCTCCAACGGCACGGAGCGGTGGCCGGACGAGATGGCGACGCTGACCCGGCTGGGCCTGGAGAACCTCGACGGCATCGAGCAGGCGATAGTGCGGTACGGCATCGACTGCGGCTTCGCGCGCACCGGCGAGCTGGACGTCGCGGTCGAGCCCTGGCAGCTCGAGGGCCTGGCCGAGGAGCACGAGGCCGCGCGGTCGCTCGGGTTGGACTCCCACCTGCTGGACGCCGGGCAGACTCGTGCGCTGGTCGACTCGCCCACGTACCTGGGCGGACGCCTGGAGCGGGCCAGCGTCGCGCTGGTCGACCCGGCTCGGCTGGTCTGGGGCCTCGCGGCGGCCGTCGAGGGTCTGGGCGGTCGGATCCGGGAGTCCACCCGGGTGCTGGACCTGCACGACCTCGGGCCGCAGGGCGTTGTGGTGCGTACCGCGTCGGGCAGCGTCCGGGCGAACCAGGTCGTGCTGGGCACCAACGTCTTCCCATCCCCGGTGCGCCGTTACCGGCCCTACGTCGTCCCGGTCTGGGACCACGTGCTCGTCACCGAACCGCTGGACGCGTCCGCCCTGGCCGCCCTGGGCTGGTCGGGCCGGATGGGCGTCGGGGACGCCGGGAACCAGTTCCACTACTACCGGCTGACGGACGACGACCGGCTGCTCTTCGGCGGGTACGACGCGCTGTACTACTTCGGCAGCGACCTGGGCGCGCGCCGCGCGCGCAGCGACCGGACCGAGGCGATCCTGGCCGAGCACCTGGTGGAGACCTTCCCGGCGCTGGACGGCGTCCAGGTCACCCACACCTGGGGCGGGGCGATCGACACGTGTACCCGGTTCTGCGCGTTCTGGGGCCTGACCCACGGCGGTCGGGTCGCGGCGGTGCAGGGGTACACGGGCCTCGGCGTGGGAGCCAGCCGGTTCGGGGCGCAGGTCTGCCTGGACCTGCTCGCCGGCCGGGACAACGAGCGCACCGCGCTGGAGATGGTGCGTCGCAAGCCCCTGCCGTTCCCGCCCGAGCCGTTCCGGTGGACCGGCATCCAGCTCACCCGCAAGGCCATCGCGCGGGCCGACCAGCGGGACGGCCGGCGCGGCGTCTGGCTGCGCACGCTCGACCGGTTCGGTCTCGGCTTCGACTCCTGACCCAGGTGGGCACCGCCACCCTTGACAGGGTGCGCGCCAACCGCCGGGATCCGACAACAGGGTGTCAGCCGTGTCGGGGACGTTGAGCCCGCAGACTTACCGCATGACGACTCGGATCACGCACTGGATCGACGGCAAGCCCTTCGGCGGGACCACCGAACGCAGTGGGGACGTCTTCGACCCCGCGACGGGCCAGGTCACCGGTGCGGTCGACCTCGCGGACGACGCCACGGTGGATCTCGCCGTCGCCAGCGCGAGCGTGGCGGCCGAGGCGTGGGGGCAGTCGTCCCTGGCTACTCGCTCCCGGGTGCTCTTCCGGTTCCGCCAGCTGCTCGAGGAACGCTCGGCTGACGTCGCCGCGCTCATCACGGCCGAGCACGGCAAGGTGCTCTCGGACGCGGCCGGTGAGGTCCAGCGCGGCCTCGAGGTCGTCGAGTTCGCCTGCGGCGTCCCGCACCTGCTCAAGGGCGGGTTCAGCGAGAACGTCTCGACGAAGGTGGACGTCTACTCGATCCGGCAGTCCCTCGGCGTCGTCGCGGTGATCTCGCCCTTCAACTTCCCGGCCATGGTGCCGCTGTGGTTCGTGCCGGTGGCGATCGCCGCCGGCAACGCCGTCGTGCTCAAGCCCAGCGAGAAGGACCCCTCGGCGTCCCTGCTGCTCGCCGAGCTGTGGGCCGAGGCCGGGCTGCCCGCCGGGGTGTTCACCGTCGTGCACGGCGACAAGGTCGCGGTCGACCGGCTGCTGGACCACCCGGACGTCGCCGCCGTCTCGTTCGTCGGCTCGACGCCGATCGCTCGCTACGTGTACGAGAAGGGCACCCGGGCCGGGAAGCGGGTGCAGGCCCTGGGCGGTGCCAAGAACCACATGCTGGTCCTGCCGGACGCCGACCTCGACCTGGCCGCGGACGCCGCGGTGAACGCGGGGTTCGGCTCCGCCGGGGAGCGGTGCATGGCCATCTCGGCGCTCGTCGTGGTGGACCAGGTCGCCGACGAGCTGGTGGCGCGCATCGCCGACCGGGTCGCGACCCTGCGTACCGGTGACGGGCGTCGCGGGTGCGACATGGGCCCGCTGGTCACCGGCCAGCACCGGGACAAGGTGGCGTCCTACGTCCAGGCCGGTGGCGAGGCCGGCGCCACGGTCGTGGTGGACGGGCGCGAGGGGGAGTTCGACGGTGCGGCAGAAGGGTTCTGGCTCGGTCCGACACTGCTCGACCACGTGACCCCGCAGATGTCCGTCTACACCGATGAGATCTTCGGGCCGGTGCTGTCCGTCGTCCGGGTCGGGTCCTACGACGAGGGACTGGCCCTGATCAACGACAACCCGTACGGCAACGGGACGGCGATCTTCACCAACGACGGCGGCGCGGCCCGGCGGTTCCAGAACGAGGTCCAGGTCGGCATGGTCGGGGTGAACGTACCGATCCCCGTGCCGGTGGCGCAGTACAGCTTCGGTGGGTGGAAGGACTCGCTGTTCGGTGACTCGCACGCCTACGGCGAGGACGGCGTGCGCTTCTTCACCCGCGGCAAGGTCGTCACGTCGCGCTGGCTGGACCCGAGCCACGGCGGGCTCAACCTCGGCTTCCCGCAGAACACCTAGGGAACGGTGGGGTAGCCGGGCAGCCACGAGCCGTAGCGCAGCAGGTTGCCGTCGGGGTCGACGTACGCGCCCTCGCGCAGCCCGTAGGGCGTGTCCTTCGGCGCGTGGTGGCGTCCTTCGATACCGGCCGTCGTCCACTCCTGGTGCAGCGCGTCGGCGTCCGAGACGTACAGGTAGACCATGACGGACGACGCGTCCGGGTCGTGGAACGTCGAGTGCGCCAGGTGCAGCGCGGCACCGTCCCGGTCCGCGAACCCGTACTCGTCCGGACCTTCGTACGGCGAGGTGCGAAACCCCATGCGGGAGTAAAGATCCAGGGCTCGGGCCAGGTCGCGCACCGGTAGGATCGAGGCCAGGCCGGTAAAGGTCACCATGGTCCCAAGACTAGGCTCTGGCGTATGACGCGCTACGGCCAGCAGTACGGGCCAGACTTCACCTTCCTGGGTGTCGACCGCTGCGACCTCGACGACCCCGCCAGCTACGCCGACGCGGACGTCGTGATCGTGGGGGCCCCGTTCGACGGGGGGACGTCGCACCGCCCGGGCACCCGGTTCGGACCGCAGGCGATCCGGATGACGGACTACCTGGCCCACGACGGCTCGCGGCCCAGCCTCGCGCTGCGCACGGACGGCCTCGTCGACCTCAAGGTGGTGGACGCCGGCGACGTCGAGATGTACTCCGGCGACATCGAGGTGGCCCTGCCCGCGCTCGAGGCAGCGGTCGAGAAGGTCACCCGCGCAGGCGCCATCCCCGTGGTGCTCGGCGGCGACCACTCGATCGCGTTCCCGGACGCGAAGGGCGTGGCGAACGTGCTCGGCCACGGCCGGGTGTCGATGATCCACTTCGATGCGCACGCCGACACCGGCGACATCGAGTTCGGTTCGCTGTGGGGGCACGGCCAGCCCATGCGGCGGCTGATCGAGTCCGGGGCGCTGCGCGGGGACCGGTTCCTGCAGATCGGCCTGCGCGGCTACTGGCCGCCGCCCGCCACGCTGGACTGGATGGCCGAGCAGTCGATGCGCTCCTACGAGATGACCGAGATTGGCCACCGTGGCCTCGACGTCTGCCTGACCGAGGCGTTCGCGATCGCCACCGACGAGTGCGAGGGCGTCTTCCTGTCGGTCGACATCGACGTCTGCGACCCCGGGCACGCGCCCGGTACCGGCACCCCCGAGCCCGGCGGGTTGTCCGCCCGGCAGCTGCTGGACGCCGTCCGCCGGATCTGCCTGGAGCTGCCGGTCGTCGGGGTGGACGTCGTCGAGGTCAGCCCGCCGTACGACCACGCCGACATCACCGCGGCCCTGGCGAACCGGGTGGTGCTGGAGTCGCTGTCCGCCATCGCCCGCCGCCGCCAGGACGCCCGGGACGGTACGACCTGGGACCCGAGCCAGCCGCTGCTGGCCAACCGCGGTGGGCCCGGCGACTCCTGACCGAGGCGGATCCCCACGATCGTCGTGGTCGCGGTCAGGAACTGACCGCTATTGCTTCTAGCGTTGGGGCATGACGCAGAACACGCCCTCACCCTTCTCCCCGTCCGACGCCGACGCCGCGCAGCGCGCCGAGCTCGTCGAGGCACTGCGCAAGCACCGCGAGCTGTTCCGGTTCACCGTGCGCGGCCTCACCGACGAGCAGGCCCGGCTCACCCCGACGGCCAGCAGCCTCAGCCTCGGCGGTCTGGTCAAGCACGTGAGCGCCGTCGAGCGCCAGTGGGCCAGCTTCGTCGTCGACGGCCCGGCCCCGGCGCACGTCGACTGGGCCACCGTGGACTGGTCGAACCCGCCGCCGGAGGTGCAGGCGTACGCCGACGGCTTCCGCATGCTCGACGGCGAGACCCTCGACGGGCTGCTCGCCGCGTACGACGAGGTCGCCCACGCCACGGACGAGCTGGTCGCGGCCGTCGACCTCGACGCCCGCCAGCCGCTCCCGCAGGCCCCGTGGTTCGAGCCCGGCGCGACCTGGAGCGCGCGCCGGGTGTTCACCCACGTCGTGGCCGAGACCGCGCAGCACGCCGGCCACGCCGACATCCTGCGCGAGACCATCGACGGTCAGAAGTCGATGGGCTGAGTCGGCCGCCGCTCATCAACGGCCG
Organism: Angustibacter luteus; assembly: GCF_039541115.1. Classification (NCBI taxonomy): domain Bacteria; kingdom Bacillati; phylum Actinomycetota; class Actinomycetes; order Kineosporiales; family Kineosporiaceae; genus Angustibacter; species Angustibacter luteus. Next base: position 600,869 of record NZ_BAABFP010000007.1, read on the forward strand.
AGCAGCTCCGCGCGGTACGACGGCCAGTGCCCGGCCGGGGTCTCGACGGACTCGGCGGCCAGCACGGCCCGCACGACGGCCCTCGTCGTGCAGTCGGCGGCCGCCGCGAGCAGCTCGTGCAGGGCCGCCGGGCCGGGCGCCGGACGTCGAGCGGTGGACAACGCGAAGGCCGTGTCACCGTCGAACATGGTGTGCACGGGCGAGATGGCGCGGGCCAGGCCGTCGTGGGCGATCCCGGCGACCTTCGCGCAACGGGCCTTGGTCAGGACGGCGTCGGTGGCCACCACGACCAGGGTGGTGGCCAGCGGCTCCGGCGGCAGCAGGGCGCGGCGCATCGCCTCGACCCGCTCCCGATGCCCTTGCAGCGCAGCCGGCTCCGGCCGTGGCGGCGGTTCGGTCAGCAGGTGCCGGGCGCCCCACAGCTCGCCGGTCCGCGGGTCGAGCACCGAGCCGACCGCGTTGACCACGACCAGTGCGGCGACCGCCGTCCCGTCGTCGAGCACCTGGCTGGCCGAGCCCACGCCACCCTTGAGCCCGCCGGCGAGCGCGCCGGTCCCGGCGCCCACGTTGCCCTCCCGCACAGCGAGTCCGCCGGCCTCGGACCAGGCGTCCGCGCAGGCCAGCCGTCCGGACTCCGGGCCGGGCCGTGCCCGGACGCCGCCACCGCGGCCGAGGTCGAAGATGACCGCGGCCGGCACGATCGGCACGATGCCGGCGGCCCCCACGGGGTAGCCGATCCCGGCGTCCTCGAGGGCCGACATCACCCCGTCCGCCGCGCTGAGCCCGTAGGCGCTGCCGCCGGTGAGCAGCAGTGCGTGCACGCTCTCGTTGCCGTGCAACGGGTTCAGCAGGTCGGTCTCCCGGGTGCCCGGGCCGCCGCCACGGACGTCGACCCCGCCCACGGCGCCGTCCGGGCCGGTGAGCACGACGGTCGATCCGGTGAGCCACCCGTCACCCGCGTGGGTGGCGTGCCCGACCCGGATCCCCGGGACGTCGACCAGCGAGTCGGTCGCTCCGCTGACCGTCACGACGGGGTCGGGTCGTCGCGCTCGTCCTCCTCGCGGGCGGGTAGCCCGACCACCTCACGCGCATCGACGGCGCTCTCGCCCGGAGGGAGGTTGGACAGGTCCGGTGCGATCACGGTGGGCATCTGCCCGGAGTCGGGGAGCCCGATGTGCGGCACCGCACCGACGCCCGGTGCCAGCACGAGCTCGGCCTGCCCGCGGGTCAGGGTGCGCCCGGCGAAGAAGTCCGGCCGGATCCGCGCGTAGACCTCCATCAGCACGACCCCGAGGACCAGCGAGCCGATCCCGAGCAGGAAGACCCCGCCGATGCCGAACAGGGTGGTCTCGCCGTAGTCCGACTGGGAGTAGAGCTTGGCGGCGATGACGAAGGCACCGAGCAGCATGATGCCGCCGGCCAGCGGCAGCACCCCCTGCATGACCAGGTCACGGAAGTTCCGGGTGAGGGTGCGCCGGTAGAACCACACGCAGGCGAAACCGGTGAGGCCGTAGTAGAACGCGATGAGCAGCCCGACGGCAGCGATCGAGTCCGCCAGGATGTTCTCGCTGACCAGCGTCAGGCCGACGTAGAAGACGATGGAGACCGCGCCCATCCAGACGGTCGACACACTGGGCGTCAGGTAGCGCGGGTGGATCCTCGCGAACCGTGCCGGGATGGCCCGGTAGGCGCTCATCGACAGCGTGGTGCGGGCGGTCGGCAGGATCGTGGTCTGCGTGGAGGCCGACGCCGACGTGAGCACGCTGATCACCAGCAGTCCCTCCATCAGGCGGCCGAACGTGCTGTCGCCGAACACCGTCTGGCCGAGCGCGCGGAACACGTCGTCGGCGTTGTCGAGGTTGCCGAGCCCGATCCCGCTGGTCCCGACGCCGGCGAACGCCACGGTGGCGATCGAGACGATCGCGTAGGTGGCCAGCAGCAGGACGGTGGCGATGATGGCGGCCCGACCCGGCGTCCGGCCCGGGTCGTCGCTCTCCTCGTTGCAGGCGACCGCGGTGTCCCAGCCCCAGTAGATGAAGACCGCGATGAGCGTGGCGGTGACGACCGAGCTCAACGGCAGGCCGGTCGGGATCAGCCAGGACAGGCTCGGGTGCAGCGATCCCGGCGGGGCGTTGCCGGTGTAGACCTTGATCAGCGCGTAGGCGCTGAACACGACCAGCACCGTGACCTCGACGCTCAGCAACGCGTACTGGACGCGCGCGGACACCTCGATGCCGCGGTAGCAGATGTACGTCATCAGGATGATCCACACGATCCCGGCGACCGTGCTCCAGAAGGTGCTGTCCGCCAACGAGTCCGCGCCGACCAGCTCGAAGCTGTACGACCCGGCGATCTGGGCCAGGTTGGCCATGACGATCACGTCGGCGGCGATGATGCCCCAGCCGCCCATCCACCCGACTCGTGCCCCGAAGGCCCGCGCGGCCCAGGTGAAGGTGGTCCCGCAGTCCGGCTCGGCCTTGTTCAGCTCGGCGTAGGCCACCGCGATGAAGTACATCGGCACGAACGCGAGGAGCATGATGGCCGGCGCCTTCACGCCGACGATGCCGTCACCTGCGGTCGTCGCGACGACGAAGCCCAGGCTGGCAGCGAGGCTGTACGCCGGCGCGGTGCTCGACATGCCGATGACGACGCTCGAGACCAGACCGAGAGCGCCGCCCTTCAAGCCCTTGCTTCCGGACGCCGCCGTGTCGGCGTTCGTCATGGCTTCAGCCATCGTGACCTCCCGGGTCGGTGCCGAGCGTAGGGTCGCAGCGGATCACTGGTCCAGGTCGACCTGGGCGAGGGTCACGCCCGGCGCCGCGCTCAGCGGCGTCGTCGTCCGCCAACGACCGGCGGTCTCCGTGGCGCAGGTGGCGGCCCTGGCCCCGCTCAGGTCCGGGCAGACGAGGTTCAGGATCGTCGACCCTTGCGGGGTCAGCTGGACGGTCAGGCCCAGCCCGTCCTCGGTGGCAGCGCCGATCGGCGCCAGGGTGGTCAGTGCCCGCCCGGGCACGGACTGCCGGGACCGGACCGTGGTCCCGACGAGCTGGTAGCGCAGCACCAGCTCGGTCGACGGCGAGGTCAGGGCGACGAAGCTGGGTTCGGTGGTGACCCGACGTGGCGCGGTGACCGGCCGGCCGTCGGCGGTCAGCGTCACGCCGAGCGCCTGCGGGACCTGTTCCGGCGCGGACGTCGGGTCCTGGGTCGCCGCCGGGCGTTGCACGCCGAGCACGACGACGTCCCGCGGCTCGCGCAGGTGCAGGCGTTCCACCACGTCGATCGTGCCGTCGCCCTTGAGCGTGGCGGACACCAGGATCCCCGATGCCGCCGGCGCGATCGCCTCCTCCGGTGTCGGCCGCAGGTCGGCGGTCACCCGACCGGGGCTGCCCAGCTGGGGCGGTCGGTCGTACCGGATGACGGCGACCGTCGAACCGGCGAGCGCCACGACCAGCAGGGTCAGCGCGGCGGGGACGAGGCTGCGGCGCAGCCAGAGGAGGCGCCGGCTCGGTGGTGCACCGGGCACGGGTCGAGCCATGAACTGGGGCAGGCGGACGTGTCCGGCGAGGCGGTCGAGCCAGTGCGCCACGGGCACCTCCTTACTTTCCGCAACTGTCGCACGGTGACACGTGCGGCGGTACCGTGCAATTCCGCGATATTCACCACGGAACGTGATCATGGGAAGCGGACACCGATGAACCAACGACGCAGAGTGACCTTGGCTGGGCTTGCCCTCACGATGCTCGGCGCGCTGCTGGCACCGTCGAGCGTCGCCGCCGCTGCCACCCCCTCCGTTCGGATCTACCTGCTCAACGGATTGCCCGGGCACAGCGTCGGCGTTCGCGTCGACGGGCGCTCGGTGGTCGGTGCGCTCGCTGCGGCGCACCAGCTCGGCCCGGTGCTGGTCCCTCGCGGCACGCACAAGGTCGAGTTCGTGTCCGCCGGTCGGATCGTGGCGACGAGCTCGATGACGGTCACGGCCGCTAGCAGCGACGTGGTGATCCACCGCCGGGTCGGCGCGAGCCGGGTCCCCGAGGTGACCGTGTTCGAGAACGACGTGAGCCGGGTGCCGAGCGGTCAGGGCCGGATCACGGTGGCGCACGTCGCCGCGATCGGGCCGGCCGACATCAGGGTCGACAAGAAGGTGGTGTTCGCCAACGTCGCCAACGGGGAGTTCAGCTCGGTGAAGGTCCCGTCGGGCAGCTACTCGGTGGACGTGGTGCCGACCGGGACCACCGGCCCCGGCGTGCTCGGACCGTTGACCCTCAAGGTCACGCCCGGCGCGCTGACCCGCGTCTACGCCGTGGGGGACACCCAGGACGCGAGCATGAACGCCATCGTCCAGGTCATCCGGCTCGGCTCGAGCGGCGGGGACCCGACGCGGGTCGAGTCCGGCACCGGTGGTCAGGCAGCAGCGGCGGGGCTGACCACGTCCGGCGCGACCGGCGGGCCGACCGGACGAGCGGGCGCCTTCGCGCTGGTGGCCGCCCTGCTCGCCCTGGCACTCGTCCCCGGGCCGCGCCGTCGACTCATCCGCCGGGTTCGCCGTCCCGAGCGCGGCTAGCCGGTGCGGGGCCGAGCGTCGGCGCTCCTGCTGTCGCTGCTCGCGCTGTCGACGGGAGCGGGCTGCGCGACCTCGAGCGGGGGCCACCCGGCTGCGGTGAGCACGTCGAGCAGTGCCAGGGCGTCCGCCGAGGCGCAGCCGCCGTTGCCGTCCGCCACCGCAGGTGCCGCCCGGCAGGGCGCGCCGGCACCGAGCCAGCTGCGCACGGCGGTTCCGGAGGCGGTCGTGCTGCCGGACGGAGTCCGCATGGTCGTGCGCCCGGTCGGTGCGGACGCCCGAGGACGGCTCGCCGTGCCGGACGACGTGCACCAGGCCGGGTGGTGGTCCGGCGGTGCCCGGCTGGGCGACCGGTACGGGTCGATGGTGCTGGTCGGCCACGTCGACGCGGCCTCCCAGGGCATCGGCGACATGGCCGGCGTGCTGCGCTCGAGGAAGGGCGACCGGGTGCGGGTCGACGGTGCCGGACTGGCGCAGACGTACCAGGTGACGGCGACCCGCCAGCTCCCGAAGGGGGACCTGGCCGGGGCTGTGGTCGGCGGCGCTCGGCTGTTCGACCAGCGGACGCCGTCCAGGCTGGTGCTGGTGACCTGCTCGGGCCCGTTCGACCCGGCCACCCGGCACTACCGGGACAACTTCGTCGTGGTGGCCGCACCGGTGGCCTGACCCCCGGCTGGTGCCGTCACGTCGGGACGGCGGAGCGGGCTAGGGTCCGGTCATGCGCATCCTGCTGGTCGGGTCCGGTGGCGTCGGGGACGCCTTCGCCCGCATCGCCGTCCGCCGTCCCTTCTTCGAGCAGCTCGTGGTCGCGGACTACGACCTGGCCCGGGCCGAGCGCACCGTCGCGGCGGTCGACGACCCTCGAGTGCTCGCGGCCCAGGTGGACGCGTCGTCCGCGCAGTCGGTCACGGACCTGGCGCGCGCGCACCAGGTCACCCACGTGATGAACGCGGTCGACCCGCGGTTCGTGATGCCCGTCTTCGAGGGTGCCTTCGCGGCCGGTGCGGACTACCTGGACATGGCGATGAGCCTGTCCCAGCCGCACCCCGAGCACCCGCACCGGCAGACCGGTGTGATGCTCGGCGACGAGCAGTTCGCGGTCGCGACCGACTGGGAGGCCGCCGGCCGGCTGGCCCTGGTCGGCATGGGGGTGGAGCCGGGGCTGTCCGACGTGTTCGCCCGGTACGCCTGCGACCACCTGTTCAGCCAGGTCGACGAGCTCGGCACCCGGGACGGCTCGAACCTGACGGTGGACGGCTACGAGTTCGCGCCGTCGTTCTCGATCTGGACGACGATCGAGGAGTGCCTGAACCCGCCCGTGGTGTGGGAGGCCGACCGCGGCTGGTTCACCACGGCGCCGTTCAGCGAGCCCGAGGTCTTCGACTTCCCGGACGGCATCGGTCCCGTGGAGTGCGTGAACGTGGAGCACGAGGAGGTGCTGCTGATGCCGCGCTGGCTCGACGCGAAGCGAGTCACGTTCAAGTACGGGCTGGGCGAGGAGTTCATCGACGTCCTGCGCACGCTGCACAAGCTGGGACTCGACTCGACCGAGCCCGTGCGGGTCGGTGGGGTGCAGGTCAGCCCGCGGGACGTCGTCGCCGCGTGCCTGCCGGACCCGGCGGGGCTGGGGGACCGGATGCACGGCAAGACCTGCGCCGGGCTGTGGGTCACGGGCACCGGGACGGACGGGCAGCCGCGCGAGGTGTACCTCTACCACGTCGTCGACAACGACTGGTCGATGCAGGAGTACGGCGCGCAGTGCGTGGTGTGGCAGACCGCGGTCAACCCCGTGGTCGCGCTCGAGCTGCTCGCGACGGGCGCGTGGTCCGGGTCGGGTGTGCTCGGTCCCGAGGCCTTCGACGCCGTGCCGTTCCTGGACCTGCTCCGCGACGGCTACGGGTCACCGTGGGGGCTGCGCGAGCAGACCCCGGGCCCAGCCAGCTAGTCGCCGGCGACCGCGGACTCGAGGACGTCGAGCGCCTCGGCCAGCAGGGCGTCGTCGATCACCAGCGGGGGCAGGAAGCGCAGCACGTTGCCGAAGGTGCCGCAGGTGAGCGTCAGCACACCCTGCTGGTGGCAGGCAGCGCTGATCCGGGCGGCCTCGGCCGGGTCGGGGTCGGTGCTGCCGGGCACGACCAGCTCGATGGCGACCATCGCGCCGCGGCCCCGGACGTCGCCGATCTGCGCGTGCTGACCGGCCAGTGCGGAGAGCCGGTCCAGCATCGTCCGACCGATGGCGGCGGCACGGCCCGCCAGGTCGTCCTCCTCGAGCGACTCCAGGGCGCCCAGCGCCGCGGCGCAGGCGACCGGGTTGCCGCCGTAGGTGCCACCGAGGCCGCCGGCGTGCACCGCGTCCATCAGCTCGGCGCGGCCGGTGACCGCAGCGAGCGGCAGGCCCCCCGCGATGCCCTTGGCGGTCGTGATCAGGTCCGGCACCACGCCCTCGTCGTCGCATGCGAACAGCGTGCCGGTCCGGCCGAACCCGGTCTGGATCTCGTCGGCGACGAAGACGATGCCGTTCTCGGTGCACCACTGCGCGATGGCCGGCAGGAAGCCCGGCGCCGGGACGACGAAGCCGCCCTCGCCCTGGATCGGCTCGATCACGACGGCGGCGACCTCGTCGGCGCCCACCTGCTTGTCGATGACCGAGATCGCGCGACGCGCGGCCTCCGCGCCGCTGATCGGCACCGGCTCGCGGAACGGGTAGCTCATCGGGGCCCGGTAGACCTCGCCCGCGAACGGGCCGAAGCCGTGCTTGTACGGCATGGACTTCGCCGTCATGGCCATCGTGAGGTTGGTGCGGCCGTGGTAGGCGTGGTCGAAGACGACCACGGCGTCGCGGCCGGTGGCCACCCGGGCGATCTTGACCGCGTTCTCCACCGCCTCGGCGCCGGAGTTGAACAGCGCCGACTTCTTCGCGTGGTCGCCGGGGGTGAGCCGGGCCAGCGCCTCGCAGACCGCGACGTAGCCCTCGTACGGGGTGACCATGAAGCAGGTGTGGGTGAACTGCTGCACCTGCTCGGTGACCCGGGCGACGACCCGCGGGTTGGCGTTGCCCACGTTGACCACGGCGATGCCCGAGCCCAGGTCGATCAGCGAGTTGCCGTCGACGTCCTGCAGCACGCCACCACCGGCGCGGGCGATGTAGACCGGCAGGGTGGTCCCGACGCCGTCGGCGACTGCCGCCTGCTTGCGCGCGTGCAGCGCACGCGAGCGCGGCCCGGGGATCTCGGTCAGCAGCTCGCGGCGCTGAGGAACTCCGTCGGCGACGGCGGGGGACGTGGACTCGCGCAGGTCGGTCATGGCTCGCAGACTAGCCACGAGGCCGACCGGCCCGCACCGCCAGAGTGCGGCCCACGGGCCCGGACGGCTGACAGTGTGACGCCCGACCCACCCGTGCGCTGGACTAGCGTCGAGCCGCGACCACCCGACCACCCGAAGGAGCCCGCGGTGACCCAGCAGGACGAGCGACGCGTCGTCGAGGCCGTACCCCAGGGCCTGTTCATCGGCGGTCAGTGGCGGCCGGCGTCCGACGGCGCCGAGCTGAAGGTGCTCGACCCCTCCACCGAAGAGGTGCTGACCACCGTCGCCGACGCCTCGGTGGCCGACGGCCGCGAGGCGCTGGACGCTGCGGTTGCCGCGCAGGCGGGGTGGGCCGCCACGCCGCCGCGCGACCGCGGCGAGATCCTGCGCGCGGCCTACGAGAAGGTCACCGAGCGCGCGGAGGACCTCGCGCTGCTGATGACGCTCGAGATGGGCAAGCCGCTGAAGGAGGCGCTGGGCGAGATCACCTACGGCGCCGAGTTCTTCCGGTGGTTCTCCGAGGAGGCCGTGCGCATCTCCGGTCGCTGGTCGACGGCCCCGAACGGCGCCACCCGGCTGCTCACCATGAAGCAGCCCGTGGGGCCGTGCCTGATGATCACGCCCTGGAACTTCCCGCTCGCGATGGGCACCCGCAAGATCGGCCCCGCCATCGCGGCCGGCTGCACGATGGTGGTCAAGCCGGCGTCCCAGACCCCGCTGACCATGTACGCGCTCGCCCAGATCCTCACCGAGTGCGGGCTGCCGGACGGCGTCCTCAACGTGGTGACGACGTCCCACACCGGCGACGTGATGGAGCCGCTGATCCGCGACCCCCGGCTGCGCAAGCTGACCTTCACCGGGTCCACGCCGGTCGGCCGCCGGCTGGTCGAGCAGTCGGCCGAGGGCCTGCTGCGGGTGTCGATGGAGCTCGGTGGGAACGCCCCGTTCATCGTCTTCGGCGACGCCGACCTGGACCGCGCCGTGGACGGCGCCATGCTCGCCAAGATGCGCAACATCGGCGAGGCCTGCACCGCGGCGAACCGGTTCATCGTGCACGAGTCGGTCTCGGCCGAGTTCTCCGCCCGGCTGGCCGAGCGGATGGGCGCGCTCACCGTCGGTCGGGGGACCGAGGACGGCGTGGACGTCGGTCCGCTGATCGACGGCACCCAGCGGGACAAGGTGGCCGAGCTCGTCCAGGACGCCGTCGACCTCGGGGGCAAGGTCCTCACCGGTGGGGGAGCACTGGACGGCAAGGGCTTCTACTTCGCGCCCACCGTGCTGGGCGACGTCCCGACCCAGGCGCGGGTCTTCGGCGAGGAGATCTTCGGCCCGGTCGCGCCGATCACCACCTTCGCCACGGACGACGAGGCGCTGGCGCTGGCCAACGACACCGAGTACGGGCTGATCGCCTACGCCTTCACCCGCGACCTGGCCCGAGCCCTCGCCGTCGCCGAGGGCCTGGAGACCGGCATGGTCGGGATCAACGCGGGGGTGGTGTCCAACCCGGCGGCGCCGTTCGGCGGCGTCAAGGCCAGCGGGTTCGGTCGCGAGGGCGGCGCCGAGGGCATCGAGGAGTACCTCGAGACCAAGTACGTCGGCATCGCCCCCTGACATCCCCGGCGTCACCCGTTCGGCCCAATCGCTCGGCGTGTCGGTGGCTGGCTGCCCGGGAAAGTCGAAGTTCCCGTGCTGGACTAGTCCGTTCGGGTGCATTCGGGTCCGATCGCACTGACCCGAACGGGTGAGATGCTCACCCACAGGTAGTGAGTTTCGGTAACTTCCTGCGACGTGACGCTGCGTGCGGCTTCAATCGCTCACAGCGATACAGCCCGCCCGGGGCTGCCCCGCATCGCTGAGGAGTGCCGATGAAGAAGAAGTCCCCTGTCAGCGCGGTCGTTCGCCTCAGTGCGGGCGTGCTCCCCGTGATCACCCTGGTGTCGGTGCTCGGCGCCGGCTCCAAGTGGTGGTGATCGCCGTGCTGACGCGCAGCGAAGACACGCAGTACCTGCCCGGTTACAAGTGGGTCTAGGGCCTCGCGCCCGCTGACACCCATGAAGCGACCCTCGCCCCTCGCGCTCTACGTCGCCTGCGTCGCCCTGCTGGGCGCGCTCGTGGCGGCGTGGAGCCTGTGGGGTGTCGGTCTCGCGGAGCTGGCCCGTACCGCCCCGAACCCGGTGTGGTTCCTGGCGGTCGGGCTGGTTCTGGGCGAGCTCATGCCGATCCCCGTGGCCCGCGGGGACGACGAGACGTCCAACGTCACGATGTCGACCACCTTCGCCGTGGCGCTGGTGACCACCGGACCCTTCGCCCTGCTCCTGCTGGTGCACACCATGGCCGTCGCGATCGACGACCTGCGCACCCGCCGGAGCGTGGCCAAGGTGCTGTTCAACTTCGGCCAGTACGCCGTGTCGTTGGCCGCCGCCCGCGCGGCGTTCTGCGTCATCACCGGCACGAGCTTCCACGCCGGCTACACCCCGCTGGACGCCAGCGAGCTGCCCGCGGCCCTCGTCGCGGGCTTCACGTTCATCATGCTCAACAACGGTCTCGTCGCCGTCGTCGTCGCCCTGGCCACCCGCCAGCCGGTGCTGGCGATGCTGCGCGAGGACCTCGCATTCAAGCTCGAGACGTCCAGCGTGCTGCTCGGCCTGGCGCCGGTCGCCGCCGTGCTCGCCGAGATGAGCGGCTGGCTCCTACCCCTGCTCGCGCTGCCTGTCCTGGCGGTCCGCCGCTCCGCGGCGCTGGCCGTGGCCCGGCAGTCCCAGGCCCTGCGCGACGCCCTGACCGGACTGGGCAACCGCGAGCTCTTCTTCGGCCGCGCCGAGCGCATGCTCGCCGCCTACGAGCGCACCGAGAGTCCCTTCGCGGTGCTGATGATCGACCTCGACCACTTCAAGGACATCAACGACACGCTCGGCCACCAGGTCGGTGACCGGGTCATCCAGACGGTCGGTGCCCGCATCGCGCACGCCGGCGGCCCCGACGGCTGCGTCGCCCGGCTCGGTGGCGACGAGTTCGCCATCACCATCCCCGGCGTGGACGTCGCGCAGGCGAGCGCCGCCGCCGAGACGCTGCTGTCCGACATCGTCCGTCCGCTGCACGTCGGCGGCATCCGGATGGTCATCCACGCCAGCGTCGGCATCGCCATGGCCGAGCCCGGCGTCGACGTCACCACGCTGATGCAGCGGGCGGACATCGCCCTCTACGAGGCCAAGCGGGACCGCGCCCGGTGGTGCCTGTACGACGTCCAGTCCTCGACGGCGACCCCCGAGCGCCTCGGGCTGCTCGCCGACCTGCGCGACGCGATCGACCTGCGGCAGATCTCCGTGCACTTCCAGCCGCAGGTCGCGCTCAACGGCGGCCGCGTCTTCGGCGCCGAGGCGCTCGCGCGCTGGGACCACCCCGAGCGCGGCTCGGTCGCGCCCGAGGAGTTCATCGCCCTGGCCGAGCACGCCGGGCTCATCGACCAGGTGACCGACATCGTCCTCGAGGAGTCGCTGGACGCGCTGGCCAGCTGGTCCCAGATGGGCATCGCCGCCCGCGTCTCGGTGAACCTGTCGGCCCGGCAGCTGGCCGACCTGGGGCTGCCCGAGCGGTTGCGTGACGCGTTGCGCCGGCACGGTGTCTCGCCGGGCCAGCTGACCGCGGAGGTGACCGAGGGCAGCATCATGGGCGACCCCCGGCGGGCCGCGCAGGTGCTGCACGAGCTCCGCCAGGAGGGCATCCGGATCGCCGTCGACGACTTCGGCACCGGCTACTCCTCGCTGGCCTACCTGCAGCGCCTGGACCTCGACGAGCTGAAGATCGACCGCAGCTTCGTGCAGTCGATGGGCGCCGTCTCGCGGGACGACGTGCTCGTCCGCTCGATCATCGAGCTCGCGCACAACCTCGGCCTGTCGGTGGTCGCCGAGGGCGTCGAGACCCCGGGGCAGGTCGAACGACTGCGCGAGCTGCAGTGCGACGCCGCCCAGGGCTACCACCTCGGTCGGCCGATGGACCGCGAGATGATGACCGCCTGGCTGCGTCGCGACACCATGCTCGAGCCCCTGCGGCTGCCCGAGGAGGACCACAGCGAGGACACCCTGCACGGTCTCGTGCAGGGGCTGGCCCACCTCGAGCCGTTCGGCCCGGCCGAGGCCGTGCCCGCCGTCCCGGCGACCGGTCGGTCCGGCAAGCCGACCCACCTGCGCGCCGTCCGGTCCGGACAGGGAACGGCGTGATCCGGTGCTGGTCGCCGCGCTCGTAGCGCTCGCCGTCCTGACCGTCCCGCTCAGCGGTGGTCGGTGGTCCGCGCTGGGCTCGCTCCGGTTGCGACACAGCTGGTTGCTGTGGATGGCGCTGCTCGGTCAGGTGCTGGCCCTCGAGGGGCCCGACCTGGGTGGTTGGGCCGCTCTGCTGCACGTCGGCACGTACCTGCTGGCGGGCGCCTTCGTCGTCCTCAACCGCGCCATCCCGGGCCTCTGGCTGATCGCGGCCGGCGGCTTCCTCAACGGCATCACCATCGCGCTGAACGACGGGACGCTGCCGGCGTCGGCGCACGCGCTGCGCGCCGCCGGGCTGCCGGCCGACCACCACCAGTTCGTGAACTCGGGCGTGGTCGGCGGAGCGCACCTGCCGTGGCTCGGCGACGTGTTCGCCTGGCCACAGCCGCTGCCGCTGGCCAACGTGTTCAGCGTGGGCGACGTCCTGCTGGTCGTGGGGGCGTTCTGGGCGATCCACCGGCTGGCCCGGCGCAGCCCGGCCGAGCCGCAGGTCGCCCTCGCGTGACACGCTGACCGCATGAGTCGCAGCGTGGTCCTGCTCGGGTCGACCGGGTCCGTCGGCGAGCAGGCCGTCGACGTCATCACCCGCAACCCCGACCGCTTCACCGTCACCGCCCTGGCCGCGGCCGGGTCCGACGTCCGGCTGCTCGCGGAGCAGGCGGCCCGGCTGCAGGTCCAGCAGGTCGCGGTCGCCCGCGAGGACCGCGCGCCGGAGCTGCGCGCCGCCCTGGAGGCGGCCGGTGCCGGCGCCGAGGTGCTGGCCGGGCCGGACGCCGCCGAGCAGCTGGCCGCCCGCGGTGACGACCTGGTGCTGAACGCGATGACCGGCTCCATCGGGCTGCGTCCCACGTTGGCGGCGCTGGCCGCCGGCAGCACGCTCGCGCTGGCCAACAAGGAGTCGCTGATCGTCGGCGGCCCGCTGGTCAAGGCCGCCGCCGCTCCCGGCCAGATCGTGCCGGTGGACTCCGAGCACTCCGCGCTCGCGCAGTGCCTACGCGGCGGTCGGGAGTCCGAGGTGGCCCGCCTGGTGCTGACGGCCAGCGGCGGGCCCTTCCGTGGCCGGCCGCGGCACGAGCTGGACGACGTCACCCCGGCCCAGGCGCTGGCCCACCCCACCTGGGACATGGGCCGGATGGTCACCACCAACTCGGCGACGCTGGTGAACAAGGGCCTGGAGGTCATCGAGGCGCACCTGCTCTTCGACCTTCCGTTCGAGCGCATCGCCGTCGTGGTGCACCCGCAGTCGATCGTGCACTCGATGGTCGAGTTCACCGACGGCTCGACGCTCGCCCAGTGCTCGCCGCCGGACATGCGGCTGCCCATCGCGCTCGGCCTGGGCTGGCCGGACCGGGTGCCCGGCGCGGCCGCGGCCTGCGACTGGAGCACCGCGAGCACCTGGGAGTTCCTGCCGCTGGACGACGAGGCGTTCCCCGCCGTCGCCCTGGCCCGCCGGGTGGGGTCGGCGGGGTCGACGTACCCGGCGGTGTACAACGCGGCCAACGAGGAGTGCGTGGACGCCTTCCACGACGGCCGGATCCGGTTCACCGCGATCGTCGACACGGTGACGCAGGTGGTCGACGAGCACGAGCCGCCCGCCGGCCCCCTCACCCTGACGGACGTGCTCGAGGCCGAACGGTGGGCGCGGGCTCGAGCGCATGAGAAACTGGGAGTATGACCGTCCTGCTCTACGCCCTCGGCGTGCTGCTGTTCGCCGTGGGTCTCGCGGCGTCCATCGCGCTGCACGAGATCGGGCACCTCGTCCCCGCCAAGAAGTTCGGCGTCAAGGTCACCCAGTACATGGTGGGCTTCGGCCCGACGGCCTGGTCGCGCCGGCGCGGTGAGACCGAGTACGGCGTCAAGTGGGTCCCGCTGGGCGGCTACATCCGGATGATCGGCATGTTCCCGCCGAAGCCCGGACAGGCGCCGGAGGAGGCGCTGCGCGCCACGTCCACCGGGCGGGTCGGGATGATGCTGGACCAGGCGGTGCAGTCCCGCGCCACCCGTCGTGGCACGGCGACCGGTGAGCGTCGGGTGGGCATGGCCGAGGCCGCCCGCCAGCAGTCGATGGACGAGATCCAGCCCGGCGACGAGGCCCGCGTCTTCTACAAGCTCCCCGTGCACCAGAAGATCATCGTGATGCTCGGCGGTCCCACGATGAACCTGCTGATCGGCACCGTCCTGCTGGCGGGCGTCTACATGGCCTACGGCCTGCCGGTCGACAAGCCCGGAGCGCAGGTCGCCGCGGTCAACGAGTGCGTCGTCAGCGCGGACGCGGCCCAGACCCAGACCACCTGCGCCGCAACCGATCCGAAGACCCCCGCGTACGAGGCCGGGCTACGCCCCGGGGACACCATCGTGGCCGTCGCCGGCGAGGACGTGCAGAACAGCGCGGCCGTCGGGCGGCTGATCCGGCCGCGGGTCGGCCAGACCGTGCCCGTCGTCGTCGTCCGGGACGGCGAGCGACTGACGCTGCAGATCACCCCGATCGAGAACACCGTCACCAAGGTGGACGGCGACGGCCAGCCGGTGCTCGGCGCCGACGGAAAGGCCGAGACCGTGCGCGCCGGCTTCCTCGGCGTGAGCACCCAGACCCCCTCGGTGGTCGAGCGGCAGTCGATCACGCAGGTCCCCGGCGAGGTCGGGTCGGCGCTGTCGGCCACCGCCGCCGTCGTGGTGCGGATCCCGCAGAAGATGGTCGGCGTGGTGCAGACCATGAGCTCGGGCGAGCGGGACCCCAACGGCCCGATCAGCGTCGTCGGCGTCGGCCGGATCGCCGGCGAGGTGGCCAGCGCGGACGGCGCGTGGTCAGCCAAGCTCGCCACGATGCTCGGCGTCCTCGCCTCGCTGAACTTCGCGCTGTTCGTGTTCAACCTCATCCCGCTGCTGCCGCTGGACGGCGGACACGTGGCGGGGGCGATCTGGGAGGGTCTGCGACGCACGTGGGCGCGGCTGCGGCACCGGCCGGACCCCGGCCCCGTGGACGTCGCGCGCCTGCTGCCCATCGCCTACGGCGTCGGGACCGTGCTGATCGTGATGTCCGTGATCCTGATCTACGCCGACATCGTCAATCCCATCAAGCTGCTCGGCTGACGCCGGTTTCGACGGCGCGTTCTGCGCTGCGGCGACGGCGGGCGATACTGGAGGCATGAGCGTCTCCCTCGGTATGCCCGCGGCGCCGCCGCCCGTGCTGGCCCCCCGTCGTCCCACCCGCAAGATCAAGGTCGGCAAGGTCGACGTCGGCGGTGACGCGCCGGTCAGCGTGCAGTCGATGACGACCACGCTGACCTCCGACGTGAACTCGACGCTGCAGCAGATCGCCGAGCTGACCGCGGCCGGCTGCGACATCGTCCGGGTGGCCTGCCCGAGCCAGGACGATGCGGAGGCGCTGCCCGCCATCGCGCGCAAGTCGCAGATCCCGGTGATCGCGGACATCCACTTCCAGCCCAAGTACGTGTTCGCGGCGATCGACGCCGGCTGCGCCGCCGTCCGGGTCAACCCGGGCAACATCCGCAAGTTCGACGACCAGGTCGGGGCGATCGCGAAGGCGGCCAAGGACGCCGGCGTCTCGATCCGGATCGGCGTGAACGCCGGCTCCCTCGACCCGCGCCTGCTGGAGAAGTACGGCAAGGCGACGCCCGAGGCGCTCGTCGAGTCCGCCGTCTGGGAGGCCTCGTTGTTCGAGGAGCACGACTTCCACGACTTCAAGATCTCGGTCAAGCACAACGACCCGGTGGTCATGGTGCGCGCGTACGAGCTGCTCTCCGAGCGCGGGGACTGGCCGCTGCACCTCGGGGTGACCGAGGCCGGCCCGGCGTTCCAGGGCACGATCAAGTCCGCCACCGCGTTCGGTGCGCTGCTCTCGCGCGGCATCGGGGACACGATCCGGGTCTCGCTGTCGGCCCCGCCGGTCGAGGAGGTCAAGGTCGGCATCCAGATCCTGCAGTCGCTGAACCTGCGGCCGCGCAAGCTCGAGATCGTCTCCTGCCCGTCGTGCGGGCGGGCTCAGGTCGACGTCTACAAGCTCGCGGAGGAGGTCACCGCCGGGCTCGAGGGCATGGAGGTGCCGCTGCGCGTCGCGGTGATGGGCTGCGTGGTGAACGGGCCGGGCGAGGCCCGCGAGGCCGACCTGGGGGTGGCGTCCGGCAACGGCAAGGGGCAGATCTTCGTCCGCGGCGAAGTCGTCAAGACGGTCCCCGAGGCGATGATCGTGGAGACGCTGATCGAGGAGGCCATGCGCATCGCCGAGACGATGGAGGCCGAGGGCGAACCCACCGTCAGCGTCTCGTGACTCGCTTGGTGGTCGACACGCGGCGGTCCGGCACGGCACGCTGAGCCCGTGCTGCGAACTGCCACCTCTCTGCGCACCCTCGGGCGCGCCGACCGCGACGACGTGCTGGCGCTGTGCGCCCAGGCACCCGTGGTCAACGTCATGGTCGCCGAGCGGGTGGAGCTGGTCGGCTCGGAGCCCGTCCGGCTGGGCGGTGAGCTGTGGGGCATGTTCGAGCAGGGGGAGCTGACCAGCGCGTGCTGGTCCGGCGCGAACCTGATCCCCGTCGGTCCCTGCAGCGATGCGGCCCTGGACGCCTTCGCGAGCCGGGCCAAGCGGTCCGGCGTCCCGTACTCGTCGATGTTCGGCGAGGCCGAGCACGTCCTCGGACTGTGGTCCCGGTTGCAGGCCGCGGGCTGGCGCGCGCGGGACGTGCGCGCCTGTCAGCCGCTGTTCGCCACTGACCGGGTACCCGACGTCGCGCCGGACCCCCTGGTCGGCCGGGCCGGTCCGGACGACCTGCTGACCGTGCTCCCGGCGTCCGTCGCGATGTTCACCGAGGAGGTCGGCTACTCGCCGATGGCGGCGGACGGTGGACTGTCCTACCGCCGGCGGGTGGCGGAGCTGCTGCGTCAGGGGCGGATGTTCGTGCGCCGCGACGGCGACGGCGTGGTGTTCAAGGCGGACCTGGGGTCGGTCAGCTCCTCGGTCGCGCAGGTGCACGGGGTCTGGGTGGACCCCCGCTACCGCGGCCAGGGCATCGCCGCGCCGGCCATGGCGGCCGTGGTCGCCGCGGCGCTGCGCTCGGACGCCCGCACCGTCTCGCTCTACGTGAACGACTACAACCACCGCGCGCTCGCCGTGTACTCGAAGGTCGGCTTCACCCAGGTGGGCACCTTCGCGACGGTCCTCTTCTAGGTCTGACCGCACACCCCAACCCCGCGGTGATCATGCACAGTCGCCCCGACACGTCGACGCGTCGGGGCGAACGTGCATGATCACCGCGGGGTTGGGGTGGCCGAATGGGGAGTTGTGCCGGGGGCCGCTTGACGGAGGCGACTTAGGATGCTAGCAATATAGCCGTGAGCGACGTCGAAGCCGTGCCGAAGGTGCAGTTCAACGTCTACCTGCCGCCTGGGCTGGTGCGCCGCATCAAGCACCTGGCGGTCGACGAGGGGGCGAGCCTGTCCGCACTCGTCGAGCGCGCGCTCACCGCGTACGCCGACGCCGAGGAGGCCTCGTGAACGACGTGACCCTGCGTCCGGTGCGCTTCACGGACGACGTCGCCGGCACCCGCGCGTACTTCGAGCAGCAGGGGCTCGCCGCCCGGGTCGTCGCGGTCGGGGGCGGCTGGGTCGACCTGGTCGCCGGCGGCGGCGGGATGCTGGCGCTGCACGACGCGGCGTCCAGCTCGACCGAGCAACCCAGCGGACGCACGACCCTGTCCGCCGAGTGCCAGGACGCCGAGGCGTTGGCCGAGCGGTTGCGCGAGGCCGGGTTCGACGACGCCACCGTGTACGACGAGGGCTATGGCCGGGTGCTGGTGGTCACCGACCCCGACGGCGGTCTGGTCCAGGTCGACGAGCGCCAGGACGACCTCCACGGCTACCACCACCTCGACGTCTCCGGTGCCGATCCGGCCGTGTCCGTGCGGGTGGTCCTCGACTCGCCGGACGTGGCTCGCTACCGGGCCTTTCTCGAGGCGCTCGGGCTCGCGGCCGCGGTCGAGCTGCACGAGCAGGAACCGCAGGACGTGCGGGCGACCGCGCCGGACGGCCGCCCCCGCCGCCCGGCCGTCGTCCGGCTGCAGCTGTCGGCCCGTCCGCGCCCGTGAGCGACCCCACGGTCGCCGACTCGCTCGGCCGAATGCTGCGCGCGGACCGCGACTTCCGGCGCTACTTCGTCGCCCGCATCGTGTCCCTCGGCGGCGCGGTGGTCACGGTGGTGGCCCTGCCCGTGCTGGTCTACCGGCTGAGCGGCTCGGCCTTGCTGACCGCGTCCGTCACCGCACTGGAGGCGCTTCCCTACCTGCTCTTCGGCCTGGTCGCCGGCGCACTGACCGACCGCTGGGACCGACAACGCGTCATGGTGTCCAGCGACCTGGTGAACGCCGTGCTCATCGGGTCGATCCCGCTCGCGTGGTGGCTGGGCGCGCTGACCGTCTGGCACGTGCTCGTCGTGGCCTTCTGCGCGCAGGCGGTGTTCACGTTCTTCGACGGAGCGAACTTCGGCGCCCTTCCGGTGCTGGTCGGCCGCGAGCGGGTCGCGGTGGCCAGCGCCGGCGTCTGGGCCGTGGCGAGCGTGGTGGAGGTCGTGGCACCCCCCGCGGCGGCGACGGCGATCGGCGTGCTCGGCCCGGCGAACCTCCTCGTCGTGGACGCGCTCAGCTTCGTCGCGTCCGCACTCGCCGTGCGGGGCATCAGCCGCGCCCTGCACGACCGCGACCGGCATCGCGAGCCGGCGACCGTGCGGTCGGTGCTGGACGACGTCCGCGAGGGTCTGCGGTTCCTGCTCGCCCATGCGGGCGTGCGCACCATGACCCTGGTGGGCACGCTGCAGTCCGCGGCGGGCGGCGGGTTCGTGGCCCTCATGGTGGTGTGGGCGGACCGCACGCTGGGCATCGGGACCTCCGGGCTGCGGTTCGGCGTGCTCTTCGGCGTGTGGGGCATCGGCGGTGCCCTCGCCGCGGTCCTGCTGCCGCGGCTGCTGTCCTGGCTGGGACCCGAGTGGCTGTGCCTGTGGGCGCTACCCGCCTCGGCCGTGCTCGGCGTGCTCACCGCACTCGCACCCACCTGGCAGCTGGGCGCGCTCGGCCTGGGGTGCTGGGGCGTGGCGTACTCGCTGGTGGTGGTCAACTCGATCACCTACCGCCAGATGGTCACGCCGGAGCCGCTGCTCGGGCGGGTCAACACCACGGGCCGGATGCTGTCCTGGGGCCTGGGCTGGACCGGCGGCGCGCTGGTCGCCGGCCTGCTCGCGACCCACGCCGGCACTCGCGCGGCGCTGGTCGCGATGGCCTCCCTGAGCCTCGTTGCCGTCCTGGTGGCCTGGACGTCGCCACTGCGCCGGGCGTCCCGCCCGCGGCGGATATCCGTGTGAGGTCACCGGGGCCCGACGACTACGCTCGGGTGCCACCCCCGAACCAAGGAGACCCCGTGATCGCGCGCATGTCGACGTTGTTCCTTCGCACCCTGCGTGAGGACCCGTCGGACGCCGAGGTCCCCAGCCACCGCCTGCTGGTCCGCGCCGGCTACATCCGTCGCGCGGCGCCGGGCATCTACACCTGGCTGCCGCTGGGCCTTCGGGTGCTGCGCAAGGTCGAGGCGATCGTCCGGGAGGAGATGGACGCGGCCGGCTTCCAGGAGCTGCAGTTCCCGGCCCTGCTGCCGCGCGAGCCGTACGACGCGACCGGCCGCTGGACGGAGTACGGCGACAACATCTTCCGCCTGAAGGACCGCAAGGGCGGCGACTACCTGCTCGGCCCGACGCACGAGGAGATGTTCACCCTCACGGTCAAGGACCTGTACTCGTCCTACAAGGACCTGCCGCTCTCGCTCTACCAGATCCAGAACAAGTACCGCGACGAGGCGCGTCCGCGCGCGGGCCTGCTGCGCGGGCGCGAGTTCATCATGAAGGACTCGTACTCCTTCGACGTGGACGACGCCGGGCTGCAGCGCTCCTACGAAGCGCACCGGGCGGCGTACATCAAGATCTTCGACCGGCTCGGCATGGACTACGTGATCGTCGCTGCCATGTCCGGCGCGATGGGCGGCAGCGCCAGCGAGGAGTTCTTGGCCAACGCGGTCAACGGCGAGGACACGTACGTGCGCTCGGCGGGGGGCTACGCCGCCAACGTCGAGGCGGTGGTCACCGTGCCGCCGCCCGCGGCGGACGCGACCGGCATCCGGGCCGCACACGTCGAGGACACCCCGGACACCCCGACGATCGACTCGCTGGTGCAGGCCGCCCGCGGGCTCTTCCCGGACCGCGAGTGGTCGGCCGCGGACACGCTGAAGAACGTCGTCTTCATGCTGACCCACCCGGACGGCAGCCGGGAGCCGCTCGTCGTCGGCCTGCCCGGCGACCGGGACGTGGACACCAAGCGCCTGGGCGCGCAGCTCGAGCCCGTCGAGGCCGAGGTGTTCACCGACGCCGACTTCGCGAAGTACCCGGCGCTGGTCAAGGGCTACATCGGCCCGCAGGCGCTGGGCGAGGCCAGCGAGAGCGGCATCCGGTACCTCGTCGACCCGCGCGTCGTCGACGGCACGGCCTGGGTGACCGGCGCCAACGTCGCGGGCCGGCACGTCTTCGACCTCGTGGCCGGCCGCGACTTCACGGCCGACGGGACGATCGAGGCCGCCGAGGTGCGGGCCGGCGACCTCGCACCGGACGGCTCGGGTCCGCTCGAGCTGGCCCGCGGCATCGAGATCGGCCACATCTTCCAGCTCGGCCGCAAGTACGCCGAGGCGCTCGGGCTGAAGGTGCTGGACGAGAACGGCAAGCAGGTCACCGTGACCATGGGCTCCTACGGCATCGGGGTGTCCCGCGCGGTCGCCTCGGTCGCGGAGAACAGCCACGACGACCTCGGTCTGGTGTGGCCGCGGGCGATCTCGCCGTACGACGTGCACGTGCTCGCGACCGGCAAGGACGAGGCGATCTTCCAGCGGGCGCAGCAGCTGGCCGACGAGCTCTCGAGCCGGGGTCTGGACGTGCTCTACGACGACCGGCCGAAGGTCTCGCCCGGGGTGAAGTTCAAGGACTCCGAGCTGATCGGGGTGCCGACGATCCTGGTCGTGGGCAAGGGGCTGGCGGACGGCGTGGTCGAGCTCAAGGACCGCGCGAGCGGGCAGCGCGAGGACGTCCCGCTGGCCGACGCGGTCGAGCGGGTCGTGGCCGTGACCCGCGTGGCCGGCTGACCCGCACCCGTTGAGCTGGCTCGGGCTGCCGGCGGACGTCGGCACGGGCGCCGTCGTCCTCATGCTGGTGGCCGCCCTGGTCGCCGGCTGGGTGGACGCCGTCGCCGGCGGTGGTGGGCTGGTGCAGCTGCCCGCGCTCCTCATCGGCCTGGGCCCCGGCAGTCCGGCGATCGCGTCGCTGGCGACCAACAAGCTCGCCTCGATCTGCGGGACGGCGACCAGCTCGGTCACGTACTACCGGCGGGTGCATCCGGACCTGCGCACGGCGTTGCCGATGGCGGGCTTCGCCCTGGGCGGGGCGCTGCTCGGCGCCACCGTCGCGTCGCGCCTGCCCTCGGACTGGATCCGGCCCATCGTGATCGTCGCGCTGGTGGCTGTGCTGGCGTACACCATCCGGCACCCGAGCCTGGGGGCGGAGACGGTGCTGCGGCACTCGGGACGGCGGCACCACGTGACCACGGGCGGCATCGGCTTCGTCATCGGGGTGTACGACGGTGCGATCGGGCCGGGCACCGGGTCGTTCTTGGTGTTCGCCCTGGTCGGCTGGGTCGGCTACGCCTTCCTGGAGGCCAGCGCGAAGGCGAAGATCACCAACTTCGCGACCAACCTCGGCGCGCTGATCGTGTTCGCCCCGCAGGGCGTGGTGCTCTGGCGGCTGGGCCTGCTGATGGGCCTGGCCAACCTGCTGGGCGGCTACGTCGGGGCGCGCACCGCCGTCGCCCGGGGCCACCGCTTCATCCGGGTCGTGTTCGTCGCCGTGTCGTCCGTGCTGATCGTGCGGCTCGGCTACGACGTCGTCCAGGGCTGACCGGCACGCCGACGACGGCTCAGCGCCCTGCGCGCTCGGGCATCCCCGGGAACGTCTGTGCGCGGGCGCCCCACGTGCGGGCGGCCACGGCGCTCTCGGCCAGCCAGCGGCTCGCCTCGACCCGGGCAGCGGCCGGAGACGCGGCGACGAGGTCGGCGTTCGCGTCGGCGACGGCGGTCTCGACGTGCACCGCGAGCTTGCGCGACTGGGCCGGCGTGCCCACCGCGAACGGCAGCTGGTACGCCGGAGGCGCCGGCTTCGGGGTCTGCTGGGCGACGGATAGCCGCGCTGCCACCAGGTCGCGGCGGGCTGCGTGCCGCTGCAGCGCGGTCAGCGCCTCGTCCCGGTCCGCGGCAGCGCCCTGCGCGCCGACCACCCCGTAGGCGTACACGGCCGCCTGCTCGGCGGCCAGGACGGCGGCGAGCGCGGTCGCCTGCGCCGCTGGCATCGTCGTCGGGTCCGCACCGGGCGAGGTGGACGTCCCGGTGGCGGCGACGGCCGCGGTCGGCTGCGCGGCGCTCATGTGGTCGCCCCGCGGGCGAGGCGCTCCAGGACGTCGGCGTGCACGGTGCGGCAGGCGGCGACCGACGCGAGCAGGCGAGCGACGTCCGGGCTGACCCGGCCCAGGTCAGCCTCGACGGCGGTGGCGCCCTGCCGTTCAGCGAGCGCCTGACGGCCCAGCGCCGTCCGCCTCGTCGCGCCGCCGCTGCTGACGCCTGGGGTGGATGCGGGGCTGGACGTCGCGGTGCTGGTGGCCCGGCCGCCGCCGGCGGCGGGCACGGGGCGCAGGGCCGCAGCGTGCTCGCGGTGCTGGGCGGCGATGAGCGTCAGCTGGCGGGCGTCGTCCGGCCGCAGCTTGGCCGTGGCCCCGGCGCTCGCGGCCAACGCGTCCGCCTGCGCGGCAACCCGCTCCCGGGCGAGCTCGTCCGGGCTGGGCGCGGGCATCGTCGGGTCGGCGTCCGGTTGGCCCACCCGGAGCGCGCAGCCGCTCAGGGCCAGCAGCGCGGGGGCGGTCAGCCCGGTGCGGACGACCTGCCTCCGGGTCAGCTCGACGTCCCCCACGGGCCGCTGGTCAGCAGGCACGTCACGAATCCTCGCACGTCCCGGTTGTGGGTAGGGTTGTGGTGCGGTGACGGGGTTCGCCGCACCAATCGAGAACAGCGGCGGGAGGCTCCAGTGGCCAGGCAGAACCCGGCAGGTGAGGCGTTGGCCGACTCGGTTCGGCAGACGCTCGAGCCGGTCGTCCAGGGCCTCGGGCTGGCACTCGAGGAGGTCTCGGTCTCGTCCGCCGGTTCCCGGCGGGTGCTGCGGGTGGTGCTCGACAGCCCGGACCCCACGGACGGGCGGCCGGCGCAGTCGCCGACGTTGGACTCCGTGGCCGAGGCCTCGCGCGGGATCTCGGCGGTGCTGGACTCCGGTGACGTCATGGGGCAGGCGCCGTACGTGCTCGAGGTGTCCACGCCCGGGGTCGACCGTCCGCTGACCCTCCCGCGGCACTTCGCCCGAAACCTCCAGCGGCTCGTGGAGGTGACCCTCACCGACGGGTCCAGCGTCTCCGGTCGGGTGAGCGAGGTCGGCGAGAGCCTGGCGCTCGAGGTGGCCGGCGCCAAGAAGGGCAGCCCGACCAAGTCGCGGACGCTCGCCTGGGAGGAGGTCGCCCGGGGCCAGGTGCAGGTGGAGTTCCGCCGGCTGGACGACGCGGCCGAGGACGCGGTTGATGACGGCGCTGACGGCGCTGATGATGCGGTTGACGACGAGGACGGCGAGTGATGGACATCGACCTGGCCGCGCTGCGGCTCATCGAGCGTGAGAAGGACATCCCGGCGGGCGTGCTGATCAGCGCGATCGAGCAGGCGATGCTCGTGGCCTACCACCGCACCGAGGGGGCGCAGCCGAACGCCCGTGTCGAGCTGGACCGATCCTCGGGGCACGTCGTGGTGTGGGCCCGCGAGCAGCTCGAGAACGGCGAGGACCGCGAGTACGACGACACCCCCGAGGGCTTCGGCCGGATCGCCGCCTCGACGGCCCGGCAGGTCATCCTGCAGCGGCTGCGCGATGTCGAGGACGAGCACGTGCTGGGCGAGTTCCGCGGCCGCGAGGGTGACGTGGTCGGCGGCGTCATCCAGCAGGGCTCGGACCCACGGACCGTGCTGGTCGACCTCGGCACGGTCGAGGGCGTGCTGCCGCAGACCGAGCAGGTGCCGGGCGAGGAGTACGTGCACGGTGAGCGCCTGCGCTGCTTCGTGGTCGCCGTCCGCAAGGGCGCCAAGGGACCGCAGATCCAGCTCTCCCGGACCCACCCGAACCTCGTGCGCAAGCTGTTCGCGCTCGAGGTCCCGGAGATCGCGGACGGCAGCGTCGAGATCATGGCACTGGCCCGCGAGGCCGGGCACCGGACCAAGATCGCGGTGCGCACGTCCATCGCCGGGCTGAACGCGAAGGGTGCCTGCATCGGCCCGATGGGTCAGCGCGTGCGGGCCGTCATGTCCGAGCTGCACGGCGAGAAGATCGACATCGTCGACTGGGACGACGAGCCGGCGGCGTTCGTGGCGCACGCCCTGTCGCCGGCGCGGGTGAACGAGGTGATCGTGGTCGACCAGGTGGCGCGCTCC
Organism: Angustibacter luteus; assembly: GCF_039541115.1. Taxonomy (NCBI): domain Bacteria; kingdom Bacillati; phylum Actinomycetota; class Actinomycetes; order Kineosporiales; family Kineosporiaceae; genus Angustibacter; species Angustibacter luteus. Next base: position 625,592 of record NZ_BAABFP010000007.1, read on the forward strand.
GCCCGGGTGATCGTGCCGGACTACCAGCTGTCGTTGGCGATCGGCAAGGAGGGCCAGAACGCGCGCCTGGCCGCCAAGCTCACCGGGTGGCGGATCGATATCCGTCCTGATACCCAGGACGACGCTCCGGCGGGCCCGGCGGTAGAGCCGGAACGGGCCGCCGAGCCGGCCGGCGAGTGACCTCGAGGAACGGCCCCGCGCCCGGACGCGGTAGAGTGTCCGGGACCGAGCGCGCAGCGGAGGCGCTCACGCACGTGCCTGTCCGGCGCTGCGTGGGTTGCCGACAGCCGGGTGAGCGGTCTGTCCTCCTGCGGTTCGCCGTGGCCGAGGTCGACGGCCAGCAGACCGTCGTCCACGACCCCGCCCGGACCCTGCCGGGGCGCGGCGCCTGGCTGCACCCGGACGAGGACTGCTGGCAGCTGGCCCTTCGCCGTTCGGCGTTCGGTCGGGCGCTGCGGTCCCCGGCGAGGCTCGACCAGGTGGGAATCAGCGAGGTCATCGCCGCGCTGAGCCCTGAGCACGACTGAACGAGCAGTCAGAGTCACCCCGATCCCGAACCTGGGAGCGGGCACCACACGTCACCGTCACCGTCGGCGGGACGCGAGCAACCGGAAGCGGGTCAGACGCTGATGAGCACCCGATGAGCACCCAGCGATGAACACCCCCCAGCACTAACGACGGTCCGCGCCTGTCCTGGCCCGGACCAGAAGACAGGGAGAGACGTGGCAAAGGTCCGGGTCTACGAGCTCGCGAAAGAGCTCGGAGTCGAGAGCAAGGTCATCATGACCAAGCTCAACGAGATGGGCGAGTTCGTCCGGTCGGCATCGTCGACCGTCGAGCCGCCCGTGGTGCGCCGCCTGCGTGAGCAGATGCCGGCCGCCGAAGAGGCCGCGCCGGCGAAGAAGGCCGCCGCCAAGAAGGCGGCCCCCAAGGCCGCCACCCCCGCCGCGCCCGAGGCGGCGTCCGCGCCGGCCGAGGCTCCGGCCGCAGCC
>NZ_BAABFP010000009.1 GCF_039541115.1 Angustibacter luteus
CGCACTCGGCGGCCAACCACCGGCCAGTCGCGTCCCCAACCTGTGTGGTCAGTACAGCTAGCCGGCGTCGTCAGCCGGCTTGCGCCGCCAGATGACATCGATCTCCCACAGCTCCACGGAACCGTCGTACGAGCGACGGTGGGCCCTGGCCTGACCGATCTCCTTGTCGACCGGCTGGTCGCCGAAGTACTCGGCGGCCTGGGACGTCGCGTCCTCCAGGGCGGCCTCCCGGGACGCGCCGATGCCCAGCACCGCGAGGTGCTCGCTCTCCGTCATGGCCCGATCCTGCTCCTGATCACGCCTGTTGCGAAGGGGGTGCATCAAAGTGCGGGCCCGCCGCCTCTGACCTGGTGAGTCTTCGCCCGCCTGGAGCAGAAGGAGCCAGCCGTGAACAAGCGTCCCGAGGCCAAGGTGATCGCCGCCGCTACCGGCGCATCGGTGATCAGCGGCCTGATCCTGGGCATCCTCGGCGTGACCGTGTTCGGCGTGCCGTTCGACGCCGACCACTCCGACGCCGCGATCAAGGCCGTGCCCGGCTTCCTGTCGCTGGCCATCAGCGGCGGCATCACCTTCCTGCTGGGCTACTACGCGCCGCGCACGAGCGACGCCGAGCGGGACCACGGCACCCCGGCGGCGCCGTCCCAGCAGGGCTCGACGGGCGCACACGGCCCGGCGGGTGCGCCGTCCGAGCCGTCGCTCGAGCAGGTCGCCTAGCTGCTCGTGTGCGGACGAGCCAGCCGATACGCCGGGTCCTGTCCCCGCCCGCGGTTACCCACGAGCGGGTGGCGACCATCCATCTCGGCGTGCTGTTGCCAGCACGCTCCAGCGGTCTACCCGGGAGCTCGGGCGGGCCGCCCTCGATCGCTCCCTGTCTGACCTTGCTCCGGGTGGGGTTTACCGAGCCACCCCCGTCACCGGGGGTGCTGGTGGTCTCTTACACCACCGTTTCACCCTTACCAGCCCGGCAAGCCGGCCTGGCGGTCTCTTCTCTGTGGCACTGTCCCGCGGGTCACCCCGGGTGGGCGTTACCCACCACCCTGCCCTGCGGAGCCCGGACGTTCCTCGGCACCGGCGAACCGGTGACGCGGTCGCCTGGCTGACTCGTCCGCGCGCTGATCGTAGCGGTTCCCAGCGCACCGGCTGACACCGATCGTGGCAACGTCGCACCGCCGACGATGCGCCGTTGCCACGATCGGAGCGGGGGGCGGGTCACGGCGCGCTCCACAGCGCGCCGCCGGTGCCCAGGGCGTAGAGCCGCTCGCCGCTCGTGGCCAGCGCCGCGACCGGTCCCGGCGGCGGTTGCACCGGCCAGGCGGTCGCGCCGTCCACCCACCAGAGCCGCGGGCCGGCCGTCGTCTCCGCGCTCACCCACGCCCCGGCCACGTGGATCGCGGGTGCGTCGGCCAGCTCCGGCGGGGCGTCGAGCGACACGGTGCTCGCGCGCCCGTCAGCGCCCAGGTGCCACAGTGCCAGCCGCCCCCGGTCCACGCCGGCCACGCCGGCCACGAGGCAGTCCCGGACGGAGCACGAGACGTCGACCGACCTCGACTCACCGGACGACGGCAGCGCGGTACGACTCCACGGCGAGCCCGCGCCCGCCACCCAGAAGGCCGTCGCCTGATCGGCCACCCGTCCGCCGCCCAGGTGCGTCGTGGTCCCGGCGACGACGAAACCCTCACCCCGGGCCGCGACGGCGGACGGGGTCGTCAGGTCGCGCGCGGTGCTGCGCAGGCCGGGCACGACGTCCAGCCGCAGGTACGCAGCCCCGTCGCCCACCCAGACCGCGATCCCGGCCGGCCGGCCACCGGCCGCCCAGGACCCGACAGCGAGTGTCACCTGCGGTCCGACCGCGAGGTCGGTGACTCCGATGGCACTCGGACCGCCGAACAGCTCGAACGCCTGCGGCGTCTCGTCCAGCCCGGACGTCGACCCCGCCCACGTGCTGAACCGCGGCAGTCCGTGCGCGCCGCCGAACGCCTCACCGATCGCGGCGACCTGGTCCCCGAGCCGCGCGACCCAGGCGAGCGCGGCGCGCTCGCCGTAGTACGAGGCCGGGTCCAGCGCGACGGCCTGCCAGTCGCCCTCGGTGGGCACCAGCCACAGCAGCGGCCTCGGGCGGGCGACCGGTCCGCCCTGCCCGGCCACCAGGAGCGGCTCACCCGACGGCAGGCCGGTCAGCCGGACGTCGGCGGGACCGTCAGCGGGGCGAGCCACGGCGCGCCAGGCGAGCGCCGCGGGCGGCGTGACCCGGGCCAGCACGGCGAGCAGCCCGGCCGCCACGGCGACGACCACGAGGGCTGCCCGACTGCGCACCGCTACCGCACCCGGCGTCGCTTCTTCTGCTGAGGCGCGGTGCCGGTCAGGATCGCGGCGTACCGGCACAGGTGGTAGCCCAGGATCGTCACCAGGCTCCCGAGCGCGATGCCGGTGAACGCGAACGAGTCGCCGAACTTCAGCGCCATGCCGCCGATCGCGACGACCACGCCGGACGCGACCGGCACCAGGTTGACCGGCTCGCCGAAGTCCACCTTGTTCACCATCCAGATCCGCACCCCCAACAGGCCGATCATCCCGTACAGCACGACGGTGATCCCCCCGATGACCCCGCCGGGGGTGGCCTCGATGACGGCGCCGAACTTCGGCGACAGCCCGAGGCCGATCGCGATGACCGCAGCGACGTAGTAGGCGGCCACCGAGTAGACCCGGGTGGCTGCCATGACGCCGATGTTCTCCGCGTACGTCGTGGTGGGCGCGCTGCCGACGGCGCTGGCCATGATCGTGGTGAGGCCGTCGGCGGCGAGGGTGCGACCGACGTACGGGTCGAGGTCGCGGTCCACCATCTCCGAGACCGCCTTGACGTGGCCCACGTTCTCCGCGACGACGGCCACCACGGCCGGCACCACCAGCAGGATGAACAGCCAGTGGAACTCCGGCAGGTGCCAACCGACGATCGGGGTCCCGTCCGGCGTGACCCCACCGGTGTGCACCGGGAAGCCGAACCACTTCGCCTCGCTGACCTTCGACAGGTCGACCCGGTCCCGGGTGCGCAGGGTCAGCGTGTTCGGGTCGAGCGAGTTGATCGGCCCGAGCAGCCGGTCCAGCACGAACGACAGCACGAACCCGAAGACCAGGCCGAGCAGCACGGCGATCCGCCCGACGAAGCCGCGGCCGGCCACGAGCAGCACCGACACGAAGATCATGGTCGCGAAAGCGACCCACCCGTCCTGCGGCCAGAACTTCTGCCCCACCAGCGGCGCCAGCGCGAGCCCGATGAGCATGACCACCGCCCCGGTGACCACCGGCGGCAGGACGGCGTCCACCACCCGCGCGCCGACGAAGTGCACGATCACGCCGACGGCGGCGAGGACGACGCCGGCCACCAGGATCGAGCCGGTGACGTCGGGCTGCATGCCGCCCTGGCTGTAGATGGCCGTGGCGCCGCCGACGAACGCGGCGGACGAGCCGAGGTAGCTCGGCACCTTGCCGCGCACGATCAGCAGGAACAGGATCGTCGAGACCCCGCTGGTCAGGATGGCGAGCTGGGGGTCCAGCCCCATCGCGATCGGGAAGAGGAACGTCGCGCCGAACATGGCCACGACGTGCTGCGCGCCGAACCCGATGGTCCGCGGCCAGGACAACCGCTCCTCGGGCAGGACGACGGGCCGCTCACGGAGATGGCGCCCCGTCCGGGGCGCGTTGAAGTCCAACGTCACGCTGTGTTCCGCTCTGCTCGGCCGGCCCCTACACCGGGGTGAACTCCACGCGCCGGCCGCCGACGTCCGCCGCTACGAGACGGACGCGAAGTGTGGCACCCAACTGGACGTCGCCCGAGACGGGTGCCAGCACCGGCGGCTGACGCAATTGAACGATGCCCCCAGGCCCCTTGTCCCGCAGATCCACCACAACACCCTCGAACGCCTCCCCCACCCGGGGAGCGAGGACCGCCGCCTCGACCGCGTCGGTGCACGCGTGGTCCAGCCGGTTGCCCAGCTGGTCCGAGGCGTTCATCAACCCGGGCAACGACTCCAGCGCCTCGCGCACCCACGCGGGCACCGGCTCGTCCTGGCAGAGGGCGGCCGACACGACGAGCCCGAACCGGTCGACCAGCCGGCGCAGCGGTGCGGTCACGTGCGCGTACTGGTCGGCGACGGCAGCGTGCTCGGTGACCGCGGGGACGTCGCCGTCGAACGGCGTGTACCCCGCGCCGCGGAACAGCGACGCGGCCTCGTGGATCAGCGCGAGCTCGCGCGGCTCGTCCCGGTCGAGGGCGCGCAGGAAAGCGCCGTACTGCTGCTCAGCGGGCCAGCGGGTGCCGAGCGCCTGCGCCTGCCGCCGGTAGCGGGCCAGCGCATGGTGGCTGGGCGGTGGCATCGTCCGCAGGATGCCGACCTGACCGGCCAGCATGATGTCGGCGGCGGCCATCCCGGTCATCAGCGAGATCTGCGCGTTCCAGTCCGAGATCGCCGAGGGCGGCCGCAGCCGCAGGTCGTAGTGGTCATCGACCCGGACGACCTCCTGCTCCGGCATCGGCAGGCTCGCGCCGCCGCGCTCGGCCTCCAGCCGCAGCCGGTGCTGGCCGATCTCGCGCAACAGCGACATCCGCGGGTCGCCCTGCGCGGCCAGCGCCGCGGCGGACTCCTCGTCCAGCCGCTCGACGCTGCGCACCATCGCGCGCCCCACGTCCGCCGAGCGCAGCTCGCCCTCCCGGTCCAGCGCCAGGTCCCAGACGTAGGCCGGCCGCAGCTGGTTCGGCAGCAGGCTGCCGGCGTCCTCACTGATGGACGTGGGGTGCAGGGGCGTGCGGGTGTCCGGCGAGTACAGCGTCTGGCCACGGCGGCGCGCCTCGAGGTCGATGACCCCGCCGGGCTCGACGAACGCGGTCAGGTCGGCGATCGCGTACCGCACCCGGTAGCCGTCCCGCGTCGGTTCGAGGTGCATGGCCTGGTCCAGGTCCATCGACCCGGGCGGGTCCAGCGTGAAGAACGGCAGGTCGCTCAGGTCACGCTCGGGCAGGCGTGGTTCGCGCACCGCGTCCGCGGCGGCCTGCTCGACCTCGCGCGGGAACCGGTCCGGCAGGCCCAGCTCACCGCGGATGGCCGCGAACACGTCGTCCAGGACCGGCGCGGCACCGGTGGTGTCGCGCAGCCGGAGCCGTCGCTGGATCACGGCGTCACCCTAGCCAGGTTGACGCGTGACGGCAGGCCGGGCATCGGGTTCCGGCGCCGACCGCCCACCCCCGGCGCCGCGCCGGAGCGCCCCCTAGGCTCGGCTGGTGCTCGTGCTGCTACCGCCCTCGGAGGGCAAGACCCGCCCGGGACGACGGCGGGGGCCGGTGTCGCTGGACGCGCTGTCCTGGCCCGAGCTGACCGACGCCCGCTCGCGGGTGCTGTCCGCCCTCGTCGAGGCCAGTGGACGGCCCGACGCGCTGGACGTGCTCGGCGTCGGCGCGTCGCTCGCCGCGGACGTCGAGGCGAACCGCACGCTGCACGTCGCCCCGTCCGCGCCGGCCGGGGAGGTCTACAGCGGGGTGCTGTACGACGCGCTGGCCCTGACCGGCCTGTCCCCTGCCGCCCGACGGCGCGCGAACCGCTGGCTGGTGGTGACGTCCGCCCTCTGGGGGGTCCTGCGGCCCACCGACCGCATCCCGACGTACCGGCTGTCGATGGGGACGACGCTGCCCGGCCTCGGCCCGCTGGCCGGCTACTGGCGTCCGCTGCTCGACGAACCCCTCACCGCCGCGGCCGGTCGCGGGCTCGTCGTGGACCTGCGCTCGACGACCTACCAGGCCGCCTGGACGCCGACCGGTCCGGTCGCCGCGCGCACCGTCGCCGTCCGGGTGCTGCGCGAGACGCAGGGTCGGCGCACCGTCGTGTCGCACATGGCCAAGCACACCCGCGGGCAGGTGTGCCGGGTGCTGCTGGAGTCCGAGCGCGAAGCGCGCACCCCGCGCGACCTGGCGGAGGTCGTCGGCCGGCGGTGGCGGTGCGAGCTGGTGCCGCCGGCCCAGCCCGGCCGGACCTGGACGCTGGACGTCGTCATCGACGGCTCGGACGAGGCCGTGGCCGGTGCCTGACCTGCTGGACGAGCTCGTGCACCGGGTGCTCCCGGTGCTGGTCTTCCTGGTCGCCATCACCGTCGTGGCCGAGCTGAGCGAGATCGCCGGGGTGTTCGAGGTCGCGTCGTCCACCGCGGCGCGCTGGGCGCGCGGCCGAGTCTGGTTGCTCTGGGTCCTGGTGGTGGTGCTCGCGACGGCGTCGACCATCGTGCTGTCGCTGGACACCACGGCGGTCCTGCTCACGCCGGTCGTGCTGACCCTGGCCCGTCGGCTGGGCGTCTCCACCGCGGCCTTCGCGATGACCACGGTGTGGCTGGCGAACACCGCGTCCATGCTGCTGCCGGTGTCCAACCTGACGAACCTGCTCTCGCTGCACCGGATGCAGGAGCTCGGCGTCGGGGTGGGCGGGTTCGTCCGGCTGACCTGGCTGCCCGCGCTGGTCGCCGTCGTGGTGACCGTCGCCGTGCTGGCCGTGATGTTCCGGAACGACCTGCGCGGGCACTACGAGCAGGCGCCGCCGCACGAGCCGCACGACCGGCTGCTGCTGGTGGCCTGCGCCGTCGTCTGCCTGCTGCTGGGGCCGGCCTTCGTGACCGGGGTGAACGTGGCCTGGCCCGCGTCGGGCGCGGCCGTCGTCCTCCTGGTGCTGTTCGTGGTGCGCGACCGGACGCACCTGGGCTGGCGGCTGCTGCCCTGGCGCGCCGTGCTGATCGTGACGGTGCTGTTCGTCGCGGTCTTCTGGCTCGGCCAGATCGGGCTGGACGACCTGCTGGCATCGGTGTCCGGCGGCGGCGAGGGCTTCGCCAGCTACCTGCAGCTGGCGGGCACCGCGGCGCTGGCCGCGAACGTGATCGACAACCTGCCCGCCTACCTGGCCCTGGAGCCGGCCGCCGGAGACTCCCCCGCCCGGCTGGTGGCCGTGCTGATCGGGGTGAACTGCGGCCCGCTGCTGACCCTGTGGGCCTCGCTCGCGACGCTGCTGTGGCGCGAGCGCTGCCGGGCCCGTGGGGTGCCGGTGCGGTGGTGGGTGTTCGCGCTGCGCGGGCTCGTCGTCGTCCCGCTGCTGCTGGTGGCCTGCACGGCCGCGCTCACCGTCACCGCGTGAGGTCCGGCACCCCGAGGCGCGTCAGACGGGCAGCACCGAGACGATCGACAGGTCCCCGCTCGGGTAGCCCTTCGGCGCGATGGTGATGTCCACCCGGCCGGTGATGGCGATGGTCCACGGCACGATGTCGGCCGGCAGCACCTCGCCCGGACGGTGCACGTGGTGCAGCCGCTGGTGCACGTCGGAGAACTCGTTGACGGTGCCGGCCAGCACGTTGAGCAGCTCGTTGGCGTTCTCCTGCAGCGAGTCCGGCAGGACGCCGTCCTCGACCGCGGCCTCGGCGCCACCCGGCGGCACGAGACCGAGGGCCGCACCGACGCTCGCGGTGAGCGGGAAGTCCATGACGGCCACGGTGGTCAGCTGGTTGCGGTCGTCCACGTACACGGCGGTGCAAGGACCGACCTTGGCCTCCATGTCCGGGCGGCGGCCGTGGGACAGCGTGACCTCACGGCCGAGCAGTCCCTCGAACAGGTCCTTGACCGACTGGTTCGTCGGAAGCGCCATGATTTCCCCTCAGCCCAGCACCGGCGCGAGGGCGTCACTGAAGACCTCGGCGGTGAACGGCTTGACGATGACGAAACGCGCACCAGCCGCCTCGGCGACCTCGCGCATGTCGTCCGAACCCTCCGACGTGACGAACCCGAAGGGGGTCTGGTCACCGCCGGCCCGCAGGTTGCGCAGGAACTCGATGCCGGTCATGTTCGGCATGTTCCAGTCGGACAGGACCACGTCAGGCGCGTGCTCGGCGACCTTCGCGAGGCCGTCGGCGCCGTCCACGGCCTCGACGACCTCGTGGCCGTCGTAGCCGGCCTGGCGCAGCGTCCGTACGACGATCTGGCGCATGACGCGGCTGTCGTCGACCACCAGGAACCTCATCGTGCTTCTCCCATCGAGTCGTTGCTTGTCGCGGTGCTGGGCAGGTGCCAGACACCGATCCGGGCGGCGTGCCCCGGCCACTCCACGCCAGCGCGGCAGACCAGCTGCGCGTGCACCGGCGCCCACTCCAGCTCCACGCGGGGCAGCCCGAGGCTGGTGCTGCCCTGCAGGAGCGCCTTGACGTTGCCGCCGATGACGTTGACCACCTCGCCGACCGCGTCCGCGACGTCGGCGTCGCTCACGTCGTCCGTCTCGGGGATCTGCAGCATCGCGCGGGTGACCGCAACCGCCGTCGTGGGCGGCATCGTCACCGTCACCAGCCCGGTCCAGTCGCCGTCGATGGTCACCGAGGCGGTCATCGCGCCCTGCAGACCGAAGGCGTGGTCGGCGCGGATCGCAGGAAGCTGGAGCAGGGACTCCCACACCTCGGCGACGAGCTCCCACACCTCGTCGGCCCGGATCGGCGCCACCCCGGTCGTCGTCGTCATGCCGAGACCTCCTTGGGCTCGGGCAGCAGACCCAGCAGCAGCAGCTTGTCGCGCAGCGCGTCGGCGGTGAACGGCTTGATCAGGTACTCGTGGGCACCGGCGGCCAGCGCCCGGACGATCTGCCCGTGCTCGCTCTCGGTGGTCACCATCATCAGCGTCAGCGACCGCCACGCCGGCTCGGCGCGGACGCGGTTGACGAAGGTCAGCCCGTCCATCACCGGCATGTTCCAGTCCACGCAGGCGAGCTCGGGCAGCGGGCCGGTGGCCAGCACGTCGAGCGCTGCCTGCCCGTGCTCGGCCTCAAGGACCTCGTCGTACCCGAGGTCCACCAGGATCCGCGAGACGATGCGCCGCATCGCCCGCGAGTCGTCGATCACCAAAGCGCGCATCACGCCACTCCTCTTGCTGCTTGCGGCATCAGCCGGTAGACGGAGCCTCGGCCCAGGGCCTGTCGCTGCCACATGTCGTCGATTCCCATGGTCGTTTCGGGTGCACCCAGGAACAGGTACCCGTCCGGGGCCAGGATCTTGCGTACCCGGCGAAGCACGTCGGCCTTCGTCGCCAGGTCGAAGTAGATGAGCACGTTGCGCAGGAAGACCACGTCGAACGTGCCGAGGCCGACCAGCGGCCGGGCCAGGTTGAGCTGGCGGAACGTCGTGCGGGCAGCCAGCGACTGGTTGACCCGCCAGGCCGCACCGTCCCGCTCGAAGTGCTTGACCAGGCTGGTGGCGGGCAGGCCGCGGTTGACCTCGAGCTGGCTGTACCGGCCCTCACGGCAGCGCTCGACCATCTCGAGCGACAGGTCGGTGCCCAGCACGTCGATGGACCAGCCCGCCAGCTGCGGGGCGTCCCCGAGCACCATGGCGATGCTGTACGGCTCCTGCCCGCTGGAGCAGGCGGCCGACCAGACCCGCAGCCGGCGGGTCAGGGAGCGGGCGGCGACGAGCTCGGGCACGACCAGGTCCCGCAGCCCCACGAACGGCTCGCTGTCCCGGAACCACGAGGTCTCGTTCGTGGTCAGCGCCTCGACGATCTCGCGCTGCGCCGGACCGCCGGGCTGGCGGCGCGCCCGGTTCACGAAGGTCTCGACGTCCGGGTCCCCCTGCGCGCGAGCCAGCGGCAGCAGCCGGGACTCGACCAGGTACTCCTTGCCGGCGCCGAGCACCAGGGCGCTCTCGCGGTGCACGAGGGCGCAGACGAAGTCGAAGGCGTCCGCGGCGATGCTCATCGGGCCTGCCCCAGGCTGGCGCTCGGCTGCCCACCGGAGGCACCCGCGGTGATCCGACGAGTCAGCGCCAGCGGCAGGTCACCGAGCGGCAGCACCTCCTCCGCGGCACCGACCTCGACGACCGAGCCGGGCATGCCCCACACGACGGAGCTGGCCTCGTCCTGGACGAGCACGCTGCCGCCGGCGGCCACGACGTCCTGGCTGCCGCGGCGACCGTCCGAGCCCATCCCGGTCAGGACCGTGGCGAGCACGTCAGGGCCGAACACCTCGGCGGCCGAACGGAACAGGACGTCCACGGCTGGCCGGCAGAAGTTCTCGGGAACCTGCTGGTCGATGGTGGTCACGACGTCGTTGCCGACCCGGCGCAGCCGCAGGTGGTAGTCGCCCGGGGCCAGGTAGACCGACCGCGGACGCAGCTTCTCGCCGCCCTCGGCCTCGCAGACGTCGAACGGCAGGTTGCGGTCCAGCCGGGCCGCGAACTGGCGGGTGAACACGGGCGGCATGTGCTGGACGACGACGACCGGTACCCGCAGGTCGGCCGGCAGCCCGGCGAGCAGGGTGGACAGTGCCTCGGGGCCGCCCGTCGAGCAGCCGATCGCGAGCACCTGGAACGGCCCGCGGCGCGGACGCCGGACGGCCAGGGCGGGGGTGGTGGTCGGCACGGGCGGGCGCACCGATGTCGTCGGGGCCGGCCGTTGACGGATCAGGCCCGGGGCGGCTCCGGCACCCCGCCGCGCCAGCGGCACCAGCGCCTTGATCTTGGGGACGAGCGACGTGCGTACCTGCTCGAGCGACTCCGCGATGCTGCCGGAGTTGGACGGCTTGGTGACGTAGTCGCTGGCGCCCGCCTCGAGGGCATCCAGCGTCGCGCTGGCACCGCGCTCGGTCAGCGTGCTGAACATGATCACCGGGAGCCGGTGGCCGTCGGCGCGCAGCTGGCGCAGTGCGGCGATGCCGTCCATCTCCGGCATCTCGATGTCGAGCGTCACCAGGTCGGGCGCGACCTGGGACAGCTTCGTCAGCGCGAGCCGGCCGTTGGACGCGGTGCCGACGACCTCGATGTCGGGGTCGGACGACAGCGCGTCGCTGACGAGCCGTCGAATGACGACGGAGTCGTCGACGACGAGCACGCGAACAGGGGCCACCACACGTCTCCTCGGCTGGATGCCGGGCACGAGCGGGCCGGCACCTGCCTGTTCGGCAACCCCGCGCAGAATCTGAGGAGTGCGCCTCAGCGGCCCGGGAGCTCGCCGCGGGCCACCTGCCAGGGCCGCAGCAGGGTGCCCAGGTGCTCGTCACCGAGCAGGTCGCACACCGACATGGCCTGGACGACGCCGCTGAGCGCGTTCCAGGAACCCTCGGCCGCATCCGTGGAGCTGAAGCCGGCGCTGCGGAACGCCAGGACCGCACGCATCTGGTGCGCGGCCGTCGTCCGCGTGCGGCCCGACAGGTGCGCCGCCCAACCGGCGTCGTGCATCGCCGCGGCCCAGCTTCCGGTTCCGGTCCGGAGCAGGTCCACCGCGGCCCGCCAGTCCTCCCGGTCGCGCTCGTCCCAGCTCGAGAGCTGGGCGAGCAGGGCGGTCACGGGGTCGGGCGCATCCGGCCCGGGGTCGCTGCCGTCGACCGGCTCAGCGGGCAGCGTGCGGGCCACGGACAGGTAGGGCCCGGCCAGGTGCCGGCGCCGGTCGTCGTCCAGCACGGTCGCGCAGAACGCCGAGGCGGCGGCGTCGCACAGGACGTCGCAGGCCAACCGGTCCCGCAGCCGCTGCAGGCTCACGTCCTGCACGACCTCCCACGTCCAGTCCAGGACGTCCCGGCGCAGGAACCTGTCCAGCGCCTCGAGGTCGCCGAGCGGTGCCTGGGTCAGCCGGGTCAGCAGCTCCTGCGTCGGCAGCGGCTCGCCCGCTGCCGCCAGGTCGAGCTCGGTGGGCATCGCGGCCAGCGCGGTCGTCATCCGGGGCAGCGTGTCCGCCGCCGCACTGGCCTCGCGCCAGCACTCGGGCCGACACGAGCCCGGGTGCGCGTTGGCCAGCGCCTGCATGGTGGCGGTGTCGGCGCACAGCCCGCGGAGCACTACCTCGGCGACGTTCGCCCCGCTCGGCGTCCGCACCAGGTCGAACCCCAGCGCGGGCGCCCCCACCAGCGTGTAGGCCATCGGCGGACCACCCCATGTCGTCGGTGCTCCCAGGGTCGCCTACCCCGCGGCCGAGGGCTACGCCGACGCGTCCGGTGCACCCGATCGCAAGCAGATCGGTGCGCTCCGTGATCCGTGGTGCACGTTCAGTAGGTGAAGCGGGCGATCTGGGTGCGGAGCTGGGCCGCCATCACCGACAGCTCCTCG
>NZ_BAABFP010000010.1 GCF_039541115.1 Angustibacter luteus
ATCGCCACCCGGGACTGCGAGACCGCCTCCGTCGTGGACGCCGACGCCGCCGCCACCCCACCGATGTTCACCGCGATCTCCCCCGAACCCGACGCCGCCTGCGTCACGTTCCGCGACATCTCCTGCGTCGTCGCCGTCTGCTCCTCCACCGCCGAGGCAATCGTCAGCTGATAGTCATTGATCGACGCGATGATCTCGCTGATCTGACCCATCGCCGCCACCGCACCCTGCGTATCAGACTGAATCGCCTCCACCCGACGCGCAATATCCTCCGTCGCCCGCGCCGTCTCCCGCGCCAGCTCCTTCACCTCACCCGCCACCACCGCAAAACCCTTACCCGCCTCACCCGCACGAGCCGCCTCAATCGTCGCGTTCAACGCCAACAAGTTCGTCTGCTCCGCAATCGAGGTGATCACCTTCACCACATTCCCGATCTCCACCGACGACGACCCCAGCTGAGCCACCGACGAATTCGTCGACTCCACCACCCCCACCGCCTGCGACGCCACCCGAGCAGCCTCATTCGCCGACACCGCAATCTCCCGAATCGAAGCCCCCATCTGCTCCGACCCCGCCGCCACCGTCTGCACATTGCGCGACACCTGCTCCGCCGCAGCCGCCACCACCCCCGCCTGCACCGACGCCTCCTCAGCACCAGCCGCAACCGCCTCACCC
>NZ_BAABFP010000011.1 GCF_039541115.1 Angustibacter luteus
GGTGTGGAGCTGTCGAAGGCATCACACGTCAACGGAGGTCCTCGTGTCTCACCGTAATGCGCCCTTGTCCGAGCTGGGTCGGCTTCGGCTGGCTCGCTGTGTCGTTGATGAGGGCTGGCCGCTGCGCCGGGCTGCCGAGCGGTTCCAGGTCTCGCCGACGACCGCGGCCCGCTGGGCCGCCCGTTACCGCCAGAGTGGGCCGGCCGGGATGGGTGACCGGTCCAGCCGGCCGTTGCGCTGCCCGCACCAGACCGGACGACGTCTGGTCCGGCGAGTCCTTCATCTGCGCACCACGCGCGGGTGGGGGCCGGCGCGGATCGGACCACGGCTGGGCATGCCGGCCTCGACGGTTGCCAAGATCCTTCGCCGTGAGGGCATGCCCCGGCTGGCCGACACCGATCTGGCCACCCGCCAGGCGATCCGCCGGGCGGTGGTCCGCTACGAGCACGAACGCCCCGGTGACCTGGTCCACATCGACGTCAAGAAGTTGGGCCGCATCCCCGACGGCGGCGGCTGGCGCGTCCTGGGCCGCGCCGAGGGCGGCCGCAACAGCCAGGCCCACCGCGACCTCAACCGCCCGCGCCGGGTGAGCAACCGACCAAACCTGGGCTACGGCTACCTGCACGCCGCTATCGACGACCACTCCCGACTCGCCTACGCCGAGATCCTGCCCGACGAACAAGGCGCCACCGCCGCCGCGTTCTGGACCCGCGCCCACGCCTGGTTCGCCAGCTGCGGGATTACCGTGTCCGCGGTGCTGACCGACAACGGGTCCTGCTACCGCTCACATCAGTTCACCCACGCCCTGGCCGACCTCGCCGTCCAGCACCACCGCACCCGCCCCTACAGGCCTCAGACCAACGGCAAGGTCGAACGCTTCAACCGCACCCTGGCCACCGAATGGGCCTACGCCCGCCCATACCCCAGCGAACAAGCACGGCGCGACGCCTTGCCCCGATGGCTACACATCTACAACCATCACCGACACCACAC